>JAURCQ010000048.1 GCA_030828335.1 Gammaproteobacteria bacterium
CCCTGCCCGGTATTGTTCGACCTGTCCCGGGTTTGCCTCGATGACCTCCGCTACGAGCGCTTCTAGGGCACTGCCATCGGAAACCTGCTTTAGCCCTTCCCGCTCGATGATGACGTCCGCGTCCTCGCGGGTTTCCAGCATGCGTTCGAAAACCGTCTTCGCGAGCTTGGAGGATAGGGTCCCGTCATCGATGCGCGCCAGAAGCCCCGCCAGCTGTGCCGGGGTGATGGGGAAGGCCTCGAGGGACCCGCCGCTGCGATTGAGCTGGGCCGCAATCTCCCCGGTGAGCCAGTTGGCTGCACCCTTCGCTGGAGCCCCGGCGGCCAGGGCCGCCTCAAAATAGGCGGCCGTGCTCCGTTCCGAGGCGAGCAGTCGGGCTTCGCTCGCCGTCAGTCCAAGGTCCGCTTCATAGCGCGCCCGCTTCGCCGCGGGCAGCTCGGGCAGGGACGCTCGGGCCGCTGCGTGATCCTCGGCGGTAAGCACAATGGGCAAGAGGTCCGGGTCCGGGAAGTAGCGGTAATCCTCGGCCTCTTCCTTGCTGCGCATGGGGCGCGTTTCGTCCCGGTCCGGGTCGTACAGACGGGTCTCCTGCACCACCGTACCGCCGCCCTCAAGCACGAGCTGCTGGCGTTCAATCTCATAGGTGATGGCGCGCTCGAGGAAGCGAAAGGAGTTCAAGTTTTTGATCTCCGTCCGCGTGCCTAGGGTCTCCGAGCCCGCGGGCTTCAGGGAGACGTTGGCATCGCAGCGCAGGGATCCTTCGTTCATGTTGCCATCGCAAATTTCTAGGGTGCGCACGAGGTTGTGCAGCTCCCGAAGATAGGCCACGGCCTCCTGGGCGCTATGCAGTTCGGGCTCGGAGACGATCTCTAGGAGTGGCGTTCCGGCCCGATTCAGATCGATGGCCGTGCTTTCACTGTAGGCGTCGTGCACCGACTTTCCTGCGTCTTCCTCAAGATGGGCCCGGGTAATGCCGATGGCCTTGGGCGTGCCGTTCGCCATCACCACGCTCAGCGAGCCCCGGCCAACGATGGGCGCATCGAGCTGGCTGATCTGATAACCCTTCGGAAGGTCGGGGTAGAAATAGTTCTTCCGCGCAAAGATCGTTTCCGTGGCAAGCGTGGCGTCGATGGCGGCGCCAAAGCGCAGGGCGAGGCGAATCGCTTCCGCATTAGGGACCGGCAGCGTGCCCGGCAGCCCGAGCTCCACGGCGCTGGCCGTTTCGTTGGGCGTGGCCCCGGCGGCATTGGGGGCCGAGGAAAAAAGCTTGCTGGCCGTTTGCAGCTGGGCGTGGACTTCCAGGCCAATCACGACATCCCAGTTCATTAGGCTGCCCCTCCCGCCGCTGGCCGTTGCTGGTGGTGATCCGTGACCTGCTGGAAGGCGTGGGCCAGGCTCAGGATCCGTCCCTCTTCAAAGTGCGGCGCCAGCAGCTGTCCGCCCACGGGTAGGCCCTTGCTGAAGCCCACGGGTAGGGACAGGGCCGGCAGGCCCGCCAGGTTGGCCGGAATGGTGAAGCGGTCCTCCTCGTAGAGCGCGATGGGATCATTGCGCTTTTCCCCCAGCTTAAAGGCCGTGGTGGGGGTGGTGGGGAGGAATAGGGCGTCTACGGACTGGAAGGCTTCCGTGAAGCTTTCCAGGATGCGCCGGCGCACGCGCTGGGCCTGCCGGTAGTAGGCGTCGTAGTAGCCCACGGATAGCGCATAGGTACCCGTGAGAATGCGCCGCTTCACCTCGGGCCCGAAGCCTTCGCCTCGGCTGCGCCGGTAGAGATCGTCGAGATCCACGGGGTCTTTGCAGCGATGGCCAAAGCGCACGCCGTCATAGCGCGACAGGTTAGTGGAAGCTTCGGCGGGGGCGAGCACGTAATAGGCGGGCACGGCATCACCGGCGAAGGGCAGTTCGATGGCCTTCAGCCGTACCCCAAGGGCTTCAAACTGCGCCTTGGCGTCCGCCAGGGGACCCTGAAGCGCGCTATCCACGGCCTCAAAGAAGGCCTCGGGCACGCCAAGGGTCAGCCCCGCGACGGGGGTGCTGAGCAGGGTGCTCGCCGGGGCGACGGTGCCCGGGGCGCTGGTGGCGTCCCGGGGATCGTGGCCACCGATTACGGAGAACACCTCGGCGACGTCCTCCGCGCTCCAGGCCAGGGCGCCGCCCTGATCCAAGGATGAGGCGAAGGCGATCATGCCCCAGCGGGACACCCGGCCGTAGGTGGGCTTTAAGCCCGTGAGGCCGCAGAAGGCGGCGGGCTGGCGGATGGAGCCCCCCGTATCCGTGCCCAGGGTGGCCGGGACGATGCCCGCAGCCACGGCGGCCGCGGAGCCGGAGGAGGAGCCCCCGGGCACGCGGGTGCGATCCCAGGGGTTCAGGGTGGGGCCAAAGGCGCTGTTCTCCCCAGAGGCCCCCATGGCGAACTCGTCTAAGTTCAGCTTGCCCAGGAGCACGGCGCCCGCGTCCTTCAAGCGGGCTACGGCGGTGGCATCATAGGGCGCCTGCCAGTTCGCAAGCATCTTTGACGCGGCGGTCGTGGGATCGCCTGCGCTGCAGAAAATATCCTTCACGGCCAAGGGGATACCGGTTAGGGCGGTGCCCTCTCCGGCCTGGCGTCGGGCGTCCGCGGCCGCGGCCGCTGCCCGGGCCTTAGCGGGGTCCAGGTGAAGAAAAGCGTTGAGATCTGCGTTGGCCTCCGCCGCCGCAAGGGCCTGTTCCGTGAGGGCCACCGCCGTGGTCTCGCCGGCCTCAAGGGCACGGCGCATGGCGCTAAGCGTAGCGAGGCTCATGACAGCACCTTGGGCACGAGGAAGAAGCCGCTATCCGTGGCCGGAGCGCCGGCTTGGAGGGCCTCCTGGTTGGTGACCGGCTCGGCCACGTCGGGCCGTAGGGCCTGGGGCAGGGCCAGGGGGCTTGCGAGGGGCAAGGCGTCGCCGACGGGAAGCCCCTGAAGGCGGTCGAGGACCGCTAAAATCTCCGTAAGGGATTCGCTGTAGCCGGCAACTTCGTCGTCCGCTAGGGCAAGCCGGGACAGGGTCGCGAGGCGGCGGATGGCGTCAGGATCCAGGGCCATGGGTGTGTTCCAACGATTCAGCCTGTGGGGGTGGGCGGACGTCGCCCGAGCGGGGCGTACGCTACCACGTTTTTCCTTGTTCAGCAGGGTGCGCGTTGCTAGAGTGGCGAGCAGTTTTCTCTGTGTCCCAGGCTGGTCTTAAAATATAAAAATGTTCAAAAACATCAGAGGGTTATTTTCTCGAGATCTTTCCATCGACCTGGGAACAGCGAACACGCTGATCTATGTCCGGGACGAGGGAATCGTCCTCAACGAACCCTCCGTGGTGGCCATCCGGCAGCACAACAATCAAAAATCCGTGGCCGCCGTTGGGGTTGATGCCAAGCGCATGCTCGGCCGTACCCCAGGAAACATCACGGCCATTCGCCCCCTGAAGGACGGCGTCATCGCCGATTTTCAGGTTACGGAGCGCATGCTTAAGCACTTCATCGCCAAGGTGCACCAGAACTCCATGATCCGCCCAAGCCCCCGGGTACTCATTTGCGTCCCCGGGAAGGCCACGGCCGTCGAGCGAAAGGCCATCAAGGAATCGGCCCTATCTGCTGGCGCCCGGGATGTCTGGCTGATCGACGAGCCCATGGCAGCGGCCATCGGCGCCGGGCTGCCGGTTCACGAAGCCGTGGGCACCATGGTGGTCGACATCGGTGGGGGCACCACGGAAATTGCCGTGATCTCCTTGAACGGCATTGTTTATTCCGAATCGGTGCGGGTCGGGGGTGATCGCTTCGACGAGGCCATCGTCGCCTACGTACGCCGCACCCAGGGTAGCCTCATCGGCGACGCCACGGCGGAGCGCATTAAGCAGGAAATCGGCTCCGCCTATCCTAGCGATGAAGTCCGGGAAATTGACGTTCGCGGCCGGAATCTCGCGGCGGGCGTGCCGCGCAGCTTCACCCTTACCAACCGGGAGGTGCTCGAAGCGCTTCAGGAGCCCCTCTCCATGATCGTGCAGGCGGTGAAGAGCGCCCTGGAGCAAACCCCACCGGAGCTGGCGTCGGATATCGCCGAGGTCGGCATGGTGCTCACCGGGGGCGGCTCCATGCTCCGGGATCTTGATCTGCTACTCTCCGAGGAAACGGGCCTGCCCGTGCTCATCGCCGAAGATCCCCTGACCTGCGTGGCTCGGGGCGGCGGCAAGGCCCTGGAGCTGATGGATGCGGCTGGCACCCTCGATCTGCTCGCCAGCGAATAGCGAGGGTGCGCTTGGGCGGCCCCGGGGCCGCTGCTGAGGAGGGAGCCCCATTAAGGCGCTGTTCGTAGAGAGATCCTTCACCGGCTATCGCGCGCTCGGTTTGGCGGTACTCTCCCTTGCCATGGTGATCGCCGACCACCGCACCACGTCTCTCGATACGGTCCGCACGATTTTTGCCACCGCGGTCAGTCCCCTGATCTATACGGCGCACTTGCCCTACGCAGCGCTAGCGGTCTTTAGCCAATGGCGCGCCACCTCGGAAGACAACGCCCGCCTTTCCCGGGAGCTGTCCCGCCAGGCCATCGCCCTGCAGCGGCTTTCTGCCCTGGAAGCGGAGAATGCTCGGCTGCGGGCCCTTTTGGGATCGGCAGAGCGGGTGGTGGGACGGGAGCGCTTTGCCGTGGTGATTGGCGTTACGCCCGATCCCCGGCGCAGCCAGCTGATCGTGGATCGGGGCGATGGGCAGGGCATCGGCCTGGGCGACGCAGTGCTCGGCGCGGAGGGGCTCGTGGGACAGATCATCGAGACCGGGGCCCTCTCGGCACGGGTCCTCTTGATTGATGATTTGGCCCATAGCACCCCCGTGGTCGTGCTCCGCAATGGCCTGCGGGCTCTGGCGCAGGGACAGGGTCCGGGAGCGCCCTTGAGCGTGCCTTACTTGTCTAGCCAGGACGACATTCGCCTCGGGGATGTGCTCGTGACCTCGGGCCTGGGCGGGCGTTTCCCTCCGGGCTATCCCGTGGCTCGAGTGGTATCGGTGGAAGGCTCCACCAGCGACGCCTTTTTGGCAGTTCGCGCCGAGGCCCTGGCCCCCCTGCGGCGCCTTCGGGACGTGGTTGTGCTCTCCGTCGCCGGCGGCAAGCGTCCCCCCTGGGATCGGCCCCTAGCCCCCGCGCCCCGGGGGCCCGAGTCGTGATGGCGCGGCCCCTCCTTGCCTTCTGGCTCACCCTTGGGGTGGCCCTGATGCTGACGGTGGTGGCCCTGCCGCCCGTGGCGCCGCCGGCCCTTGGATGGTTCCGCCCCCAGTGGGCCGTGCTGGTTTTGCTGTTTTGGGTGATGACCGCCCCGGAGGCCGTGGGCATGGTGAGTGCTTGGGTCGCTGGGCTGCTGGTGGATAGCGTGACCGGAAGCCTACTGGGGCAACACGCCCTAACTTACGTGCTGATCGCCTGGGCGGGGCTATCGCTACACCAGCGCCTGCGCATGTACTCCCTGGTGCAGCAGGCGCTCATTGTCTTTCTGACCGTACTGGGGGCCGAGGTGCTGGCGGCGCTGCTGCTGCGCCTGGCTCGGGGTCAGGCCTTTAGCCTGGCCCTGCTGTGGGCGCCGGTGGTCACCGCCCTGTGCTGGCCCCTGGTCTATGGCGCGCTGGCGCCCCTTAGGCGCTGGCTGGGGCCCAGCCTATGACTCAGCCTGAGCGCCCACTTCTTATTTTGGCCTCCCAGTCTCCGCGACGCCTGGAGCTGCTTGCGCAGCTGGGGCTGGCGTGCGAAGTGCTCCCCGCGGACATCGACGAGACGCCCATGCCCGGGGAAACGCCGGACGCGCTCGTGCGCCGCCTTGCCCTGGGGAAGGGCGCCGCCATTCGTGCCCGGGAGGCGGAGGATCCCCGGCCGGTGCTCGCCGCCGATACGATCGTGGCGCTGGAGGGCGCGGTGCTGGGTAAGCCCCGGGGCCGCGCCGACGCCCTCGAGATGCTTCAGCGCCTGTCGGGCCGTACCCACGAGGTGCTCACGGCCGTGGCCCTGCTGCCCCAGACGGGGATGCCCCGTGCGGTGGTGGATCGCAGCCTCGTGACCTTTCGGAGCCTTCGCGCGGGCGAGGCAGAAGCCTACTGGGAAACGGGGGAGCCGCAGGATAAAGCGGGCGCCTATGGGATCCAGGGCCGGGCGGGCATCTTCGTGACCCGCCTCGAGGGCAGCTACACCGGGGTGATGGGCTTACCCCTGGCGCCAACGGCGCAGTTGCTCACCGAGCTCGGTTTGCCTCTGTGGGAGCGCCCCTCATGAGCCGCACCTTGCTTCTGGATGTGGGGCGTGAGCTCACCCGGGTGGCCCTACTTCACAACGGCCGTCCCGAAGCCTTTGACCTTACGCGCCACGAAGGCTCCCGGCTTGTGGGGCAGCTTTTCCTGGGCGTGGTGTCCCGGGTAGTGCCGGGCCTGCAGGCGGCCTTCGTGGATTTGGGCCTCGACCGGGCCGGTTTTCTACACAGCAAAGATGTGCGGGGCCCTGCCTTTCCGGCCATGGCCGAGGCTCGGGGGCGCGGTGCAGCGCTACCGCCGCTGGAAAGCCAGCTGAAGGCTGGGGATCGAATTTTGGTGCAGGTGGTGAAGGATCCCCTGGGCTCCAAGGGGCCTCGGCTCCGCACCGCCCCCACCTTGCCCTCCCGACTGCTGGTGCTCATGCCCGGCGCGGAGCATGTGGGCGTTTCCCAGCGTATCGAAACCGATTCGGAACGCACCCGCCTCGCTGCGATCCTGCGTGCGCTGCAAGGGGGGCAGGGGCCCGGTCTGGTGGCCCGCACCGTCGCGGAAGGGGCCTCGGCGGCGGCGCTCGCCGCCGATCGGCGGCGCCTGTTGAGCCTCTGGAGCCGATTGGAAGCGGCGCAGGCCATGGCCCCCGCGCCCAGCTGTCTCTACGAGGATCTTCCTCCGGCCCTCGCGGCCCTGCGCGATTGGGCGGCGCCGGACGTCACCCGCATCATCATTAACGATCCGGCCTTAGGCGCCGCGGCGAAGCGCTATCTCGAGGCCGTAGATCCTCCCCTCGCGGAGCGCGTAGAGCCCTGGCCCGGCCCCCAGGGGCTGCTCACGGCCTTCGGTGTCGATGCGGCTCTGGAAGCCGCGCGGCAGCCGCGCGTGCCCTTGCCCGGGGGCGCCTATCTGGTGGTGGAGGAAACGGAAGCGCTCACCGCCATTGATGTGAATACGGGGGGCTTCGTCGGCGGCCGGGATGCCGGGGAAACGCTCCTCGCCACCAATTTGGCGGCGGCGGAGGCCATTCCGGCCGTGCTTCGCTTCCGCAACCTAGGGGGCATCATCGTCATCGATTTTATCGATATGGAGCGCCCCGAACACCGCGCCCTGGTGTGGGCCCGGCTGGCAGAGGGCTGCGCTGGGGATGGGGCGACGGTGCGCATTTCCCCGTTTTCTCCCCTGGGGCTTGTGGAGCTGAGTCGGAAACGGGTGCGCCCAAGCCTTCGCGCCCAGCTGGCCGAGCCCTGTAGTCACTGCGACGGCCTGGGGTGGCGACCCGCCGCTGCCCTGGCGGCGGCGGAGGCCCGAGATGCGGTGGCCCGGGCGGCTGCGGCCCTTGCGCCGGGGGCGCAGCTACAGTTGACCGTGGGCTCGGCCTTGGCGGAGCAGCTGCGGCGCCAGGCCCCGCCCGTGCCCTCGGAAATTGATCTCATCTTGGAAGAGAGCACGGGGCTAGATCCGGAGCATTTTGCGCTCTCCGCGCCGACCTCTGACCCCAGCGGCGAGGATGAGGACCATGGCTGAGCCCCGCGCCGGGAGCACGCGCTGGGTTTGGCCCTGGCTGCTGCTCTTTGCAGCGCTCGCGCTGTACGGCGGCCTAGGGCGCTTGGCCCTGGCGTCCCTCGAGGGGCAGCGAACGGCTCTGCTTGAAGCCGTCGAAGCGCGGCTTGGCCTCCCCGTTTCCGCTACGGCGCTGCGCGGACGGTTCTCTGGCTTTAGCCCCGTGCTCGAGCTGGAGGGGCTCCGCGTGGGCGCTCCCGGAACCCCTGCGGTCACGGCAGAGGCCCTAGCGCTCGAGCTCGACGTACTGGAAAGCCTCTATCGCCGCTTACCCATTGCCCGACGCCTCACCCTCCGAGGGGTCTCGATCACCCTGGAGAAAGACACCGCGGGGCTGCGCCTCCGCGGCTTCCCGGTTGCCCCGGCCGATGCCGCTGTGCCGGCCCAGGTGCTCCGGGCCATTTACCACGCGGATGCGGTTACCTTGGAGGACGTGTCCCTTGCCCTCGGCGACGCGCAGCGCTGGCGCCTTGCCGGCGAGCTTCGCGATGGCTGGCTGTGGCATCGGGGTGCGCTAGCCCTCAGCCAGGAGGGTGGGGCGCCGGGCGCGTCCGGCACCCTGACCTATGAGCTGCGAGGAGATCCGCTGCTTGAGGGCGATCGGGAAGGTCGGATTCTGGGGCGGCTTTCGAGCCTCGACCGGGCCCTGCTCATGCCTTGGTTTCCCGAGGCGGCCCAGCTGCCCGGGGGGGCTCTGGAGGCGCTGGCGCTCGAGGGCGCCTTTGATCGCAAGGCCGGTTTCCAATTCCGTCTTCGCGCCGAGGCCCCCAGCCTGCAGTTTAGCGATCAGCTTGGGGCGGAGGCCCTGTCCCTGGAGCTTCTGGGCAAGCGCCTCACCCGGGAGAGCGGCGCCCTGTGGCTTCGCACCCTTCAAGGTCGGCTGGCCGGGGTGCCCGTGTCCTTCTCCGATGCGGCGCTGGCCTGGCGTGGGGGGGTGGATCCGGAGCTTCGCTTTTATCTGCCGCGCCTGTCCCTACGCAACGCCTCAGAGCTGGCCGCGGCCTGGCCTGGGCGCCCGGAGACCGTTGATACTTGGCTCCGGCGCCTCGCCTTGGATGGGCAGCTGACCGATCTGCGGGTGCGCCTTAATCCCGAAGCCCCCCTAGATAGCCTTGCCGTTGCCGCCAACCTTGAGGATCTCCGGGCCGCCGCCTACCGAGGCATTCCCACGGTGCGTGGCCTCGATGGGCGCCTGCAGGCCACGGCGGGGGGGGCCACCTTCGAGCTCGATAGCGGCCCTTTTTACCTGCACTTTCCCCGGGTGTTTGCCGCCGGATGGCAATACGACGCGGGCGCGGGCTCCCTGGCGCTCCAGTGGTCGGAGGCCGGGCTCGAGATGGAGGGCTGGGATCTTGCGCTGCAGGGGGAGGCCGCCCAGGCCCGGGGAGCCTTCTCCCTTCGCCTCACCCCGGAGGAGGCGGGCCGACGCTTTGCCCTGGATTTGGACCTTGCTCAGGCCGATGCGCTTTTCCTAGGGGCCTATCTTCCGGAGAAGCTTGATCCTGGACTCCGGAGCTGGCTGCTGGAGGCGGTGCGGGGCGGTCGCGTCGAGCGGGGGCAATTCGTGCTCTATGGCCCCATGAAACCGGAACGAAAGGAAGCCCGGAGCGCTTCCCTTGCCCTAGCCGTGCGGGAGGGACGGCTTCGCCCAGCCCCGCGTTGGCCGGAGCTTGCGCAGATTGAGAGCACGCTCTGGGTCGAGCCCGAGGCGGTCTACGGTCACTTCTCGAGCGCAAGCCTTCAGGGTTTAAATCTCCGGGAGGGGCGTTTTACCTTACCGGCGGTGCAAGAACCCCGACGTCTGGCCTTGACCGCGAAGGGCGAGGGCTCCGGTGATGCGCTTTTGAACGTCCTGCGCACGGCCCCCCTGGGGCCGGGCCTCGAGTTCTTGAACGAGGGCTGGGAAGCCGCGGGCGCCCTTACCCTGGACCTGGACCTGGGTATGGTGCTGGGACAGGCCCCGGATCATTTGACCGTTGCCACCACGCTCGACGGGGTTGCGCTGGCCGTGGGGCGGTCCCGCCTTACCCTGGAGGATCTTCGCGGCATCGTGACCTACGCCTACCCCGGTGCCCTCAGCGCTCAGGAGCTGACGGGGACGCTCTTTGACGGTCCCCTGCGGGCAGCGATTACGGGAAGCCTGGAGGACGGGGGCCTGGCCTTTGCTTCGGAAGGGTCCTTGCGGGGGGAAGCGCTGACGCGGTGGCTGCGCATTCCCTATCTCGATGGGCTGGCCGGCGCCATGAGCTATACCGCCGATCTTCGCATCGAGCGCTCCGGCGGCCTCGAGCTTTCCGCACGGTCCGAGGCCATCGACCTGCGCACCGGGCTCCCCGCACCCCTCGACGCTCGGGACTCCATTCTCGATCTTCGTTATCAGCAGACGGACCTCGGGGAAACCCCCGCCGCCCGGCTTCAGCTGGCCTGGGGAGGGCTGGCGGCCCGGGCGAGCTTTGAGGCCGGGGCCCTTCGCTCTGCCGCCCTGGGCCTAGATGCGCCTCTGCCCCCCGAGCCCGCCTATGGGGTCACGGTGCAGGGCCGGGTGAGCCGCTTTGAGCTCGACCCTTGGCTGGCCCGGGTGGCGACCCTTTCCGCAGCGGAAGGGGAAGGGGGCGCCGGAGCCCTGCCCCTGGCGGCGTCCCTGCGCCTGGAGGAGGCCCTTTGGGGGGACGCGCCCTTCGGCGGGGGCCAGCTGGTGATGGCGGGGCAGGTCAGTGCGCCGTACTTCGTCTTTTCCTTTCCCAGCGCCACCGGATCCCTCGCGGTCCTCGAGGACCGAAGCCTGGATCTACGCCTAGCTTCCCTGCAGTTTCCTCCGGCGGGGGTTGCCGTGGCGGAGGCGGCGCCGCTGCTTTTGGAGGCGGCGGTGGATCACGGCATGGGGAATACTCCCGTGCCCGAGGAGGACCCCTTCTCGCTTGAGGCGCTCGGGGATTTAGCGCCGGCAAGCTGGCCCGCGCTTCGCTTTAGGGTTGATCAGCTTGAGCTTTTTGGCGAGGCCTACGAGGGCGTCGCCTTCGACCTGTCGGCGGATCACACCGCGCTCACCCTCGAGGGTCTCGTGGCCACGGGGCGAGGGTTGAAGTTGGGCCCTAATGAAGTGGGGGACCATCGTCTGACGCTCACCTACGCGCCGAGCCTGCGCTCTCATTACGAGGGCCGGGTGGGGGGCGATAACGTCGCGGAGGCCCTCGAAGCCTTCGGGTTCCTGCCCACCGTGGAATCGGAAAACTTCGCCTTCGACGTCGATCTGGCCTGGGCCGGGGGGCCAGAAGATTTGACCCTTCCGGGCGCGGAAGGCTCCGTGATTTTTGATATCGACCGGGGGCGCTTTATCCAAATCGACGCGGCGGGCGCACCCATGCGAGTGCTGGGGCTCCTTAACTTTAGCGCCCTCGCCCGACGTCTGCGCTTTGATTTCTCCGACGTGTATAAGCGCGGGCTGGTCTTTGATGAAATTGAAGGGCGCATTGCGCTGGCCGAGGGGCGCCTTAAGACCCAGGGCCCGGTGGTGGTGCAGGGGCCCTCGAGCCGCTTCCAGCTCGTCGCTGAGGTGGACCTTGAAAGCTACGCCCTGGCCGGAGACCTCGTGGTGACCCTTCCCGTGGGGAACAATCTGCCCTGGGCGGCGGCCTACGCGGCGCTGCTGGCCAACCCCATTGCCGGCGCGGGGGTGCTGGTGGCCGAGCGCCTCTTTCGTGATCAGATCGATCGCTTCTCGAGCGCGCGCTACCTTCTTGGAGGTCAGGTCGATGCGCCGGAGCTGACCTTCGATTCGATCTTTGAGGTCGAGAGTGCTCAGCCCGGGGCGGCGGAACCGGATTCCGCTTCGGATTCCGTTTCGGATCCCGCCCCCGAGCCGTCGCTCGAACCCGAGCCCAATTAAGGAGACAGGAAAATGACCGAGGCCTTGGCTGCAGCGGAAGCGCGCTTTCTAGCACCGGCGAACCTCACCGAGGGGCAGCTGGCCGCCCAGCTGGGGGCGATGCTCCGGGGGGATATCGATTTTGCCGATCTCTACTTCCAGCACGCTGAGCAACAGGCCTTCGTGCTCGAAGATGGTCGGGTGCGGGATGCCAGCTTTTCCATTGATCATGGGGTGGGGCTGCGCGCCGTGGCTGGAGCTAAAACGGGCTTTGCCTACGTGAATGGCATTGATGGGGCCGCCCTCAAGGCCGCGGCCGATGCTGCCAGCGCCATCGCCGATGGGCGGGGCTCACCAAGGCAGGCGGTGGCCTTCGGTGCTGCCCGGGGGGTGCCATCGCTCTACGGCGGCGACAACGCCCTCGCGTCTGTCTCCGACGAGGCGAAGACCGCGCGGCTCCGGGCCCTCGATGCGCTGGCACGCACCCTCGATGCTCGCGTCTCCCAGGTCAGCGCCAGCCTGGTGGGCCGGCAGGAGACGGTCATGGTGCTCGCAAGCGACGGCACGCGCTGCGCTGACGAGCGGCCCCTGGTGCGCTTCTCCGTGAGCGTGGTGGTGGAGCAGAACGGCCGCCGGGAGCGGGGCAGCGCCGGCGGCGGCGGGCGCATCAGCTTTGCCGAGCTGCTCGAGGGCGACCGGCTCGAAGACTGGGTCCGGGAGGCGGTGCGCATCGCGCTGGTGAACCT
>JAURCQ010000049.1 GCA_030828335.1 Gammaproteobacteria bacterium
GAGGTCCGGCGGACTCCCTTCAATGGGCGTGAGCACCTGGGCCGCGCCCGGTTGGTTCGAGGGCGTAGCCCGGCGCAGCCCCTGCGTGTAGGGGTGCGCGCTATGGGCGAAGAGCGTGTCCACGTCGGCCGTTTCCACGATTTCCCCGGCGTACATCACCGCGACGCGGTGGGCCATCTGCGCCACCACCCCCAGGTCGTGGGTGATCAAAATAATCGCCATGCCCTTCTCCTGCTGAAGCTTCCTCAGGAGGTCGAGAATTTGCGCCTGGATCGTTACGTCTAGAGCGGTAGTGGGCTCATCGGCAATGAGGAGTTCGGGGCCGCAGGCAATGGCCATGGCGATCATGGCGCGCTGCAGCATGCCCCCGGAAAACTCGAAGGGGTATTGGCGCGCCCGGGTGGCTGCCTCCGGAATGCGGACCTCCTCTAGAAGGGCCACGGCGCGCTTCGCCGCCGCGCTCCGGGACAATCCCTGGTGAATCCGGAGCGTTTCCGCGATTTGATCGCCGATGCGCATGGTGGGGTTCAGGGCGCTCATGGGGTCCTGGAAGATCATGCCCACGCGCTTGCCTCGCACCGCATTCAGCGTGGCCGGGTGATGAGGCAGCAAGGCTGTATCCAACAGCTGGGCGCTGCCGCGACGAATCACCCCCGGGGGCATGGGAATGAGGCCTAGAAGCGCCTGCATGGATACGGATTTGCCGCACCCCGACTCCCCGACGATGGCGAGGGTTTCGCCGCGAGCCACGGAAAAGCTCACCCCGCGGACGGCCTCCACGGTGCCGCCGTGGGTATGAAAGTCGACGGTGAGGTCCTGAACCTCAAGCAGGGTGTCGGTCATTCCCGGGCCCTCATGCGTGCGTCGAGGGCGTCGCGCAGGCCATCCCCCAGGAGATTAAACGCCAGCACCGTAAGGCTGATCATGAGCGCGGGGAAGAACAGTTCGTGGGGGGAGTTGAGCATGCTCTTTAGCCCCTCAAAGCACATGGACCCCCAGGAGGGGGTGGGGGGCGCGACCCCCATGCCGATGAAGGACAGGAAGGCTTCCGTGAAAATCGCCGTGGGAATGGCGAAGGTGAGGGTGACCAGAATCACCCCGAGGGTGTTGGGAATCATGTGGCGGAAGATGAGGTAGCGCTGGGGCGCGCCGAGCAGGCGCGCCGCCTGGACGTAGCCCTCTTCCCGAATCTGCAGGATCTGGCCCCGAACCAGGCGGGCCGTGGCGGGCCAAAGCAGCAGCACCATGGCGACAAGAATGGCTGTGATGCCGCTTTCCCCCGCCTCCACCCCGCTGGCGACGCGGAAGAGGATCATGAAGAGCAGGAAGGGCAGGGCCACCACGAAGTCCGCAAGGCGCATGAGCACGGCGTCGGCGCGGCCCCCGAGAAAGCCCGCGGCGGCGCCGTAGGCCGTGCCAAAGAGTACGTAAAGCAGGGGGGCGAGAAGCCCAATGAACAGGGAGGTGCGCGCCCCATGCATGAGCCGGGAAAGCATGTCCCGCCCCAAATAATCCGTGCCCAGGGGGTGGGCCGGCAAGCTCAGGCGCTGCCCCGGCTCGCCAGTTTCCGGCGCGAGAAGGCCCGCTTTCCACGCCGTGTTCAGAGGCAGGGCCCGTTCCACCTCTACGCGTAGGGTTTGGAAATGGGGGCTTTCCCGCAGACCGTCGGTGGCGGTGACGCTATACCAGTACACGCCCGGCTCGAGGGCCAGGGCGTCTTCGTAGCTGACCTCGGCGCCGCTCCAGCGATCCCCCAGGGGCAGGCCCAGCTCGTTCAGCGCCGTCGGCCGATAGCGATTGCGATAGATCTGATAGCCCGCGGCGTTCTCCACCGGGTTCCAGCGGAGGCGCACGGACCAGGTGTGGGACGTGCCGACGACGCTGAGGCCCTCGGGGGCGTCTAGCGCGGCGCGGGTTGGGGCAGCGAGCCAGGCGGGGTCCGGTGCCGCCGGCCAGTCCTCAACCTTGAGGCCGGCCCAGCGCTGTCCCCGATCGATGAGAAGGGCCTCTGCCCCTAGGTTCGGGGGCTCGGAGATGCGGTCTAGGTTCTGCGTGGCCGGATCCACGGTCCAGAACAGCGGGCCAACGGTGGTGAAGAGGCCGAGTAGGGCGAGGAGCACGAGGGATCCCACGGCGCGCGGATTGCGCAGGAGCCGAGCCCGGGCGTCGGCCCAATAGGACAGGGAGGGCCGCACCAGCACCGGCGCCGCGTCCTGCGCGCCGAGGGGGGCGAAATCCTCCGGTTGGGGCGTGTAGGCGCTCATACGAGGCGCACCCGCGGATCGATCAGGCCGTAGATAAGGTCGACCACAATCACCATGAAGACGAGGAAGCTACCGTAGAACACCGTGGTGCCCATGATGAGGGTGTAGTCGAGCTGCTGCACCGCCTCCACGAAGGCCCGGCCGAGGCCAGGGATGGCGAACACCAGCTCCACCACGAAGCCGCCGGTGGTGATGGCGGCGATGGCGGGTCCGAGTACCGTGATCACGGGCAGGCTCGCGTTTCGCAGCGCATGGCGCCAGAAGATGCCCCCATCGCTGACCCCCTTGGCCCGGGCCGTGCGGATGTAGTCCGCGGTGAGCACCTCGAGCATGGAGGAACGCATGAGCCGGGTGAGGAAGGCGAGGGTGGACAGGCCCAGCACCACGGCGGGCATCACCATGTGGCTAAGCTCCCCCCAGCCCGCCACGGGCAAGAGGGTGAAGCCCAGGGCGTCGTTGGCGTTGACGAGCGCCAGCTGCCCGAGGGCGGCGAAGACGAAGCTGGGGACGCTAATGCCCAAGATCACCGCGAGCATAACCGTGACATCGGGCCAGCGATTGCGCTTCAGCGCCGTAAAGGCGCCGAGGAGCACGCCGCCGATGGCGGCGAAGGCGATGGCCAGCACCCCCAGCTGCGCAGAAACGGGGAAGGCGTCGAGGATGATGTCGTTCACCCGGCGGTTTTGCTGCGTAAAGGAGAGGCCAAAGTCTCCCTTTGCCATGTTCCCCAAAAAGATGAAGTACTGATCGGGGAACACCGGCCGATCAAGGCCGTAGCGGGCCTCAAGGTTCTTGCGGATCGCTTCCGTGGTGGCCTTCTCGTTCGAGAGGGGATCCCCGGGCACCGCATGCATCGCCGCAAAGGTGGCCGTGGCGATAAACCAGATGGTGATCAGCCCCTGAAAAATCCGCTTGATGGCGTAGCGCCCCATTACGGTTGCTCCAGCCAGGCCCGGGCCAGGTCCGGGTCCGGGCTCGTTTGTCGGCGAATGGCGCCCTTCACCGCCGGGTGAATGACGTAGATCTGGCCCCGCTCATAGGTGGGGATGAGGGTGTGGTCCTCGAGCAGGATCCGTTGAATGCAGCCGAAGGCTTCTACTCGGGTTTCCGCCGCCACGGAGTTCTGCGCCTTGCGGACGCAGGCATCAAGCGCCGGGTTGGCGTAGCGGCCCCGGTTATTCAAATTCCAGCTGGCGAATAGATCCCCAAAGGTCAGGGGGTCGAGGTAGTCCGGGCCCCAGCCCGCAGCCACCAGGTCGAAGTCCCCGGCGGTCATCTTGGCCAGGCGTTGCTTAAAGATCTGCCGGTCGATGCGCACCGTCAGCCCCAGCGCGTCCTTCCAGAGCGTTTGAAGAAATTCCGCTTGCTTGTTCGCCGTGGGGGAGTTGCCCGTCAACAGGACCAGCTCCGGGGGTTCCGAAAGGTCCAGCTCAACTATGGCCTTCTCGAGGTGCTCCCGGGCTAGGGTCCAGTCCGTCACCGGTTCCGGCGGGGGGATTTCCTGAAGAAGGCGCTGCTTTGCCCCCTGCATGTAGGAGGGGTAGAGGGATAGGCCCGGAAGGTTCCCCGGGGTGCCGATTACCCGATTGATGAATTCATAGGTATCAAAGCTGAGGGCCAGGGCGCGGCGCAGATTCCAGTTTTGCGTGAGCCGCCCGTCCCGGTGGTTGAACTCGATGTACCAAGCGGAGCCGTCGTTAAAGCGCTCGATGCGCCAGCGCTGGTCCAGGGCGTTTTCCATGGTTTCCGAGTCGAGGGCCGCAAGGATGATGCGGTTGTCCTTGAACAGGTTCAGCGCGGCGTTAGTGTCGGCGGTGATGTAGGGAAACTCGATGCGGTTTAAGTAAATGTTGTCCCGGTCCCAATAGTGGGGGTTCTTCGCCATCTCGAGGCGGGCGCCGTGGTCCCAGCGCTCGATCACAAAGGGGCCATTGAAGAGCATGTCCTCGGCGTCTGCGCCGTAGCGCCCGTCCCGGGCGCGGTAGAAGCTTTCCTTCAGGGGATAGAAGGTGGCAAAGGCCACCAGCTTGTCGAAGTAGGCGAGGGCGCGGGAGAAACGCACCTCGAGGCGCCGGGGCTCCGGGGCGCTCACGCCCAGGCTCGTGATCGGGGCCTCTCCCTGGCTAATGGCCTCCGCGTTCTCGATGCCCTGGAGAATAAAGGCGTACTCGGAAGCGGTTATCGGATCCACGGCGTGGCGCCAGGAGAACACGAAGTCCGCGGCGGTGACCGGGCTGCCGTCGCTCCAGCGGGCGTCTTCCCGGAGCCAGAAGGTGGCGCCATCGCGGCGAATTTCCCAGCGTTCGGCGACCCCAGGGACGAGCCGGCCCTGGCCGTCGAAGCGGGTGAGCGCTTCCATCACGTGGCCAAGCACGCGGGTGCTCACCTGGTCCGTGGCCTTGCTGGAATCGAGTTGGGGCGGCTCCTGGGGAAGGACCATGCGAATCACCCGGCCTTCGAAGTCCACGGCGTTTTCCGCGGCCCCGGCCCAGGGCGCGGCCGCGGCGAGGAGGCAGCTCAGGAGGAGTGCTATGCGTCGCCTCGCGGGCCCAAGCCGCATCATGGGGAAATCCTTGTCCGAACCCTCAAGAGGCGGAGTGTAACGCGCCGGTCATTTTGCGCCAGCGTTTGCGCCGGCGATCGCTCTGGGGCTGGCGGTGGGAGGGCGGGCTAGCGGACGGCGACGAGCAGATCGCTGATGACCCGCTCCAGATGGTTGAGGGCGTTGCAGACGTTCACTTGATGGCAGCTGGCGCGGTACCGAGGCATTTCCGAATCCCCCGAGCCCCAGCTACGCTCTGGCTCCGGATTTAGCCATATAACCCGCTGGGCCTTGTCGTAGATTTCCCGGAGGGCCTTCGTGTTGGGGTTGCCGTAGTTGTTCCGGGCGTCGCCGAGGATAATCACGGTGCTCTGGGAATTGACTGCCGAGCCCGCTACGCGAAGGAAATCATCGAAGGCCTGGCCGTAGTCCGTAGAACCGCCGCTGTAGTCCGCGAGGGTGGTGGCGATGGCGTCGTCGATGGCCATGCGCTGGAAGTTCTCCGTCACCTCTCCCAGATCGGAGGAGAAGGCGAAGGCCCGAACTCGAGGCAGCACGGCCTCGAGGCTGTAGAGAAACATGAGCATGAAGCGGGCGTAGGTGGCCACGGAGCCGGACACGTCACAGATCGCGAAGACCTTACTGCGGTCGATCTTTCGGGCCTTCCAAGCCAGATCGATCAGCTCGCCGTCGTAGCGAAGATTCTTTCTAAGGGTCCGGCTGACGTGCAGCTGGCCCCGGCGCATCTTCTTGCGGCGCCGGGAGTGGGCCGCGATCAGCCGCTTCGCCATCTTTTCCACCAGCCGCTTAAGGTGGCTGAAGTTCCGGTGCTCAACATTGCTGAGCTTCACGTGGCGGAGCATGGCCTCGCGCAGCCGGTGCCCATCGGCGTCGGCGTGGAGAAGGAATTGCCGCTCTACAAAGTCCCGTACCCGCTCCCTGAGGTCCTCCCGCAGGCCGCTGAGCTGGGCCGCCGTGCGCCGGGCCGTGGCATCGGCCTGGGTGGCGAGGGTCCCGATCTCCGCCTGCAGCGCGCCCTGGCCTAAGGCATCCATGATGCGCCGCGTATAAAGCCCTTTCTGCGTAAACACCTTGATGCCGGCGACGTTGACCGCTTCCCCGGCCTGGCTCACGGCCAGGGCAAGGGCGGCTCGATCGCCTTGCTGGAGCTGCTGGCCGAGGGCCGACTGGGCGTCCTGCACCGGTCCAGGGCCGGGGTCGCCGAAGGGGTCGGCACCGTCGTCGCCTGGGGGACCATCGCCAGCCGGGTCCCCGCCCGGGGAATCGCTTTTACGACTTTCCGAGCCCTGGCCCTGGGGCTGGCCATCGCCGCCCCCGCCCTGGCCTTCGCTGCCTTCCCCTTCGCTGCTCGGGGCCCCCTCATCGCTCTCCCCGTCGGAAGCGTCGGGCGGTGCCTCGGAGAATTCCTCGAAGCGAAAGAAGGCGTCAAAGCACGCATCAAAGGCCAGCTTCTCTTCTGCCGTTTTAGGCAGCACGAGGGCCAGGCTTTCCTTCAGCTGCTGTCGATTCTCCATGCCCATGCGGTCCACGGCGCGGAATGCATCGAGCGTTTCCGCCGGGGAGATGCGCACCTCCGCCATGCGAAGGGCGCTGATGAAGCGCTGGAGCGAGGCGTCCACGCTAGGCGCTTTTGCGGGCCGTCGCGAGAAGGCTTGGGAGTTCCGGCGTCAGCGCCTCGATGTCGTCCTGGAACTTCAGGATGACGTTGAGCGTGTCCTGCACCAGCTGGCTGTCGAGCTGCTCGGCGTTAAGCAGGAGCAGGGTTCGGGCCCAATCGATGGTTTCGCTGATGGCTGGGACCTTTTTCAGATCCTTCTCCCGGAGGGCCTGGATAAACGCCACCAGTTCGCGTTCCAGGGCCGGGGGAATCTCCGGAACCCGGGCCTGCACGATGGCGCGCTCCAGCGGCGCCTCCGGGAAGGGGATATAGAGGTGAAGGCAGCGGCGCTTTAGGGCGTCGGAGACTTCCCGGGTGTTGTTCGAGGTCAAAAACACCAGGGGCCGGGGGCCCTTGGCGCGAAGGGTGCCGAGCTCCGGGATGGAGACCTGAAAGTCCGAGAGCAGCTCGAGGAGCATGGACTCAAATTCCTGGTCCGCCTTGTCGATTTCGTCGATGAGCAGGACCGCCCCGGCCTCTTCCTGAAGCGCCTTTAGGAGGGGGCGGGGTTCGAGGAAGTCCTCGGAGAAGAACACGTCCCCAAATTCATGGAGCCGCTCGAGGGAGGCTTGAAGGCCCTTGGCCCCGGCGAGCACGTCCCCGAGCTGCTCCTTCAGCACCTGGATGTAGAGCAGCTGCTTAGCGTATTTCCATTCGTAGAGTGCTTTGGCTTCGTCGAGGCCTTCGTAACACTGCAGACGAATGAGGGGATGGTTTAAGAGGGCGGCGGTGGTTTTCGCCAGCTCCGTTTTGCCGACCCCCGGGGGGCCCTCCACCAAAATCGGCTTGTCGAGTTCGAGGGCCAGGTAGACCGCGGTCGCAATCTGCGTGGAACAAATGTAGTTGGCGCTTTCCAGGCCGGCTTGAACCTCGGCCACGGAACCAAAGGGGGTAGGTGCGGTGCTCACGCGATCTCCAACGCTTGGGCGCCCCCTTTGGGGGCGCGGTGGGGCCTAAAGCTTAGGGCTAGGGCTTAGCGCCCCGTGAATTGGGGGGCACGCTTTTCGAGGAAGTGGGCCACCCCTTCCTTGAAGTCTTCCGTGCCGAAGGTGGCTTTCATTTCCGTTTCCGCGCGATCGAGCACCGTGCCCAGGTCGGCGAAGACGTCGTTCCACAGCTGGCGCTTCATCACCCGCAGGGAGCGGGGAGAAACGGTGGAAGCCATGGTGCGGGCGTAGTTCATCACTTCCTCTTCAAACACCGCTTCATCATACACGGCATTGGCGAGGCCCAGGCGCAGCCCCTCGTCGGCGCCTACGAAGCGTGCGGAGAAGAGCAGGTCCGCCGCGGCGGCGGGGCCGCAGAGCTGATTGAGGGTCCAGGTCAGGCCCCATTCGGCGATGAGCCCGCGCTTGGCAAAGATGGTGGACATGCGGCCGGCGCTGGACCACAGGCGGAGGTCGCAGAAAAGGGCGATGGCCATGCCCATGCCCGCCGTGGCGCCATTGATGGCGGCGATCACGGGTTTCGGCACGGAGGCGAAGTAGCTATAGCGGCCGCCAAAGGCTGCGGGGACGCCGGGGTCGATACGGCGATCGTCGTCCCCTTCGGCAATGCCGCTGTTGCCGCTGCCGTCCTTCGCGGCGGCCTGAATGGCCAAGAGGTTGTCCATGTCGGCGCCCGCGCAGAAGCCCCGGCCGGCGCCGGTGAGCACGATCACCTTTACCGCATCATCCGCGGAGGCCGCTTTCATGAGGGCGTAGACCTCCTGGTCCATGGTGCCGGTCCAGGCGTTCATCTTGTCCGGTCTATTCAGGGTCACGGTGGCGACGCCGTCGGTGACGGCGTAGCGGGTGTGTTCCAGCGTTTGCGGTGCACTCATGGGCTTTCTCTCCCCCCGGTGTCAAAAGCGGCGCCTAGCATGGCCCGCCTTGCCGTTCGGGTCCAGCGCAGGGACACTCGAGGGCTGTCCTAGGGAGATTTCGTTATGACGATGGTTTACCCGCCCCGCGGCCGGCGCTTCGGGGCCCTCGCGATCTTGACCCTCCTTTCCTTTTCCGCTCAGGCCGCCCAGGCGCGGCTATTGATTCATGCGGGCGCCCTGCTTGATGGCACGGGGGCACCGCCCCGGGGCCCGAGCACGGTGGTGCTTGCGGGTTCGCGCATCGACGCTGTGCTGGCGGGGCACCAGGCCCCGGAAGCAGGGGACGAGGTGCTCGATCTTACGGGCCATACGGTCATGCCCGGGCTGATTGATATGCATGTGCACCTGCGCAGCGAGAGCAACCCGAAGGCCGCGCTGGATCGCTTTCGCTTAAACCCTGAGGACCACGTGCTGCGGGCGGCCAAGCATGCGCGGACCACGCTGAACGCTGGTTTCACCACCGTGCGCGACCTGGGGGGCGCGGAGGTGCTGGCCCTGCGGGATGCGATCAACGGGGGCTGGGCCGAGGGCCCGCGGATCTTCGCCGCGGGGCGTAGCATCGCCACCACCGGTGGCCACGCCGACCCCACGAACGGGGGGCGGCATGATCTTTGGGAAACCCCGGGGCCGGCGGAAGGGGTCATCAACGGCACGGTGGAGGCGCGCGCGGCGGTGCGCCAGCGCTATAAGGAGGGTAGCGACGTCATCAAGGTGACGGCCACCGGCGGCGTGCTATCCCAGGCGAAGAACGGACAGAACGCCCAATTCGCTTTAGATGAACTGAGGGCCATCGTCGAGACGGCAAAGGACTACGGCTTTCAGGTCGCCGCCCACGCCCACGGGGAGGAGGGCATGCGCCGGGCCGTGCTCGCCGGGGTGACCAGCATTGAGCACGGCACCTTCATGAGCGATGAGGTCATGGCGCTCATGCGGGAGCGGGGCACCTGGTATGTGCCCACCATCATTGCGGGGAAGTTTGTTGCGGAAAAGGCAGAGATCGACGGCTTCTTCTCCGAGGTGGTGCGGCCGAAGGCCCGGGCCATCGGCCCCCTGATTCAGGACACCTTCGCCCGGGCCTACGCTCAGGGCGTGCCCATTGTCTTCGGCACGGATACGGGGGTTTCGCCCCACGGGGACAACTGGAAGGAGTTCACCTACATGGTGGAGGCGGGGATGCCGCCCCTGGAAGCGCTGACCTCGGCCATGAGCGTGGCGGCGGGGGTGCTTGGCCAGGGTGATCAGCTGGGCCAGCTCGCGCCCGGGTTCCTGGCCGACGTGATCGCCGTGGAGGGCGATCCCCTAAGCGACATCGCGCGCATGGGTGCGGTGTCCCTCGTGATCAAGGATGGAGAGGTGGTGCGCTATGAGAATCCTTAAGCCAATGGTGCCCCTGCTGGGGCTGTGGGCCTTTGCGGCGGCGGCGGAGCCCGCCCCGGTGCCGGCCTACTACGAAGCCGATCCCTCCCGCGCGGGGGCGCTTGTACGCGGGGAAGGCCCCTTGCCCTACAGCAGTCGCTACGCCCCGGAACCTTCCGGCGCGGTGCTGATTGAAAACGCCACCGTGCTCCTGGGCGATGGCACCCGCCTTGACAAGGGCGACGTGCTTTTTGATGCGGGACGCATCGTAGCCGTGGGTCAGGATCTCGCGGCCCCGGCGGAGGCTACGGTGGTCGATGGCGCGGGGCGCTGGGTGACGCCGGGGATTATCGACGTTCACTCCCACTTAGGGGATTACCCCTCCCCGAGGGTGGAGGCCCATTCCGATGGGAACGAGGCCACGGCGCCGGTGACGGCTCGGGTCTGGGCGGAGCACTCCGTTTGGCCCCAGGATCCCCAATTCCCCCTGGCCCTCATGGGCGGCGTCACCACGCTGCAAATCTTGCCCGGCTCCGCCAATTTGGTGGGGGGGCGCGGCGTCACCCTTAAAAACGTTCCGGCGCGGAGCGTCATGGACATGAAGTTCCCCGGGGCGCCCTATAGCTTGAAGATGGCCTGCGGGGAAAACCCCAAGCGGGTCTACGGTCGGCGCCGCTCCGCGCCCTCGACGCGCATGGGGAACGTGGCCGGCTACCGGGAAAGCTGGATTAAGGCTCGGGCCTATCAGGCGAAGCTCGATGCGGCGGCGGAATCGGGCGAGGGCGTCCCGGACCGGGACCTGGAGATGGAAACCCTCGCCGGCGTGCTGCGCGGGGAAATCCTCATTCATAACCACTGCTATCGCGCCGATGAGATGCTCATCATGCTCGATATCGCCCGGGAGTTTGATTACAAGATCACCGCCTTCCACCACGCCACGGAGGCCTACAAGATTGCTGACGTGCTGGCGGAGGAGGGGGTCTGCGGCGCCCTCTGGGCCGACTGGTGGGGCTTCAAGATGGAGTCTAACGACGCCATCGAGGAGAACATCGCCCTCATGGAGCAGGCCGGGGCCTGCGCCATCGTGCACTCCGATTCCGCCCGGGATATTCAGCGTTTGAATCAGGAGGCGGCGAAGGCCCTCATGGCCGCCCGGCGCATGGGCCTCCCCTACGATGAAGCGTTGGCCATGCGCTGGCTCACGCAGAATGCGGCGAAGGCCCTCGGTATCGAGGACCAAACGGGCACCCTCGCCCCCGGGCTTATGGCCGACGTGGTGCTCTGGACGGGTAACCCCTTTAGCGTCTACAGCCGCGCGGAGCGGGTATGGATCGACGGCCATCTTCACTACGCCGCGGGCCCCGAGGGGGTTCGGCCGACCACAGATTTTGATCTCGCGCAGACGCCCGCCGGGCGTGGGGAGGCGCAGCAATGAAGCGCACCGCACAGCAGCTCTTTTTGCTCGGCCTCCTCGCCCTGGCGGGGGTCGCCCAGGCTGACCTCACAGCCATCACCGGCGCTAAGGTCCATACCCTGGGGCCTGAGGGCACGCTAGAGAACGCGACGGTCCTAGTGCGCGATGGGATCATCGAGGCCGTGGGGGTCGAGCTCCCCGTGCCCGAGGAAGCCACGGTGCTGGAGGCCGAGGGGCAGGTGCTGACCCCCGGGCTCCTGGCGCCGATCAGCAATATTGGCCTGGTGGAAGTGTCCGGCGTTGGCAGCACCAATGATCAGCGCTTGAAGGACACCCCGGTGGGGCCGGCCTTCTCCGTACGCTACGGCGTCAATCGCTTTTCCGTGCTCTTCGGGGTGGCGCGCACCGGCGGCGTGACCCGAGCCCTCGCGGCCCCGGAGCCGGGCCCCGGCGTGTTTGCCGGGCAAGGCAGCCTTATCCGCCTCGATGGAGCCCCGGCGCCGGTGACGGCCCCGGATCGGGTGCTGGTGGCGGCGCTGGGGGAGCGCGGGGCGGATCGGGCGGGCGGTAGCCGGGCCCGGGCCGTGCAAAGCTTGCTGCAGGGCTTTGCGGAAGCACGGCGCTACGGGCGCAGTAATGAGCTCTCGCGCCGGGGCCTCGCCAGCGGTCTGAGCCTGCCCTACTACGATCTTGAGGCGCTGGAGCGGGCGCTCTCGGAAAAGCAGCCCCTCTGGGTACACGTAGATCGCGCGGCGGACATCGAGGCGCTCCTCGCGGCCACGGAAGATCTGCCCCTACCCCTGGTGATCGTGGGCGGCGCGGAGGCCTGGCGCGTGGCGCCGGCCCTGGCGGCGCGGGAGGTGCCCGTGGTGCTCGATCCCCTGGGTAATCTCCCGGAAAGCTTTGATCGCCTCGGCGCGCGCCTCGATAACGCCACCCTGCTCCATGAGGCCGGGGTCACCGTGGCCTTCACGGAGCTCGTGGGTCATGAGGTGCGGGAACTGCGCCAGTATGCGGG
>JAURCQ010000004.1 GCA_030828335.1 Gammaproteobacteria bacterium
GGGCGGCATGATGCGGCGATCTATGGGCTGGTCCCGGAAGCCCTCGCGGAGGACCTCCGGCCCTAGGGCGACCTACAAAATGCGGGATTTCCCGTGCCCTTCCCAGTAGCGATCCCGGAGCAGGCGCTTATACAGCTTGCCCGTGGGATGGCGGGGCAGCTCCGCTTCAAAATCGACGGAGCGGGGGCACTTCAGGTGCGCCAGATTGGCTCGACAGAAGGCGATGAGTTCCTCTGCCAGCTCGGGCCCGGCGAGGGCCATGGAGATCGGCTGGACCACGGCCTTCACCTCTTCCCCGAACTCTTCGTTGGGCACGCCGAAGACCGCCACGTCGGCCACCTTGTCGTGGGTCACGAGGAGGTTCTCGACCTCCTGGGGATAGATATTCACGCCCCCGGAAATGATCATGAAGGTCTTCCGGTCCGTTAAGAACAGGAAGCCATCCTCGTCGACGTAGCCCATGTCCCCGAGGGTGGTCCAGCCGCGCTGGGAGGGGTGCTGGGAATCCGCCGTTTTGTCCGGGTCGTTGTGGTATTCGAAGGTGCCGCCGTCACTGAAGTAGATCGTGCCCGTCTCCCCCGGGGGCAGTTCGCGCCCATCGTCGTCACAGATGTGCACCGCCCCAAGCAGGGGACGGCCCACGGTGCCGGGATGGGCGAGCCATTCCTGAGGGCCGGCGGCGCAGAAACCATTGCCTTCCGTGCCCGCGTAGTACTCGTGAATGACCGGGCCCCACCAGTCCATCATGGCTTGCTTCACGGGGACGGGGCAGGGGGCCGCGGCGTGGATGGCGACCTTCAGGCTTGAGACGTCATGGCGGAGCCGATCGGCTTCCGGGAGCTTCAGCATGCGCACAAACATGGTGGGCACGAATTGGCCGTGGGTGAGCTGGTGCTTCTCGATGAGGGCGAGGGCCTCCTCCGGATCAAAGCGCTCCATGATCACGGAGGTGCCGCCGTGGCGCATGACGGCCATGTTGTAGCGTAGGGGCGCAGAGTGATAGAGCGGCGCCGGGGACAGGTAGCGGACGTTTTCATCCATCTGATAGAGGGCCTGGGTCAGGCCGAGAAGGCCCCCAGCGCTGCCCAGGGGCTCGCCGCTTAAGGGCACCTTGATGCCCTTGGGGCGCCCCGTGGTGCCGGAGGAGTAGAGCATGTCCGCCCCTTCCGTTTCGTCGGCAATGGGCGTCACGGGCTGGGAGGCGACGGCGGCCTCCCAGCTCTCAAAGCCCTCGATGGTTCCGTCCAGCATGAAGCGATGGACGTTCAAGCGCCCCGCGAGGCGGGCGGCGAGGTCGCGCTGCCCATGGGTGGTGATGAATACCTTCGCTTGGCAATCCTCAACGATATAGGCGACTTCCTCCTCCTGGAGCCGATAGCTGATGGCCGTGTAGTAGAGCCCAGCGCGCTGCGCCGCCCAGCACAGGGTGAAGAAGGCGGGGTGGTTCTCCATCATGATGGCGATGTGATCCCCCACCGCCAGCCCCAGGCTTCGGAACAGCTGGGCCCCCTGATTCGAGCGGGCCTCGAGATCTCCGTAGGTGACCGTCTCCCCCGAGGCGGCAAAAATATAGGCGGGTTTTGCAGGGTTTTTCGCAGCGTGTATTCCAGGGTGCATGGTGCTAGTGGTCTCCGACGGGCCGCGGTGCCCTAGGGGGCGCTAACCGCGGCGGTTTGGCGTAGGGATAGGTAGTCGACCAAGATTTCTGCGCCCTCGGCGAGCAGCGCATCCCGGTCGTCTTCGTCGTTCTCTTCCTCTTCGGTGACGGCAACGTCGCTTTCAGCGTCGCCCTCAAGATCCTCCACGAGGGCGCTGGCGGCCTTGATGGTGGCGTCTTCCGTGCTGTCCTCGTCCTGGTGGCCCTCTGAGGCCTCATCCTCGTCTTTCTCCAGGGCCTCTAGGCTGGCCACCACGGGTAAGCCCTTCGCTTCCCGCCGGGTGTTCTCAATAGCCAGACGCAGCGCCTCATCCTCCTCGCGCTCCAAGCGCCGCTGCCCCTCATTGAGGGAGAGGCGATTGCGGGCGCTCCGGGCCCGGGCCCGATCCACCATGGCTTCCAGGTAGGCGAAGTCTGGGTCCGTTTCTACCCGGGTTTCGTGCCGGTCCTCGAGGAGGGCCAGTAGCGGCGCCAGATTCGGGCCCCGGCGGTAGCGCGTGGGACGGATGACATCCCAGGGCAGGGCATCATCGAGCGTGCTCTCGCCAATTTCATCCCGGTCGTACACCTCCGGGTATTCGATGTCCGGGATCACCCCCTGATGCTGAGTGCTTTGTCCCGATACCCGGTAGAACTTGGCTTGGGTCATCTTGAGCTGGCCCCGGTTTAGGGGGATAAGGGTTTGCACCGTGCCCTTGCCAAAGGTTTGCCCGCCGAGGACCAGACCCCGTTGGTAATCCTGAATGGCGCCCGCAAAGATTTCCGACGCTGAGGCCGATAGGCGATTCACCAGCACCGCCAGGGGGCCTTCCCAGGCCACCTGGCCATCTTCGTCATTGAACAAATCGACCCGGCCGCTGGCGCTGCGAATTTGCACCGTGGGCCCCGCCTCAATGAAGAGTCCCGTCAGGGCGTTGGCTTCCTGAAGGGAGCCGCCGCCGTTGTTGCGAAGGTCGATCACGATGCCGTCCACCGGCTCGCAGGGGGCGGCGTCGTCAGCGTCCGGTGCCTCCGTGGCCTCGCAGCGCAGGCTTTCAATCAGGCGCTGCACGTCCCGGGTGGTGCTCTTGTATTCCGGATCCCCCTGCTGAAGGGCTTTGAAGTCGATGTAAAAGGTGGGGATGTCGATCACCCCGATGCGGTAGGTGTCCTGGCCCCGGGGCACTTCGATGACTTCGCTCTGGGCCGACTGCTCTTCGAGTTTCACCGCTTCCCGCACCAGGCTTAGGACCCGGGGTGGGGCCCCGGCTTCGCTGTCCGGCGGCAGCACTTCGAGGCGTACCGTGGTGCCTGCGGGACCGCGAATGAGGTCCACAACGTCATCAAGGCGCCAGCCCACGACGTCCACAAATTCGCCGTCTTCCCCCTGGGCCACGGCGCTGATGCGATCGGACGGCTTTATCTGCTTGCTCTTCTCCGCCGGCCCCGCGGGGACCAAGCTAGCGATGGTGGTGTATTCATCTTCCACCCGAAGCACGGCCCCAATGCCTTCGAGGGACAGGCTCATCTGGATGTTGAAGTTCTCTGAGGTGCGCGGAGAAAAGTATTGCGTATGAGGGTCGTAGCTCGCCGCCAGGGCGTTCATGAACAGCTGGAAGGCATCTTCGGCGGTGGTTTGCTTCAGCCGATGTAGGCGATTTTTGTAGCGCTTAACCAGGAGGGGGCCGATCTCGTCGTCCGCCTTATCTGCCAGCTTCAGGGACAGGACGCTGGCCTTTAGGCGCCGGCGCCAGAGGTCCTCCCGCGCCTCAGCACTGGCGAGGAAGGGCTCCTCGCTCCGATCCATGGCGAGATATTCCTCTTTGCTGAAATCTAGCGTCTCGATACCGCTGTCTAGGAAGGCAAGGAGCGCCTCCAGCTGGGCTTCTGCAGCCGCTTGATAGCGGTTGAAGATTTCGAAGGCCGGGGTCAGATCTCCGCGTCGGAGCGCATCGTCTAGGGTGTAGCGGTGGCGCTCGAACTGAGCGATGTCGCCCTCGAGAAAATAGGCCCGCTGGGGATCTAAGGCATCAAGGTAATGATCCAGCGTATCGCTGGAAAGGGTGTCGTCGATGGCCCGGCGCACGTAGTGGTGCCGCGCAAGCTGCTCAAGGACGGCGAGGGCGGTCTCGGGATGTTCGGCCTCCGGCGCCAGGGGCGTGAGGGGGCCCTCCTCGGGGCCTAGGGCCTGAGCCCCAGCCGTGAGCGAGAGAGCGAGGAGGGCCGCGCTTAGCGGCCGAAGAAGCGGGTTTCGCATGCGTCACATCCTAGGGCGAGCGTGAGTGCGAAGGCCAGGGCACGGTCAGGTGCGAGGCCCCCTTTGCGTCGGTATAGTAGGCATCGCCATTCGGGCCACGCAACCGCAGCGTTGCCCCGCACCGCAGGCCCCGGGGAGGGGCCCGGTTCCATTCCCTTGCCTTGGAGCACCATTGCTATGGCTACGGCCTTCTTCAAGCCCGTCTTTTTAACCGCCACCCTGACGACCCTGCTGCTCGCCGGCTGCGCCCCGAAGGACGGGGATGAAGCGAAGGCAGCGCCGACGAGCGATTCGGGGCGCGTGAGCTACGGTCTTGGCTACAACACGGTAGAAAGCCTCGCGGGCCAGCTCGAGGGGGATTTTGACGGCGAAGCCTTCGCCCAGGGCGTCGCTGACGCCGTGGCCGGGCGGCCCCAGCAGGTGGATGAGGCTGGCCTAAACGACGCCCGAGACAGCATCGTTGAGCGGCGCCAGGCGGAAGCCGACGCCGAGGCGGCTTCGGCCGCGGAGGATGCGGCGCGCTTCCTCGAGGAAAACCAAAGCCAGGAGGGGGTCGTGGTCACGGCCTCCGGGCTTCAGTACCAGGTGCTGAAGCGGAGCGACAGCGAGCAGCGGCCCACGCCTGAGGACACGGTGCGCACCCACTACACGGGGCAGCTCGCGGATGGCAGCGTGTTTGACAGCTCGGAAGCCCGGGGCGTGCCCGCCACCTTTGGGGTCAGCCGGGTGATTCCGGGCTGGCAGGAGGCGCTTCAGCTCATGGCCGTGGGCGATCGCCTCAAGCTGTGGATTCCCCCGGAGCTGGCCTACGGCAGCCGCGGGGCCGGGGATAGCATCCCCCCGAACGCTGCGCTCGTCTTTGAGGTGGAGCTTCTCGCGATCAATCCCGAAGACTGATCCGGCGCCATGCCTGAGGATCGAAGCCCGGCCGCGGAAGCGGCCGAGGATCCCGCTAGGTCTACGCGCCGCCGCCGGAAGGCCCCCTTCCTGGGCTGGCGCATGGTCGCGGTGGCGTTCTTTGTCGATTTCATCGCCGTCGGATTTTTCTTCTATTCCTATGGGGTCTTCTTCAAGGCCCTGGCGGCGGAGTTTGGGGGGGCGCGCTTCGATGTCTCCCTTGGTCTGACCCTCGTCAACGCCGTGGGAGCGATTCTGGCCCCTTTCCTGGGGCAAGCCCTGGACCGTTACCCGATCAAGTATGTGATTGCCGCGGGCACCGCGGCCATGAGCCTCGGCTTCTGCCTGTTGAGCCTGATTACGGCCCAATGGCAGTTTTACCTGATCCTTTCCACCCTTATCGGCTTCGGCTTGAACTCCATGGGCGGCCTGGCCACGGCCAAGCTGGTGGCCAACTGGTTCGATCGCCGGCGCGGCATGGCCCTCGGCGTGGCCACCATGGGCATTTCCCTCTCCGGTGTGCTGATGCCCGTGCTCTCGGCGCTGCTGATCGAGGCCGTCGGCTGGCGCGGGGGCTTTTTGGTCTTTGGCGCCTTCACCGCGCTCCTCGTGCTGCCCGTGACCCTCCGCTTTGTGGTGTCGTCTCCCGAGCACCTCGGCCTTGCTCCGGATGGCGATACGCCATCGCTAACCCCCGCCGCCCCGAGGCCCGTGCTCGCGACCCGCGGTTTTTTGCGCGATCGGAACTTTTGGATGCTGACCCTCTGCGTGGGGTGCCTCTTTTGCTGCATGAGCGCGACGCTCACGCATATGGTTCCTCGGGTGAGCGATCTGGGTTACAGCGTGCTTGAAGCGGCGCCCATCTTGTCCTTCGGGGCCGCGGCCGGGGTACTTGGGAAGGTGCTCTTTGGCTACCTGGTGGATCGGGTCGATCCCCGGGTGGCCCTCTATACGGCGATCGGCACCCAGTTCCTGGGGCAGCTGGGCATGCTGCAGACCACGGACTACGCGCTCTTTGCGGTCTATGCGACGCTTTTTGGCTTTGGCATGGGCGGCATCGTGCCGCTCCACGGGGCCATTGCGGGGCAGGTGTTTGGGCGGGAGAATTTTGGCAAGGTCATGGGGCTCATGCGCCCAGCCATGATGCCCCTGCAAATCGCCGGCCTACCCTTCGCCGGGTGGGTATTTGACCGCTTCGGGGCGTACGATCTGGCATTCCAGGTATTTCTGGTGCTTTATGGGCTGAGCGCGCTCTGCGCCTCAGCGCTGCGCATCGAAAAATCCACGGCCTAGGGAGAGGCTCACCATGGCTGGCTCGGGAAGCACGCTTCGACGTCGCATCCTCCTCGGAAGTGCCCTTCTGGGCGGCTTCTTCTGGATTTTTTGGGACAGCTGGGGGCTCGATCCTGCGCTGTTGGCCGAGTTCCTATTTGGCGCAAGCCTCCTGGTCCTGGCCTGCGCCGTCCCCGCCGCCCTCGTGGGCTGGCTTCTGGCGCGCTGGCGCCGTTAGCACGCGCCCGTTAGCACGCGCCCGTTAGCACGCGCCCGTTAGCACGCGCCAGGGGAGCACCTCCCCACCGTGGTAGATCCGCACGTCCCCAAGGGGCGTTTCCCAATTCATGGGCACGGGGTCTTCGGTCCGCTCCAGGCTGACCGTGCCTTCGTTCAGGGGCAGCCCGTAAAAGCGGGGCCCGAATTCGCTGGCAAAGGCCTCGAGCCGGTCGAGGGCCCCGTCTTCCTCGAAGGTGGTGGCGTAGCTTTCCAGGGCGACGGGGGCGCTAAAGATGCCCGCGCAGCCGCAGGCGCTTTCCTTATCGCTGACCAAATGGGGCGCCGAGTCCGTGCCCAGGAAGAACTTCGGGTTGCCGCTGGTGGCGGCGCGGCGAAGGGCGAGGCGGTGGGCCTCCCGCTTCGCCACGGGTAAGCAAAAGTGATGGGGGCGCATGCCGCCCACCAACAAATCGTTGCGGTTGAGCCGAAGATGATGGGCCGTGATCGTCGCCGCGAGGCTGGGCCCTTCGCTCTCCACGTAGGCTACCGCCTCCGCCGTGGTGATGTGCTCAAACACCACCTTCAGGCCTGGATGGCGCTGGCGCAGGGGCTTTAGCTCCCGCTCGATGAAAACCGCTTCCCGGTCGAAGATATCGATTTCTGGATCCACCACTTCCCCGTGAATGAGCAGGGGCATGCCCAGTTCCGCCATGGTTTCGAAAACGGGGTCGAGGACCTTGAGGTTCCGAACCCCGGCGTCGGAGTTGGTGGTGGCCCCGGCGGGGTAGAGCTTCACCGCGGTGACGATGCCCGCGGCCCAGCCCTGGCGCAGGTCCTCTGCGTCGGTGGTTTCCGTGAGGTAAAGGGTCATGAGCGGTTCAAAGGCCTGGCCCGGCGGGATCGCCGCCAGGATGGCGTCCCGGTAGCGCGCGGCGTCTTCGCTGCGCCGCACCGGCGGCACTAAGTTCGGCATGACGATGGCCCGGCGAAACTGGGCACTCGTGGCTCGGGCCACGGCTTCCAGCATGGCGCCGTCGCGAAGGTGGAGGTGCCAATCGTCGGGGGTGCGTAGGGTCAGGCGTTGGGCGGCGGTCATGGGCGATCAATCTCCGGTGAGGGGCCTACCTTTGGAAGTCCCGCTTCCATACCTCGTAGGGCATGCCGTACACCCGTTCCCGGGCAGCGCTGTCTTCCAGGGGCGCCCCGGCAGCTTCCGCCGCTTCCCGGTACCACCGGCTGAGGCAGTTCCTGCAAAAGCCGGCCAGATTCATCAAGTCGATGTTCTGCACGTCCCGATGGCTGTCTAAGTGCTCAAGGAGCCGGCGAAAAGCCGCGGCCTCGATCGCGTTTTGTTCTGGGGTTGGGGTTGGATGATCCATGGGGCCTCCTAGGGGCGTTCGGCTTCGAAGGTTTGCAGGATGGCCGGGAGCAGATCGGCGCCGAGGGCCTGGCTCCGGGCTGGGGACCAGCCTTCTACGGGGTCCGGATGATTGCGATCATCCTTGAAGGGCATTTCCAGGGTAAAGGCCGGGCAGTGAAAGCGGTGCGCCACGGCGGCGGTGGCCATGGTGAGATTCGCGCGCCCCGACGGCGCCACGGGATAGCCATAGCGCTGCTGGTAGGCTGGATTCAGGGCCTCTAGGTAATCGCGAAAGCGCTGCTGCCGAGCAGCCCAGCGCGCGCCGTCCTCGCCGTCCCCGAAGCCTGGCACGCCCTCGCAGCCCGCGGTGAAGACATAGGGCAGCGCTTCGTCGCCGTGAAGATCGAGAAACAGCGCGACGCCGCTATTCGCCATGGCTTGCCAGACCCCGGCCACCTCCGGGGCGGAAAGCCCCTCCGGATCCTGCCAGGCGCGGTTCAAGTTGGTGCCCGCCGCGTTGGTGCGCAGATAGCCTCGGGCGGCACCATCGGGGTTCATGTTGGGGACGATGTGGAATTCAAAGCTTTCCCGGAGGCGCTGGCTAAGGTCCCGGGCGGGATCGAGCAGGGCTCGGATCAGCCCCTCGCTGGCCCAGCTGGCCATGGTTTCCCCGGGGTGCTGGCGAGCGATGACCCAGATCGGCGTCCCCCCGGGTTTGCCGATGCGTAGCCCTTCCACCGGGCGCCCGTCGCAGGAGACGGCCCAGCAATGGCGCGCCGCACCTAGGGCGCTGGCCCATGCTAGAAGGTTATCGATCGCAGGTTGGTCGTGGGGGACGAAGTAGGCGCAGTCCACCCAGCCCCCTTCCAGCGGGGCGTCCCAGCTTAATACGCCCTCGGCGTAGGTCGTGGGCTGCCGATGCCACCCCTCCCCGCCGTGGCGAAGCACCACCGCGTTGTCCTCCCAGCCCCGGGGGTAGGCCGCGTCCCCGGCATTTATCAGGCGGACCTTTATACGCTGCCCTGGCGTGCCCCAAAGGCGAAAGCAAAACCATTGGAGGAAGGGCTTTTCCTCGCCGCCGGGGTCCGGGGTGATTTCCACCTCGGCGATGGCGGCCTCGGGATGCCAGGCCCGAAGGCGCCCGTTGCCGCCGGGAAAGGCGCTGCTGAAGGAAAGTTCAGCCATCGGCGTTGCCCGCTTTTCTGACATCGCCGCTGTCCTCCGCGAGGCCCCCAAGGGCCGGCAGCAGCGCGTCGATGAGCTGGCCAAGGGTGGGCGCGAGGAGCGCGAGGTTCGCATCCAGTGCCGCCGCCCCATCCTCCGCGGGCGTGTCGTCGTCAGCCTCGGGAAGGCGGAGTCGCTTGATGACCCCTTCCTCGTCAAGCACGAAGCTGACCGCCGCATCGTCCGTCAATTGGTAGTGGAGCTCGAGGGCGGTGACACGAAGGCCGCGTTCGAGGGTGGCATGGACCTCCGCTTCGTCGAGGTCCTGGCCTCGGAAGCGGACCTTATTGGCCCGATCCAGGGGATGTTCGAGGTCGGCCCATTGCCCGAGGGAAAAGCCGGCCGGTAAGGGATCCCCCATGAGCCAGCGGGTGAGCACACCATCTAAGGGGTTTTCGAAGCGCAGGGGGGCGATAGGGAGGCTTCCGAGGGCGCCCCGGAGGCTTTCGAGCACCGCTTCGGCCTTGGCGGCGACGCTGCCTTCCGTGACCAGAAGGCCGCGGTCCCGGTCGATGAGGACCCAGGTGCGGCGGGAGCGAACCAGAGCCTGGGAGAGCAGTTCGCTGGTAAGCGTCTCTATGAGCTCCCGCCGCGCCATGCCCTTCACGGGAATGCCGGTTTTCGCTTCCTGCTCGGCGGCGCGCTCGGGAAAGCATTCCATGATCGCGGCCTTAGGCAGGATGCGCTCCTGGGTGCGCAGGCGACAAAGCTGGAAGGGGCCCTGGCCGAGCACGTGGGCGCCATCCTCGTCCTCGAGCAGGGGCGCCCAGCCGCTCCTTTCCGTCTGCCCGGGGCCACAGGGGGTGAAGGGCTGGGCCGCGAGCGCTTGGTCAAACGCCTCATCGGAAAGGGTCCAGGGAGCGTGGAGCTGCCAGAGGCGAAGGGCGCGAAACCACATAGCGGGGTCCTTGTGCTGAAGGTGGGGAAGTATGAAGGACTCGGGGCCCAAGCTCTATGACTGGACGCCTTGATGAGGTGCGCGCCTTCGTTGAGCCGTCTACACTGGGTCCGGCCAAAGGGGGAGTTTTCTATGTTGCGCCGTCACATTTACGCCGCTCTGGGGCTCGCGCTCCTGGCACTCCTGGGGGGGTGCGCAGCGCCGGGCCCGTCGCCCGAAGCCCTTGCCGACCTCACCCTTGCCCTCGAGGATCGGGAGCAGGGCGGGGATGCCCGCCTCGCCGAACTGCTCCGCCGCTACCCCAACCATCTCCCCCTGCTTGAGCTGGCTCAGGGCCATAGTGAAGCCCGCGGAGATCAGGAAGGGCGTTTGCGCTATGCCCGCGCCGCCTTTTCCGCCGCTCTCGGGGAGCAGCTCTCCCCGCACGCGCTGGAGGCGCGGGAGCAGGCGCTGCTCGATGCCCTTCGCGCTCCGCCGGCCCCCGTGCCGGTCTCGGCGCTTGAGGAGGCAAGCACTGACGATCAGGCGTTCCTCGATGAGCTGGCCTTCCTCCAGCTTGAAGCCCAGGCGCTGTTTGATGACGGTGCCGCGGCAGACGCCTTCGGGACGCTGGAGCTGGCCCTGGCGCTCGCCGATGACGTTCTGGGTGTAAGCAGCGAAGAAAGCCAACGCTTGAGCGTGTCTCTGGGCGATCTCGCCCTTTTCCTTGGCGATCCACGGCGCGCCGAAGGCCTCTATGGCGCGGTGGTCGAGGGGGGATCGCCCGCGTTGGCGCAGACCGCGCGGACCCGGCTGGCGGAGCTCTATGAACAGGAAGGGCGCATGGCCGCGGCCGCCGCGGTGACCGAACAGGCCCTTGGCGCTACAGAAAATCCCTTGGAACGGGCAACCCTTGCAGAGGCCCTCGGGCGGCGGCTGGATCAGGCAGGTCAGCTGTCTGCCGGTTTGAGCGCACTCCAAGCGGCCTGCGATGCCCTGGCGGAGGCCGGCCATCCCCTCCTCGCGCCCGTGCTCGCGTGCCGGCAGAGTCGAGTCATCATGCTGGCCCGGGGCGGGCGCTCGGCGGAGGCGCTCGAGGCCCTGGAAGCGCTTCAGGCCCAGCGTGTGCAGCGCTTCGGAGCACAAGGGCAGGAAACGCTCCGTGGCGAGCTGGACCGGGCTAATCTCGAGCGGGCCCTGGGGCAGCGGGATGCCGCCGCGGTGCGCCTCGCGGCCCTGGCCTCGGCGCCGGGCTTCGGCGACGGGGCGCTGGCTGCGGAGCTTAGGGAAGCCCAGGCTCGCCTGGCCTTCGACGGGGGGGCGGATCGGCAGGCGCTTGAAGCGGCCCAGGAAAGCCTGCGCCTTCGCGAGGCTCTGTTCGCGGATGATCATCCGCTGCTCTTGGAAACGAAGAACCTGCTGGCGGCCATCACGCTGCGCCTCGGCGACCGCCCGGCAGCGGAGGGGGCTTGGCGAGAGGTGCTCGCGGGCTTTGCGCGGCGCTATGGGGAAGAGAGCCTTGCGACCTTAACGGTGATGAGCAACCTTGGCATGCTCCTGGAGCAGGTGGGACTCTTCGACGAGGCCGAGCCGCTCCTTCGCGATGCCCTTGCCGCGGCGCGTACCGTGCTCGGACCCACCCACCCCCAAACCCTGACCATCATGAACAATCTGGCCCTGCTGCTTGAAAGCCAGGGCACCTTTGATCAAGCCGAGGCGCTCTACCTCGAGCCCCTGGAAACGCTTCGGGCGCAGGGTCAGGGAGACCGGCCGGAAGCGCTGGCCATGGAGAACAACCTGGCTTACCTCTATCTGCTACAGGGGGCCGGGGTAGAGGCACAGCGTCGCTTCGCTGAGCTTTTCGAACGCTTCGCTGGATCGCTCGGGCCTTCCCATCCCGACACGCTTCGAGCACTGAATAATCGGGGGCGGGCGGAAGCGCTCCTGGGCGATCTTGCCGCCGCGCGGCAAAGTCTGCTGGCGGCCCTGGCCGGGCGGGAAGCGCGCTACGGGCCCCTGCATCGAGATGTTGTTCGTTCCCAGATCGACCTCGGGTCCCTCGAGCAGCAGGAGGGGGCCCTCGCCGCCGCGGAAGCTCGGCTCCGGGAAGCCCTCAGCCGGGCAGAGCGGGGGCTGGGAGAGGCTCATCCCTACACCTTTGATGCCCTCAATGCGCTGGCGGCGGTGCTGCGCCAGCAGGGTAAGAGGGACGCGGCTTTCCGCCTTCAGCGGGCGGGCTTCGAGCGGCGCACGGCGTTCTTCCAGCGCGTGCTGCCGGTGACCGGGGAAAACGCTCGGGAGGGCTACCTTCGTCTCCATCGCCCAGAGCTCGACGCCTTTCTGGCCCTCATGCCTGATCACCCCGACGAAGCGGAGGCTGGGCGTGCCCTCCTCGAGGTCAGCCTGGCGCGGAAGGGGCTGCTCCTGGCGATTGCCTCGGATATTGCCCAAATCGCTGCCCTGGGCCTCAACCCCGAGCTTTCTGCGCTCACCGAATCCCTTGCCGACGCTCGGGAAACCCTCGCTCAGCTGACCCTGGGCGGTCCTGGGGAAGGGGATCCGCTGGCGCACCTCGCAAAGCTTCGGGCGGAGGAACGGCGCATCGAGGATCTGCAGCGAGCGTTGGGTCGCGCCAGCCTTCGCTATCAGCAAACCATCGAAGCGCCGAGCGTCGATGAGCTTGCCGCCCAGCTTCCCGCGGAGGGAGCGGCGCTCGTGGACTTCCTCGCCTATCGGGACGACGAAGGGACCCGCCGCCTTCTCGCCGCGGTGCTTCAGCGAGGCCCAGAGGGCGCCATGGCGGTGCAACCGGTGGCCTTCGCACCGTTGGACAAGATCGAAGAGGGCATTCGTTACTACCGGGAGCTGATTCAGGACGAGGGCGTGGGCGATGACGAGCTTCTAGAGGAGGGCATGTTCCTCTACGAGGACGTTTGGGCACCGGTGGCTGAATACCTCGATCCGGACCTGCCCGTGTACCTGGTCCCCGATGGGCTGCTGAATATCTTGCCCTTCGATGCGCTGGTGGATGAGGACGAGCGCTACCTTCTCGAAACCCTCGATTTGCGCATTCTGTCTTCCGCCCGGGATTTACTGCCCCATCGCTTGCCTGTCGCGGAGGCGCCGCCGCTGGTGATGGCTGGGCCGGACTACGATACGGACGCGGTAGCGGACCCAGAGCAGCTGGCTCAGGCCCGAAGCCGCGCAGCAGGGCGTTCTGCGCCCGCTTCGCGCCCGGGCAGGGAGGAAGAGGCCTTGCCCACATCCCGCGCCGCCGTGGTGCTTGAATCCCTACGCGCGGCCTCCGATGGTCTTCGGGGCTTGAGCTTTAGTCCCTTGCCCGGGGCTCGGCTGGAGGGGGAGCTCATCGTCCGGCGCCTCGGCGAGGCGCCCTCCGCCGCGCCGGAGATTCTCACGGCCCTGGACGCCCAGGAAGCGGTGCTTGGCGAGCTGACGGCGCCGCCGACCATTCTCCACCTGGCCACCCACGGCTTCTTTCTGGCGCCGGAGGAAAAGCTTCGCAAGCGCCTCATGAAGGCCCAGCGCTCGGCAGAAATGGTGATTCCCCCGCCGGGGGATAACCCCTTGCTCCGCGCGGGTCTCGCCTTCGCCGGCATTAACGAGAACGCGCCCTTCTTCGGCCAGCTCGATACGCGCAATGATGGGGTGTTGACGGCCATGGAGGTGCTCGACCTGGACCTCACGGGGACCCAGCTGGCCGTGCTTTCAGCCTGCGAAACGGGGCTCGGGGAGATTCATGAAGGGGAGGGCGTGTACGGCCTTCGCCGGGCTTTCCAGGAGGCGGGAGTGCGGGAGGTGGTCACGTCCCTTTGGGAAGTCAGCGATGCGGGCACGCAGGCGCTCATGACCGCCATGTATGCCCGCCTTGCCGAGGGCATGGCGCCTCGGGAAGCGCTGCGGGAAGCGCAGCGGGAATTGGCGGCTTCGCCGCGCTGGGGCTATCCCTATGTGTGGGCAGCCTTCATGATGGTGAGCCGATAACGCGCTAAACTCGCGGCAAGCTAAGGGCTTTAAGGAGTGGAACGGATGAAACAGATTCAGCGCATGGCCTGGGTGCTCGTGCTCGGCCTTCTCGCGCCCCTGGGGGCGCTGGCTGCGGGCCCGGTGGCGAAGCTCAGCCAGCTCGAAGGCACGGTGGAGTTCAGCCGGGACGGCGAGGCTTGGGAAGTGCTCTCCCGGAACAAATATCTCTTCCCCGGGCACGAGGTGCGCACCGGCGCCGACGGCTCGGCGAAGCTCTCGAGCCAGGCCTCGGGAGAGATCCGCGATCTTGACGCCTCGACCCATCTGCGGGTGCTTGAGGCCGGTGTTGAGGTGCTCGCCGGTTCGGGGCTGGGCGCCTCCGGCGACGCCGCGGGGGGCTTCTGGCAGGGGGTCGAGAACAAGTTCGCCACCTCCCAGCGCTACACCACCGTGCGTCGTTCCGTGAAAAAAGCTGAGGATCTCCCGAAGATCGATACGGCACGAAACCTCGTGCTGACCGCGGAGCATCCCGAGGTGGTGTGGTCCAACGCCGGGCCGGAGTTTAGCTACGTGCTTCGCGTCGGCAGCGAACGCTACACCGTCGCCCCGGCCTCCACCGCGGAAATGATTCGCTTTGCCGTGCCGGCGCAGCCCGCCGGAGAGTACGAGTACGAGATGCTCATCTATCTGGATGGGGAAGAGGTCTACGCCCCGCGGCGGCCGGGTACGCTCACCTGGCTTGCGGGCCAGGAGGCCGAAGCGTTGCATCAAGCGGTGCAGGCGCGGAAGGCTGATCCGAATCAGAACGATGTCTTCGCCCTCGCCGAGGTCTATGAAGAAGCAGGGCTTTTGGTGCCGGTTATGGACCTCTATCGAGATTTCTTCCAGGCCTACCCGGCGGAAAACGAGATGCGTCCGCTGCTCATCAAGGCTTATCACGATCTGAAGCTCATGGATCTGAAAGAGAAGGAAGCTATCACCTTCAATACCATCGAGATGGAACGCCAGCTCTAGCTGCTGGCGCTGTAGGCGACCGGGGAGGGCCGCATGGCGAATTTCAAAGGCCGCTGGGATTTTCTCCTGGCGGCAACTTTCTTTCTCCTTGCCATGCTGGCCCAGCGCGCGGATCTCTTCGCGGCCCTGGAACTACAAACCCAGTCCTTCCGGCAGATTCTCCGCATGGCCGATGCGGAGCGAGTGTTCCCGGAAGACAAGATCGTCTTTGTCAACCAGGACGAAGCCTTCTTCGAAGATTACGGCAGCTGGCCTCTCCGGCGCCTTGACCTGGCCCGGGTCGCTGAAAATGTCGAGGCCCTCGGGGGCCGGGTCATGGCCGTCGATAATCTGTTTGACTTTCCCTCTTCCTACGGGGAAGACGGCCCCACGGCGGAGAAGTTTGAGGGCGTGCCGGGCCTGCTCCTCGTATCCCAGGGCGTGGTCGAAGATGGCCGGCTCATCTACATCAAGCAGCCCGTGGAGCCCATCAATGGGGTCGCTCGCACGGGCTATACGAACGTGGAGTCCCGCAGCGGCTTGAGCGAGGTTATTAGCGATCTGCGCCTCTTCCCCGAGGCCATTCCCATGGAGAATGGCTGGCCCTTCGCGGTGCAGGCCGTGGGGCTCTACCTCGGGGAAGCGCCGAGCTACGATCGGGAAACGCGGGTGCTGAGCTTCGGGGATCAGCTTTCCGTGCAGCTGGATCAGAATCATCGCCTGGCCCTCGATTTTCCCTCCTTCCCCGCGGGGGCTCAGGGCTATGTTGCGGACTTCGGCATTCCCGTGCTCGAAATGCTCCGCTTAGATGAGCTCGAGGAGGACGAAGCCTGGGAACTGCGTTTCTGGGTGGAAGACAAGATCGTCATTCTTGGCGATACCTCGGAGGTCTCCCACGACTACTTTGAGACGCCCGTGGGACGGCTCTATGGCGTCGAGCTGATCGGCGCCACCATCGCCACGCTCCTTGCTGGGGGCCCCCTCATGCCCGCGAGCTTCGGCCTTGAAGCGGCGGTGGCCCTCGGCCTGCTGCTGGCCCTTGTGGGCACGGGGCTGTTGCAGAACCCTGCCGGTCGCCTCGCGGCTTCCCTGGTGGCCCTGGGCCTTTGGGCGGCCCTCGCCACCGTGCTCTACGTAGACCAGGGGATCATGCTCTCCATGGCCTATGCGGGGGTCGCGGCGGTGCTCAGCATCGTGCTCATGAACATCCGCTTCTACCTGGTGGAGCGGGGGCAGAAGACCCTCATCCGCGATGCCTTCGGCCAGTACCTATCGCCGAAGGTGGTGAATATTCTGGTGAAGGATCCCTCGCGCCTCTCCCTGGGGGGAGAGCAGCGGGAAATGACCGCCTTCTTCTCTGACGTGGCGGGCTTCTCGAGCATTTCCGAGCAGCTCACCCCAGCGGGGCTCGTGGCCTTGCTCAACGAGTATCTGACGGCCATGTGCGACATCATCGCCGAGCACGAAGGCACGGTGGATAAGTTCGAAGGGGATGCCATCATCGCCTTCTGGGGTGCGCCCCTCGATCAGCCCGACCACGCCCTAAAGGCCTGCCTGGCCGCCATTGATATGCAGCGCTATATGGTGGACTACCGGAAGCGCCTCGAGGCCGAGGGCCGGCCTCTCCTGAAGGTGCGTATGGGACTGAACTCCGGGCAGATCCTCGTGGGGAACATGGGCTCAGCACAGCGCATGGACTACACCATCATGGGGGACGCGGTGAATCTTGCGGCGCGCCTCGAGGGGGTTAACAAGTTCTACGGCAGCGCCACGCTCCTTTCCCAGCATACGCAGCGCCTCGTGGGCGAGGCCCTTGAAGTGCGTGAGGTCGACGTGGTCCGGGTGGTGGGGAAGAACGAACCGGTCACCCTCTTCGAGCCCTTGGCCCGGGCGGGGGACCTGCGACCGGAGGAGGCCGCCCTCCGGGAGGCCTTCGCCGCGGCTCGCAGTCACTACCAGCGCCGAGATTTTCCCGCGGCCGCCTCCGCCTTCGAGGCCGTGCTGGCCAAGTTTCCTGGCGATGGGCCTTCGGAGACCCTGCTCGCGCGGAGTAAACTCTACGCAGAAGCGCCGCCGCCGGCGGACTGGGATGGGGTATTCCAGCTCACGGAGAAGGGCTAGGCGCATACGCAGCGTTGGAGTATTGCCATGGATGAAGCATCGCGGGGCGCGCTCGGTTCGCGCCAGGCGGCCCTCGAGGCCGCGCTCACGGAGGCCCTGGCCCCGACCGTGCTCGAGGTCCTTAACGAGAGCCATAGCCATAACGTGCCGCCGGGCTCCGAATCCCATTTCCGGGTGACGGTGGTGAGTGACGCCTTTGCTGGACAGCGGCTCGTGGGGCGGCACCGGGCCGTGAATCGCGTGGCTGCGCCTTTCTTCGCGGAAGGGCTTCATGCCTTGGCGCTGCATACTTTCACGCCGGAAGAGTGGGCCGAGCGGAGTGGGGTGACGGACTCCCCGGCGTGCCGGGGCGGCAGTGGGCGGTGAGGCGGCGCCGGCGCTCTGGACCGGCTTTGCCCTCGCGCCCCTCCCCGATCCGGCGGCCCTAGAAGGGGCCTGCCGCGAAGCGGCGGCACCGACCCTTCGGGGCACGCTGCACCTGGCCCCCGAGGGGCTGAACTTCACCCTTTGGGGGCCCGAAGCGGCGCTAAAGGCCCTTTTCGCACCCGTCAACGCCGTCCTTGGCGCCGACGCCTACCGGCTGCGACGCCTGCCGGCCCCCGCGGCGCCGCCCTTTCGGCGCTTGAAGATTAAGGCGCGACGCCATCTGATCCCCCTCGAGGGCTATCCCCTAGGGGATCCGGGCACGCCCCAGCGCGTGGCGCCGGAGGCCTGGCACGCCGTGCTCGATGATCCCGCAATTCCGGTCATTGATCTGCGCAATGACTACGAGGTCGCCGTGGGCACCTTTCCCGAGGCGCTCAACCCTAAGACGGAGGCCTTCACGGACTTCCCCGCCTGGGTGGCGGAGCACCTTGATCCCGCCCGGGATCGTACCGTGGCCATGTTTTGCACCGGTGGCATTCGCTGCGAGAAGGCCGCTGCTTGGATGCGCGGTCAGGGCTTTGAAGCGGTGCTCGAGCTCGATGGGGGCGTCCTGGCTTACCTCGATGCCATACCCGAGGGGGAACAGCGTTGGGAGGGAGAGTGCTTTGTTTTTGACGAGCGGGTTGCCCTTACCGGGGCCCTCACGCCAGGCGAAACGACTCTCTGTCATGGCTGTCGCCGACCCCTGACGCCGACGGATCGGCAAAGCAACGGCTTTGAAGAGGGGGTGAGCTGCCCCCATTGCATCGAATCCCTTGCGCCGGCGCAGCGGGCAGCGCGCCGCGAGCGCTTCCGCCAGGTGATCCTGGCCGAGGCCCGGGGCAAGGCCCACCTGGCCCCGCAACCGAAGAAGGATAAAACGTCATGATTGAGTCCCAGCCCCTGGCGGGAGAACGACTACTGATTACCGGCGCCTCGAGCGGCCTGGGTGCCCATTTCGCGCGCCTCGCCGTGGAGGCGGGGGCGGAGGTGGTGGTCGCGGCGCGACGGGTGGATGCGCTTGAGGCCCTGGTGACGGAGCTCCGGAGCGTTGGGGGTACGGCCGAGGCCCTGCCTCTCGATGTGACTGACAGCGCTTCCGTGGATCAGCTCTTTGCCACCGTAGCGGGACGCCTACCCACGGTGCTCGTGAATAACGCGGGCATGGAGCCCGGGGTGTTTTCCTTCCTCGATCTCGACGAGGCGGGATGGGACGCCACGATCAACACCAATCTTAAAGGCACCTGGCTCATGGCCCGGGCCGCGGCCCGCGCCTGGCGGGCGGCGGGGCAGGGGGGGAATGTCGTCAATATCGCGAGCATCCTCGCCTTCCGGCAGCAAAAGGGCGTCACGCCCTACGCCGTCAGCAAGGCCGGGGTGGTGCAGCTGACCAAGCAGATTGCGCTCGAGGGCGCACGATTTTCCCTTCGCTGTAACGCTCTGGCGCCGGGCTACTTCCGCAGCGCCGTGAGTGCGCGGCTGCTGGATAGCCCAGAGGCAGAGGCCTTCCTGCGACCCATTCCCCAGCGCCGGGCTGGGGTGCTGGAGGATTATGACGGCGCCTTCCTGCTCCTGGCTGGTCGGGCTAGCGCCCACATGACCGGGCAGGTCATTACCGTTGACGGAGGCCACCTCGTCAGTAGCCTCTAGGTCGCGCCGCTGGGAACTGGCGCTAGCCTTCCCTGCTTCCTGGGGCGGTCATGCCGCCCACGAGGTAATCGAGCAGGCGCTCGTAGCTAGCCTGAGTGCTGCCAGTCCGCAGATCCCCGAGGGAGGTGTTTTTCCACGTGCCGCCGGCGGCGAGGCCGTGCAGCGTGAGGCTCCAAGAGTAGATATAGCGGGTGCGCCGGTCCTGCTCCCCGAGTTCCGGAAGGACTTGGGCGAGGAGGGCATCGAGGCGAGCGGGGATGCCGTGGGCGTCCTGGTTCAGCAGGGTTTGCGTTTCCGGGTCGATGTCCGTGTGCAGGCGCGCCAGGAAGAGCACGCCGTGGCGCCCAAGCTGAGGGTTTTCGAAAAGCCGGATATAGGGCCAGTAGTTCGCGCCGAGGATCTCTCTTACGGTCAGCTTTTCTCCCGCAGCGGCGCGGGCTTCCAGGCTGTTCACCATGGGAAGGCGGTGCACATCGAGCTGGCCTTTCAGAAACTCAATGATCGCTTTCACCATGCCCATCTTAGAACCGAAGTGGTAATGCACGGCGGAGGCGTTCCGCGCGCCGGCGTGGGCATTGATGGTGCGCATGGATACGGCGTCGAGGCCTTGGGTGGAGAACAGCTCCAGGCCCGAGAGAATCAGGCTGGCTTTGGTATCGCCACGGACGGCATCGAGAACGGATTCGGACACGGACAGGGATCCCTCTTTTTACGGAAGTGTAGCAGCCCCTCGGGTTTCCTGGGGCGTGGTGTTCAACGAGCCCGCGCCTAGGAGGGGAGCGAGGGCGGGCCAGAGGGCCTCAAGCATGAGGGGCTGGGCCTTGGCCGTCGGATGGATGCCGTCGGGCTGCATCATGTCCTCGTCTAGGGGCAGTAGGGATCGGGTAAAGGGGAGGAGGCGAATCCCCTCCGCTGCGGCCACGGCCTCGAAGACCCCCTGGAACGCCCGCACGTAGCGCGGCCCATAGTTCGGAGGGAGGGGAATGGAGACCAGCAGAACCTCGGCGCCGGTGGCTTTTATGGTCGTGACCATTTCGCTCAAGTTGCCGTGAATTTGCCCGATCGGGTACCCTCGTAACCCGTCGTTGCCGCCGAGCTCGAGGATGACCACATCGGGCGCTTGGCGAGCAAGAACGTCGCTTAGGCGCCGAAGGCCGCCTCGGGTGGTCTCCCCGCTGATCGAGGCATTAACCACCGCCACGGGCATGCCCGTCGTCTGCGTCCGCTCGGCGAGGAGGGCCACCCAGCCTTCGCCCGCTTGAAGGCCGTAGCCCGCACTGAGGCTGTCTCCGAAAACCAGCACCTTCCGGTCCTCCGCCTGCGCTTCGAGCAGGACCAGGGACAGTAGGAGCATGAGCAAGGGTAGGCGTCGCGTCATGGAATCGGATCGTCCAGTCATTTTATCCGCCCGTAACCTAGGCAAGCGCCTGGCGCTTGGCGGTGAACAGCTTGCCATCCTTACGGGGATCGATCTTGAGATCAAGGCGGGGGATAGCGTTGCCCTGGTCGGGGCCTCCGGTTCGGGGAAAACCACGCTCCTGGGCTTGCTGGCGGGCCTCGATACGCCCACGGAAGGGGAGGTCCGCTTTGCAGGCCAGCCCTTTAGTGCGGAATCGGAGGATCGCCGGGCGGCGCTCCGGGCCGAAGGTATCGCCTTTGTCTTTCAGAACTTTCAGCTCCTTGCAGCCCTCACGGCCCTGGAGAACGTCATGATCCCCCTGGAATTGGCCGGACGGGAGGCTCCGGAGGCGCTGGCCCGAAGCTATCTGGAGCGGGTAGGCCTGGGGGATCGAGCCCGCCATACGCCGCGCCAGCTCTCCGGGGGGGAGCAGCAGCGGGTGGCCCTGGCGCGGGCCTTCGCCGCCCAGCCCAAGCTTCTTTTCGCGGATGAGCCCACGGGCAATCTGGATCAGGCCACGGGCCAGCGCATCGCTGATTTGCTGTTTGCGTTGAACGCCGAAGCCCAAACCACCCTCGTTCTGGTCACCCACGACCCCGCCCTTGCGGCGCGCTGCGATCGGGCCCTGCGCGTTGAAGGGGGGCAGCTTCATCCCGAGCAGGATGCCACCTCGTGAGCCGCGGCCTGGCCCAGCGTATGCTTCGTCGGCACTGGCGGGGTGGGGAGCTTCGGCTCCTCGCCGCGGCGCTGCTGCTGGCCATTACCACGGTCACGGGCATTTCCCTCTTCGTGGACCGACTCGAGCGGGCCCTCGTGCTCGAGGCCAGTGCCTTTCTTGCCGCGGACCGGCGCATCGAAGGGCGGGAGGTGCCCCCGGAGGCCTGGGAGGGCCAGGCTCAGGCTCTGGGCCTGGCAACGGCGCGCACCGTGGGTTTCACCTCCATGGCCTTTTCCGATCTTGATGCCCTATTGGTATCGGTTCAGGCCGTCTCCCCAACCTATCCTCTCCGGGGCGCGCTGAAAACGGCGAGCGATCCCCTGGCCCCGGGCGATGTCACCACGGACACCCCGGCCCCGGGCACCCTATGGGCGGCGCCTCGGGTGCTGCTCTCCCTGGGGCTGGAGGTTGGCGCAACGCTCGATCTTGGGGCCGCGTCTTTGCGCATCGACCGGGTCCTGACCGATACGCCCGATCAGGGCGGGAATTTTTTGCTGGCCCCCCGAGTGCTCATGGCGCTTTCGGACGTGGCGAAAACGCAGGTGCTCCGCCCCGGCGCCCGGGTAGAGCATGCGCTGCTCTTGGCCGGAGAGGGGGCGGCCCTTGAGGCCTTCGAGGCCCAGCTGCCAGCGGACTTTGAAGCGCGCTTTGATCTTGAAGATGTGCGCACGGGGAACCGAAGCCTGGGCCGGGCGCTGGATCGGGCGGAGCGCTTTCTTCGCCTCGGAGGGCTCATGGCCGTGCTCCTTGCGAGCCTTGCGGTGGCCCTGGCGGCGGCGCGCTATGCGGCGCAGCAGGCAGACGCGGTAGCAGTCATGAAAACCCTCGGTGCCTCCAGCGGCACCATTCGGCGCCTCTACCTGGGGCAGCTGTTTCAGCTGGGCCTGATGGTGACCGTGCTGGCCCTTGGCCTGGCCTACGGGGTGCAAGCGGTACTGTTTGAACTGCTGTCTGCCTACGTGCCCGTGGCGCTGCCCGCGCCGGGCTGGGTGCCCTGGGTTCTGGGGACGCTAACGGGCTGGCTGTGCCTGCTGGCCTTTGCCCTGCCGCCCCTTCTCGAGCTAGAGACCGTGACACCGGTGCGCGTGTTACGCCGCGATCTGGCTCAGGCCTCCCGGAAGGGGCCGCTTTATCGAGGGCTGGGGCTCCTGGCCCTGCTGGGGCTTCTCTTCGCCTACGCCGGGAGCGCTCAGCTCGCGGGCTGGGTGCTCCTGGGCCTCGGCGGCACCTCGGCTTTCTTTGCCGCGCTCGCCTTTGTCCTGCTTCGAAGCGGTCGGGTGTTGGGGATGCAGGCCGGTCGCGCCTGGCGCCTGGGGCTGGCAGCCCTGTCTCGGCGTCAGGGGGCCAGCATTGTGCAGATGCTGGTCTTTGGGACGGCGCTCATGCTCCTCCTCACCCTGAGCGTGCTGCGCAGTTCCCTTCTTGATAGCTGGCGGGCTCAGCTTCCCGAGGGGGCGCCCAATCATTTCGTGCTGAATTTGGACAGCGAGGATCGGCAGGCCTTTCAGCACGCCCTGGACGCCCAGGGCGTCGCCCCCCAGCCGGCCTTTCCCATGACCCGGGGCCGCATCACGGCGGTGAATGGGGAAACCCTTGACCCCAAGGCCAGCCGCGCTGCGGCCCGGCTGACGGAGGAGCGCAATTTAAGCTGGAGCGGCCCGCTGCCCGAGGGTAATGAGGTGGTTGCGGGCCAGTGGTGGGACGCCGGGGGCGCGGCCCCGGGGCTGTCCCTCGAGGCCGATTTTGCGGAGAACGTGGGTCTGGCCCTTGGGGATCGGGTCACCCTCGAGGTGGGTGACCAGCGCTTCGATCTGCCGCTGGTGGCCCTGCGCCGGGTGGCCTGGGACTCCCTGCGCCCGAACTTTTTCTTGCTCCTTTCGCCGGGCTTGCTTGAGGATCGGGACGCGACCTACCTCACCAGCTTCTTCCTCCCGGCGGAGCGCCAAAAGGCCCTGCCGACGCTCCTTCGCGCGTTCCCAAGCGTCAGCATCATTGCCGTGGACGGGCTCATCGCTCAGCTCCAGCAAATCGTCGCCCGGGTCTCCATCGCCGTTGAGGTCGTGCTCTTTTTGGTGTTGGGGGCGGGAGCCCTGGTGCTGCTGGCGTCCATCCAGTCGACCATGGACGAGCGGCTTCGAGAGTATGGATTGCTGCGCGCCCTTGGCGGCAGTCGGCAGCGGCTCCAGGGGGCGCTGGTGGTGGAATTTGCTACCCTGGGCACCTTCGCAGGCCTGTTGGCGGCCCTGGGCGCTGAACTGATGATCTGGGCAATGGAAACGCAACTCTTCGGTCTTCCGGCGCAGAGCCATGGAATCCTCTGGCTCCTCGGCCCCGTGCTGGGGGTGGCCCTGGTGCTTACGCTCGGGCTCCTGGCAACCCGGAAGGTGGTTTCCGTGCCGCCCCTCACCGTACTGCGGGAGCACGGGGCGTGAAAACGCTGCGGGCGCTTCTGGCGCGCCTCCGGGGGCTGCCGCGGCCGTCGCCTCGGCAATGGCAAGGGCTCGGCGCGACCCTAGTGACGCTGGCCGTGCTCTTCTGGTGGGCCGGGGAAGGCCCGCAGGAGGACCCCTCGGCGGCCCCGGCCTCGGGCCCGGCGCCCGAGCAGGTCCCGGATTTTTCCGCGCTGCCGACCGTGAGCGCTCGGAAAGCGGCTTTTTTTGCCTTTCTCTTGCCGCGCATCGAGGCGGAGAATCAGCGTATCGACGAACTTCGGGCCCGCATCGAGGTGCTCCAAAGCGCGGACGGACCCTGGGACGGGGCGGCGGAAGCTTGGCTGACGGACCTCGAGACGCGTTACGGTCTGCCCTCCCCCGGAGATGGGGCTGATCGTCTGCCTCGCCTGCTCCGCCGCGTAGATCGCATTCCCCCCTCCCTAGCGCTCGCTCAGGCGGCGACGGAGTCGGCCTGGGGCACCTCGCGCTTCGCCCAGGTGGGTCGGAATTTCTTTGGCCAGTGGTGCTATAGCCAGGGGTGCGGTCTCGTGCCCCTGCTACGGCCGGAGGGCTCGGAGCACGAAGTGCGTCTCTTTGAGCACTCCGCCGACTCGGTGGTGAGCTACATGCACAATTTAAACAGCCACCCAGCCCACCGTTCCTTCCGCGTGCTGCGAGCCGCGGCGCGGCGGGAGGGGCGCTCCCTCTCGGGGGAGCTGCTCGCTCCTGGGCTCCTGCGCTACTCCGAGCGCCGGGCGGCCTACGTGGCGGATCTGCTGGCCATCATGCGCTTTAACCGCCTAGGCCGCTTCGACAGCTAGGGGAGGCGCAGAAGGGGTTGGGATAGCCAATGCCAGCGCCCTCCCGGGCCCTGGGCGGTGCAGTTGAAACGGCTTCTCCCCAGGGGAAGGGGCGCGGGCGCCAAGGCTTCTACCTGCCTTCCCTCCCGTGTCGTGGGAATCGAACCTTGACCGCTGAGGTAGCATTGCACCGGTCCCCGGTGCGCTTCGGGGAAGCGCAGGGTAAAGCGGAGCCTGGGGCGGTCCAGTGCCTTCGGCAAAATCATCGAGGTTGGGCTTTCAATGGTGGCCGCCAGGGCCTTCATGGTGAGCTTGGGGCGCAGGCTGTCGAGCGCACCGTAAAGGCCGGAGGCGGGAAAGCGGGGGAGGGCCTGGGGATCGCTGCCTGCCCATAGGGGTCCCGAATGCTGGCCGAACGCCGGATAGCCCTGGGCCTTCAGCCAAGCTTGGAGCTTGGGGGCGAACTCCCCGTAGGGATAGGCGAAGAGCTTCGGCTGGGGCCCCAGCTCCGCATCGATGCGCGCCTGCGCCTCAAGCACCTGGGTCTCGAGGTAGGTCTCATAGGCCGCTGCCCCCGGGGCCGGGAGCCCCTGGCTTTCGCCGCGCACCATATAATCGTGGCGTAGGCCGTGGTTGCCCATGGTCGCCCCCTCGGCGGCCAACCGCCGAAGCTGGTCCCAGGACAGAAAGCCGCCATGGCGCCCATCGATGGGCTCGGGGTTTAGGAAAATGGTGTAGGGCCAGCCCCGGGCGCGGAGCAAGGGGTGAGCCGTCTCGGCGATGCTTTCGTAGGCATCGTCGAAGGTGATGGCAAGCGTCGTCTCCGGTAAAGTGCGCCCGGCTCGGAGCGCCTCGAGCGCCTCCCCGAGGGGGAGCACGGTGGCTCCGCTCGCTTCGATCGCTTCAAGGTGCGCGGCGAACTGAGCGGGTGTGACCGACGTGCTAGCCGGCGTGTCCGTGGCCACGAAGTGGTATTGCAGCACCACCACGCTTGGCAGCAGGGTATCGCCGGCGCCCAGGGCAGCGCCGCCAAGAAGCGCAAGGCTCCCGAGCAGGGACAACCGCAGCCAACGATGAAAGGATGGGCTTAGCATGGCAACCACTCCCGCCTATGAACGCGCCAAGCTTCAGAAGCGGCTTCGCCGCCAGGTCGGGCAAGCCATCGCCGACTACGCCATGATCGAAGCCGGTGATCGCGTGATGGTGTGCCTTTCCGGGGGAAAGGACTCCTACACCCTTCTCGATATCTTACGCCAGCTTCAGGCCACGGCGCCCATCGACTTCGAGCTTGTGGCGGTGAATCTTGATCAGAAGCAGCCGAACTTCCCCGAGCACGTGCTGCCCACCTACCTTGAGGGGCTGGGCATCGAATATCACATCATCGAGCAGGATACCTACAGCGTGGTGAAGGCCCTCACGCCGGAGGGCAAAACCTATTGCCCGGTGTGCTCGCGCATGCGCCGGGGGGCGCTCTACAACTTCGCTCGGCGCATTGGGGCGACGAAGGTGGCCCTCGGCCATCACCTGGATGACATCGTGGAAACGCTCTTCTTGAACCTCTTCCATGGCGCCACCCTAAAGGCCATGCCGCCCAAGCTATTGTCCGACGATGGGGACCACATCCTCATTCGCCCCCTGGCCTACTGCCGGGAGAAGGACATCGCCCGCTGGGCCGAGGTACAGGCCTTTCCCATCATTCCCTGCGATCTTTGTGGTAGCCAGGATGGGCTGGAGCGCCAGGTGATTAAGCGCATGCTTGCGGAATGGGAGCGCGCCCACCCCGCACGCATCGAGAAGATTGCCGGGGCCCTGCGCCGGGTCGTCCCCTCCCATCTCATGGACCGGGAGCTCTTCGACTTTGCGGGCCTCGATGCGGAGCGGGCAGCGCGCCCCGAAGCCCTGCGCATTCCCGTGAAGGAAGCCTAAGGTGCCTATCGCCATTCCCCTGGAGGCCCTGGATGAGGAGACGCTCCAGGCGGTGCTCGAGGCCTTCGTGACGGAAGAGGGGACGGATTATGGACACCGGGACTACAGCCTAGGGGAAAAGGTGGCGGCGGTGCGCGGCCAGCTCACTCAGGGGGTGGCCGTGCTGTGCTATGACGAAGCAACGGAGTCCGTGACGGTAATCCCGAAGGATCAGCTCCCTCCCAATTTTTAGGGCCCATTGCTGGCCCCAGGGCCCTGCGCTATGGTCCTGCGCCGTTCCTGCTAACGCTTGGAGAGACCCCATGCTGAGCCGTTTGTCCCTTGCTTCGCTGATCGCTGCGGCCGTGCTTGTGCCAGCCTTCACAAGTGCCGCGGAGGCCGACCCGTCCAGCCCTAGCCTGGAGACGATCACCGTGTCCGCGCGGCCGGCCCTGTCCGACGCCTTCACGGAGGTGGGGGCCCTCACCACGCTAAGCGGCGAGCTGGTGGAGGGGCTGGCGCCGGTGCATGGCCAGGAGCTCTTTGTGCGGGTGCCTGGCGCCTGGGTCTCCCGGGGCTCGGGGCAGGAGCACCTTATGGCCCTGCGCTCCCCGGTGCTGGCGGGGCCCGGGGCCTGCGGCGCCTTTCTGCTCCTAGAAGACGGCATTCCCCTGCGTCCCGCGGGGTTCTGCAATGTGAACAACCTTTTTGAGATGAACCTGGCTCAGGCGGCGGGGGTAGAAGTGCTGCGGGGGCCGGGCTCGGCCCTCTATGGGGGCACGGCGCTCTTCGGCGCGGTGAACGTCTTTACCCCGGCGCCGGCGGCCGACCTTGCTGCCCCCGAGGGCATGATCCAGGCCGAGCTGGGCCCCTGGTCCTACGGTGGGCTTCAGGGGCAGGTGGCAGCGCCCCTGGGTGAGGAGCGGATCCTGGCCACCTTCGATGTGGTGGATACGGATGGCTGGCAGGACGACACGGGCTTCCGGCATCGCAAGGGTAGCCTCCGGGCCCAGGGGCAGCGCGGGGCCTGGCGCCATGATTTTCAGCTCTCCGGCGCCTCCTTGGACCAGAACACCGGCGGCTACGTGGTGGGTGAAGAAGCCTTCGCGGATGCCACCCTGCGTAACACCAACCCGAACCCCGAGGCCTACCGGGAGGCCTATGCGCTTCGGGCCTCCCTAGGTCTCGAGCGGGATCTTCCGAGCGGTGCGGTGCTGGGCTTAACGCCCTACGCGCGCCGCTCGGAAATGGAATTTCTGCAGCACTTTCTTCCCGGGAAGCCCCTGGAGGAGAATGGCCAGGATAGCGTCGGGGTGATTGCCCGCCTCACTCAGGCGGGGGAACGCTGGCGCGGGGCCGTGGGGGTGCAGCTGGAGTGGGCCGATACCTGGCTGACCCAGCGTCAAGATGGCCCCACGGTGGGTTCGGCCTTCCTCGTGGCCACCCGCCCCGAGGGGCAGCACTACGACTACGCGGTGGAGAGCACGCTGGCGGCGGCCTTTTATGATGTTTCCCTGGACCTTTCGCCGCGCCTGACCCTCGTGCACAGTGCCCGCCTCGAACAGCTTCGCTACGACTACGACAACCGCATGCTCGCCGGGAACACGCGGGATGACGGCACAGCTTGCGGCTTCGGCGGTTGTAACTACTCCCGCCCTGAGGACCGGAACGATCGCTTCACCGATCAAGCCGGTCGCCTGGGGGTCGTGTACGGCTTAAGCGCCCACAGCCAGCTGGCCCTGACCGCCTCCGCGGGCTTCCGGGCACCCCAAAGCACGGAGCTCTACCGCCTTCAGTCGGGACAGACCGTGGCCGATCTTCGTAGCGAATTTGTGCGCAGCTTTGAGCTGGCCTATGGCTTTGCTCGGGACGGCTTCACCCTGAGTCTGACGGCCTTCGACCAGCGGGCCGAGGATCAGGTGCTGCGGGATGCGGAGGGCTTTAACATCTCTGCGGGTAAGACCGATAGCGACGGGGTGGAGGGGCAACTCAGCTATGCCATCTATCCGACCCTGACGGTGGCGGGGCAGGTGACCTACGCGCGCCATCGCTACGCCTTCAGCCGAGCTCTGGGGCGGGGCGAAGCGATCCAGGAGGGCGATGACGTGGATACGGCGCCGCGGTGGCTGGGCTCGGCGCAGCTGCGCTGGACCCCGAGTGACGCTCTCAGCGTCGAGCTCGAGAATGTCACCATGGGGGATTACTACATGGATGCGGGGAATACGGCCCGCTACGACGGCCACCGGGTTTGGAATCTTAGGGGGCGCTATGCCCTGTCTGATCAGCTCACGGTCGCGCTGCGCATTCTGAATCTAGCGGACGAGCGCTACGCCGAGCGCGCCGATCTGGCCTTTGGGAATGAGCGCTATTTCGTTGGCCAGCCGCAGCGAGCGCACTTAAGCGTTCGCTACGACTTCTAAGGTGTCCCTCGATCGTTGGATCGGGCTCTGCCGACCGGGCTTTGAAGGTGACCTCGCCGCGGAGCTCACCACCGTCTTGGCCGAGGAGGGCGTTGGGGGCTATGCCCGCACGGAGGCCGGGGAAGGCCTGGTGGAGTGGGTGGCTTACGGTTTGAGCCCTCGGGAGCTCCTGGCGCTGCGGTCCTTGCCCACGCTCCAGAATCTCGTCTTTTGTCGCCAGCTCTCCCTTGCGGGACCTCAGCTGACGGCGCTCGATCCAGCGGACCGGGCTTCGGGCCTTGTCGCTGCGGCGCCCTGGGCCGCCGCCGAGGTACTTGTGGAAAGTCCCGCGGGCCCGGCCTATGCGGGGCTGGAGCGCCTCGCTAAGCGCCTGCCCGGGCCCATCCGCGGCGCCCTAGAGGATGCGGGGAAGCTCGCCGGCCCTCAGGATCGGAAGCTGCGGCTCCATGTGACCCTGGCGAGCGGCACCTCCGCCTGGGTGGGCTATGCGCCGGCGGCCTTGAGCCTGGCCGAGCCAGGAGGCGTGCGCCGCCTGCGCCGCCTGGCCGGTGCTCCCAGCCGCTCCGGGGTGAAGCTCCAGGAAGCCTTTATGCATTTCCTCTCGCCCACGGAGCGGCACCTGGCCTTTGCGGGCCGACCGACGGCCGTCGATTTAGGGGCCGCCCCGGGGGGCTGGACCTTCGTGCTGCGTAGCCTCGGGGCCGAAGTGCTGGCGGTGGACAATGGGGCGCTGGATCCGGGCCTTGCGGAGGATCCCCTGGTCATTCACGTGAAGGGCGACGCCTTTACCTATGAGCCGCCGCGCACCGTGGATTGGTTGGTGTGCGATGTGGTGGACAAGCCTGCCCGGGTGGTGGAAACGTTGGCCCGGTGGCTGCGCCGGCGCTGGGCCATGCGGGCGATCTTCAACCTGAAGCTGCCCATGAAGCAGCGCCACGCCGCGGTGATGGATGCGCGGGAACGCTTCTTCCGGATTCTCGGTCCCCGGGCCGAGGAGTACACCTTTGCGGTGAAGCAGCTTTATCATGACCGGGAAGAGGTGACCTGCTACGCGGCCCCCCGGGGCGGCGACCACTAAGCGGAGGGGCCATGACCAGCACTGTGGGGGCCGGGGAGCGCAGCAAGCTGCTCTCCCTTGAGATCCGGGATCGCGCCGCCCTCTACGGGGCCTACATGCCCTTTCTCACCCATGGTGGACTGTTTATCCCCACCCAAACCCTTTACCCCTTGGGCACGGAGCTCTTTTTGCTCCTGAGCTTGCTCGATGCGCCGGAAAAGTTCCCCACGGCCGCGCGCGTGGTGTGGCGTACGCCGGTGGGGGCCCAGGGGGGGCGCAAGGCCGGCCTCGGGGTGGCTTTCACCGAACCTGACTGCCCTGCGCGCCGCTATATCGAGCGGCAACTCGCGGGGCTCAAGGCCGACGAGCGCCCCACGCACACGCTCTAGCCCCTTTCCCCAAGGAGTTTGCCCATGCTGGTGGATAGCCACTGCCATCTCGACTATTTAGACGCGCCGCCGGAGGAGAGCATCGCCCGGGCCAAGGCCGCGGGGGTAGCGCACCTGTTGTGCGTGGGCGCCGATCCGGAACACTTTGATCGCGTGCTGGCCGTGGTTCAGCGCGCGGAAGGGGTAGATGGCAGCGTCGGGATTCATCCCCTGGCGGTCACCGCCGAGCTTGCCCCCTGGGATGCGGTGGTGGCGCGGGCGAGCGCCCCGGGCGTGGTGGCCCTCGGGGAAACGGGACTGGACTACGCTGATCCCGCCGCCCCCGATCGAGCCCTGCAGGGGGAACGCTTTGCGCAGCACCTGGCCTTAGGCGCGGAGCATGGGCTGCCCGTGATCATTCATACCCGGGAGGCGCGGGAGGACACCCTGGCTCTGCTGCGCGCCGCCGGGCCCCGGCCCGAAGCCGGGGTGCTGCACTGCTTTACGGAAAGCTGGGAAATGGCCGAGGAAGCGATCGCCCTGGGCTACTATGTGAGCTTCTCTGGCATCGTCACCTTTAAGAACGCGGCGGCGCTTCGAGAGGTGGCGGCGAAGGTCCCCGCGGAGCGTCTGCTGGTGGAAACCGATGCCCCCTGGCTCGCGCCCGTGCCCCATCGGGGCCGGCAGAACGAGCCGGCGCTCTTGCCCCACACGGCAGCGGTGCTGGCCCAGTGCCAGGGCGTGAGCCCCGAGGCGCTGGCTCGGCAAACCACGGAAAACTACCGGCGCCTCTTCGCCCGCACGTCCCTTTCGGCCTAAGCCAACGGTTCTAGGTGCGGGGGAAGAGTTCCTCGAACAAGCGGTAGTCCGTTTCCTTCATGCCTAGGGCTTCGTAGGTGCGCTGCGCCCGCAGGTTATCCCGCTCCACATAGAGGCGCAGGCCGATGCCCGTGGGATCTGCGAGGGCCTCGTCGCGCACCGTTTCATAGAGGGAACGGAATACCCCCCGCTGGCGCCAGGCGGGCGTCACGTAAACGCTCTGCAGCCACCAGAAGGTGCCCGCGCGCCAGTCGCTCCATTCGAAGGTGACGGAGGCGGTGCCGACGCAGCGGTCCGCCTCATCCACGGCGACCCACACCCGGCCCCGGGCCGGCACGGTGATGAGCCCTTCAATACCCGCGGTAACGATGGCTTCCGGGAGCACATGGTCCTCCGTCTCCAGCGCCATGGCGCACTGAAAGGCGGCAAGGGTCGGCACGTCGGCGAGGCTGGCGGCCCGAAGGGAAAAGGTCATGAGGGGCACTCCGTAAAGCGGCGAGTGAGGAAGGCGCAGAGCTGTTCGTAGCGATGGGTGCTCACCTCGGCGCCGGCGATGGCGTGCTTAGCCCCGGGGTAGGCCATCATTTCAAAGGGAATGGCGGCTTTCTGTAGCGCCGCCATAAGCCGCGTGCTGTGGGTGAAGAGCACGTTGTCGTCGGCCATGCCGTGGACCAGCAGTAGTGCGCGGGGCGCCTGGCCTAGCCCCTCGAGGTAGGGCATCACGCCGGAGCGCGCATAGCCCTCGGGGTTCTCCTCCGGGGTGCCGAGGTAGCGTTCCGTATAGTGGGTGTCGTAGAGATGCCAGTCCGTGACCGGCGCCACGGAAACGGCGGCGCGGAAGCGCTCCGGCGCCGCCGCCAGGCAACGGAGGGCCATGAAGCCGCCGTAGCTATGGCCGAAGACCGCGACGCGGCTCTCGTCGAACCACGGGGCATCGGCAAAGGCGTCAAGGGCGCGGAATTGGTCCCGTACCTCTACGGCCCCGAAGGTTCGATAGATGGGGCGCTCGAAGGCTTCTCCGCGTCCGGCGCTACCCCGGTTATCGAGTTCCAGCACGGCCCAGCCGTGCTGTACGAAGACCTGGTGGAGTAGGGGTGGCCAGCCCTGGGTCACGCGCTGGGCGCCGGGGCCGCCGTACACCGCCAGAATCACCGGGAAGGGTCCGTTCCCTTCGGGCTTGGTGAGACGGTAGTACAGGGGCTGACCATCTTCCCCCGGGAGCTGGCCGAGCTCCGGGGTCGCGCGGGTGGCGAGGTACGGCGCGTAGGCGTGGTCTTTGTCGCTGAGGCGGTTTGCCGTGAGCGTGGCCCGAGGCGTGCCGGCGCCGTCGCGCAGCGTGGCTTCGGGCGGCTGATCGGGATGTTCCTCGACCACCACCATCCAGGCGCCGCCGGGAGCTACGGCGCCCTGGTGCCAGCCCCTTTCCGCAGTGAGGGCTTCCACGGAGCTGCCATCGAACTGCGCTCGAAGCACCTGGCGCGCCGTGGGATCGCCCAGGGTCCCCTCAAAAAGCACTACGCCGGCGGCTTCGTCCACGGCTAGGAGCCGGTGCACGATGCTGCCCTCGGGCGTTAGCCGGCGTTCCTCGCCTTCCCCTAAGCGCGGACGGAAATAGAGCTGCCGGGGGCCCCCGCGTTCCGCAGTCCACAGGGCTCCGCCGGAGGCCAGGGGGCGGAAGTCGTCATGGAGATTTACCCAGCTTTCGCTGTGCTCCTCCAGGGCGAGCTCGAGGGTGCCGTCGAGGCCTAGGCGCAGCAGGCTCAGGGTTTTCTGATCCCGGGGCTGGCGCTGAAGGTAGAGCGCGTCGCTGCCCGGGGCCCAGGTGACCCGGGCCAGGTAGGCGTCCGGATCGTCGCTCCAGGGCAGCCAGCGCAGGGTGCGGTCTTCAAGGGAGAGCACCCCCAGGGAGAGCTTGGCATTCGGGCCCCCGGTAAAGGGGTAGCGCTGCGCAATGGCTTCGATGCCCGCTTCCGTGGCATCAAAGCGCAGGGTTTCAGGAATGGGCGTTTCGTCAGCCTTGATAAAGGCGAGCTGCGTGCCGTCCGGGGAGAACCAGAAGGCGTCCTGGCGGTGCATTTCCTCTGCGGCGATAAAGTCCGGCAAGCCCACGACGATGCCGTCGGCCGCTTCTTCCGTGAGGCGCTCCACGGCGCCGCCGGAGGTGCCCAGCCAAAGATCCCCCTCGTGCACGTAGGCAAAGCGGTGATCGCCGGGGGCGCTAGTAAGCTGGTGCACCTGGTGGCCCTCCGGACTCAGGCGCTCGGGGCTGCCGTCCTCGAGGTTCTGCTCGTAGGCGACCCCATTGAGGGTAAAGCGCAGTGCCTGGCCGTCGGCGCGCCAGTGGAATTCCGTGACTCCGGAGAAGAAGAGGCGAAGCCGTTCCCGCCGGGCCTTCTCCGCTTCCGAGCTCGGTGCCTCCGGGCCTTCCCCGGCGCTGGAGAACATTCGCCGGGCGGAGAAGTCCTCTCCCGTGGTCCAGGTGCCGAGCCAAAGCTCTAGGCGGTTGCCGTCGTCGGCGGCGCTTTGGAGCCAGGCCAGAGCCTGGCCCCTCGGGGCAAAGCGAAATTGGCTAAGGGACGGCCCTGCCAGCGGCGGCGAGGCGAAAAGCCGAGGGATAGAAAGGGCTTGGGTCACGGCGTGGCTGCTCCCGCAAAGGCGTCTCGGGTAAGGTTTTCCGGTCCCTCGGGGGTGATGCGCACGTTGTCTTCGATGCGGATTCCGCCGAAGGGCGTGAGGGTTTCGATGAGGGGCCAGTTCAGGAGCTCCCGCGTGCGCCCCTCGCGCAGGGCCTTGAGGAAGCTCGGGATGAAATAGAGCCCGGGCTCTACGGTGACCACCATCTCCGGCGTGAGCGTTCGCGTTAAGCGCAGGGCGGGGTGGTTGGCCGGCGGCGGGGTGAGGTCCCCCTCGGCATTGGCCAGCTGGCCCCCGGCGTCGTGCACCTGAATGCCTAGCAGGTGGCCCAGGCCATGGGGCATGAAGCGCTCGGGTACGCCGGCCTCCAGCAGGGCGGCTTTCGAGCCGCAGGCGATGCCGCTCTCGATCAGCACGTCAGCCAGGGCTTCCATGGTGGCATCCTGGAGGCTCGCCCAGGGCACGCCGGGAGCAAGGCGAGCCACGATGCCTTGCTGTAGCGCGTCCATGGCGGTGATGAGGTCCTGGAAGGGCCCCGATTCCCGGGCGTAGGTGCGGGTGATATCGGCGGCGTAGCCCCCGGCGCTTGCCCCCGCATCGATGAGGAGGCTCCGGCTCGGGCCCCGGTCCCGAGTGCGGTGGTGGTAGTGGAGGATCGCGCCCCGTTCGTTTAAGCCGATGATGTTGGTGTAGGGCAATTCGTGGTCTTCGTGCCCCGTGGCAGCGAGGTAGCGAAGGTGCAGCTCAAACTCGCTGTCCTCGGCGCGAAAGCCCTCGGCCACGGCCCGATGGCCGCGCACGGCCCGGACATTGGCGGCGCGCAGGCAGGCCAGTTCATAGGGGGTTTTCTCCGCCCGGGCAAAGTCCACGCGGTGGCGCAGGGCCGTGGGGTCCGGGTGGCCCGGCCCGAGCGCGACCGTCGGCCCCGCGCAGCGAGCGGCCCAGGCTTTGATGTGCTGGTCGCGCTCGCGCTCGCTCGTCACCAGGGTCGCCGGAAGCACATCGAGCCAGGGGCCCTCCGGCGACCGGGGGGGCGCATGCCAGAAGTCGTCCGCTTGCAGATGCAGCAACTCCGGGGCCCCGGACGCGGGGATCAGCACCGCCGAGCCGGCGGCGTCCGGAAGAGGCGCAAAGAGGGAAAAATGAGGATTGGGCTTCCAGCTGGCGCTGGTGTCGTCCAGGAAGTGGTCCACAGGCGTACCGGCGTAGATCACGACGCCGCCGAGGCCCTCCTGCGCCAGCGCCCCCTGGTAACGGGCCAGGAGCGTGCGGAGGTGATTGCGGTGGTGATCGGCAAGGCTTGGATCGGAAGGCATCATGTTCTCCAAGGGGCTTCACGGGGCCGGGGGCGCAGTGTAGCGAGCGCCAGGGGACAGGCCCAGACCATGGAGTCTGGGGGCGCCGCCATGGTATACAACGGGTGGTTTTAAGCACTCCGAGGGAGAGGGTTATGCAAGGTTTTGCCTACGAGGCACCATCATCGCTGGAGGCGCTTCGGGCGCGGCTGGCGGCGGCCCAGGGGGCTGGGGAATTGGCCCAAGTTCTAGCGGGCGGGACGGACCTGCTCGTGCAAATGAAGCAGGGTCAGCGAGCCCCGGGCCTGATTCTCGACATCAAGCGCGTGGGGGAGACGCAAGCCCTCGAAGCGGACAGCGAAACCCTGACCATCGGCGCCTCCGTGCCGGCGGCGAAGGCGAAGGCCTTTCCCCTCGTAGCCGAGGCCTTTCCCGGGCTGGCGCACGCCATCGATCTGATCGGGTCCTCGCAAATTCAGGGGCGCGCGTCCCTGGGTGGCAACCTCTGTAATGCGTCCCCTGCTGGGGACACCATTCCCGCCCTCATCGCCAATGGTTTCGAGGCGCAGATCCTCACCGCGGATGGCCTCCGGACCTTGCCCGTGGAGGCCTTCGTGACTGGCGTGGGCAAAAATGCCCTGGCTTCTGGGGAAGTACTCCTGGCCCTCAAGGCGCCGGTGCCCGGCCCGCGCAGCGGGGATGCCTACCAGCGCTTTACGCCGCGCACGGAGATGGACATTGCGGTGGTGGGGGTGGGCGCTCGCCTGACGCAGGATGAGGCGGGGGTCCTTACCTCGGCGCGCATTGCCCTGGGCGCGGTGGCGCCCCAGGCCTTCCTCGCGGAGGCGGCGGGGGCGGCTCTGGTCGGTACCCGCGGTGAGCCTGAGGCCCTTGAGGCCGCGGCGGCCGCAGCGATGGAGATGGCGAAGCCGATCTCCGATAAGCGGGGCTCGGCGGACTTCCGCCGGCGGATTTGTGGGGTGCTGGTGAAGCGCGTGGTGGCCCAAGCCCTCGAGCGTTGCACCACGGGAGGTGCGAAATAATGAAGGTTCATGTGCAAACGGAAGTGAACGGGGAAGCGGTGGAGTTTCTTTGCGATCCCACCACCACCCTGTTGGACGTGCTCCGGGATAACCTGGGCCTTCGGGGCAGCAAGGAAGGCTGCGGCACCGGCGACTGCGGCGCCTGTAGCGTGGAGCTCGACGGCGCCCTGGCCTGCAGCTGCCTCATTTTGGCGGCAGAAACACAAGGCCGGTCCGTGGCCACCATCGAAGGGGTGGCCACCCCGGAGGCGCTCCATCCCCTGCAAAGCCACCTGCTGAAAAGCGCTGGGCTCCAGTGCGGCGTGTGCACGCCGGGCATCGTGGTGGCGGCGAAGCACCTGCTGGAGCAGGACCCGAACCCCACGGAAGAGGCGGTGCGCTACTTCCTGGCTGGGAACCTTTGCCGGTGTACGGGGTACGACAAGATCATTCGGGCGGTGCTTGACGCCGCGGCGGAGATGCGAGGAGAAGCGGCATGAGCGAAGCGATGGATTTTAAGGTCATTGGAACCCGACCCATCCGCCCCGATGGCGTAGACAAGGTCACGGGGCGCGCTAGCTTCGGCGCCGACTTCTCCCTGCCGGGCATGCTCGAGGGGGCCGTGCTGCGCTCGCCTCACGCGCATGCGCGGATCAAGAGCATTAAGACGGACGCGGCCCTCGCGGCCCCCGGCGTCAAGGCCGTGATCACCGGTGCGGACTTCCCCCAGGTGGCCGCCGGGGCCATTGAAGGCGGGGAAGGGGGCGGGGACTTCGCCGATCTCGCGGGGAACGTCATTGCCCGGGGTAAGGTGCGTTACCACGGCCACGCCGTGGCCGCCGTGGCCGCCCAAAGCCGGGCTCAGGCCCTGGCGGCCCTGGCCCTGATTGAAGTGGAGTACGAGCCCCTCCCGGCCGTGCTATCCCTCGACGCGGCCCTCGCGGACAGCGCCCCCCTGATTGACGAAGGGCTCATGACCTCCGGGCTTCCTGAACCCGCGACGGCGCCGTCGAACCTGGCGTCGGTGATCGAAATGGGCAACGGCGATCTTGACGCCGGCTTTGCCGACGCTGCGCTTATCATCGAGCGGCGCTACCAAACGCCCACGGTACACCAGGGCTATATCGAGCCCCACGCCTGCGTGGGCCGCTGGGGCCAGGACGACCAGGCGATGCTCTGGTGCTGCACCCAGGGCACTTTCGACGTGCGCTCCATGACGGCGAAGGTGCTGGGCCAGCCCGTGGGTTCCTTGAAGGTGATCCCCAGTGAAATTGGCGGGGGTTTCGGAGGGAAGACCACGGTCTACCTTGAGCCCCTCGCGCTGCAGCTCTCAAGGAAGAGCGGCCGCCCGGTGCGCATGGTGATGACCCGGGAAGAGGTCTTTCGTGCGACGGGTCCCGCTTCGGCGGCCACCATTGATCTGCGCATGGGCTTCTCCCAGGACGGGAAGATCACCGCTGCGGAAGCCATCATGGCCTATGAAGCTGGCGCCTTCCCAGGATCCCCCGTGGGCCCGGGCACCATGTGCGTGTTTGCCCCCTACCGGATTGCGAATTTCCGCATCAAGGGCATGGACGTGCTGGTGAATAAGCCGAAGGCCGCAGCCTATCGTGCCCCCGGTGCTCCCCAGGCGCTCTTCGCCACGGAAAGCGCCATGGACGAAGCCGCGCAAAAGCTTGGGATCGATCCCATCGAGCTGCGTCTCCGTAACGCCGTGGAGGAAGGCGACTCGGCCATCTACGGCCCGAAGTTTGGTCCCATTGGCCTGCGGGCCTGCCTGGAAGCCGCGGCGGCCCATCCCCATTACACGAAGGCTAAGGATGCCGGCGTGGGCCGGGGCGTCGCCGTGGGCTTCTGGTTTAACGTGGGCCTGCAATCCTCGGCGGAAGTGCACATCAATGAAGACGGTACGGTGACCGTGATCGAAGGCAATCCGGACATCGGTGGCTCCCGGGCCTCCATGGCCCTGATGGCCGCGGAGACCCTTGGCGTGCCCTACGAAAGCGTTCGCGTGGTGGTGGCTGATACGGAAACGGCGGGGTTCACCAACGTCACCGGTGGTTCTCGGGTGACCTTCGCCACGGGCATGGCCGTGGTGGAAGCGTCCAAGGACATCATCGCCCAGTGCTGTAGCCGGGCTGCCTCTCTCTGGAGCACGGATGAGGACATGGTGGAATGGCGCGATGGCGCGGTCCATCCCCGCCCCGGGGTAAACGTTGAAGCGACGCCCCTGTCCCTGAAGGATTTGGCCGGCCAGGCCGGGCGCATGGGTGGCCCCCTGCTG
>JAURCQ010000050.1:0-4835 GCA_030828335.1 Gammaproteobacteria bacterium
CCCCGCCTCATCGACCGCCATGGCGTTGATGGTGAGATCCCGGCGCGCGAGATCCTCCGCAAGAGTGACGTCAGGCGCAGTGTGAAAGATAAACCCCTGATGCCCCTCCCCAAACTTCCGCTCGGTGCGGGCGAGGGCGTATTCCTCTCCCGTTTCTGGGTGGAGAAAGACCGGAAAATCCCGTCCCACGGGGCGATAGCCTTGAGCCTGGAGGGCTTCAGGAGATCCCCCGAGGACAACCCAATCCCGCTCCCGGATAGGACGGCCCAGGAGCGCATCACGCACGGCCCCGCCCACCTTGAGGATTCTCATGGGCAAGCCCCTTCCCGATGAAAGGTGCCCTTATCCAAGCAGTAGAAGGTGAGGACGCCCCCCCACACACATCCCGTATCGAGCGCCAGGCAGGGGGCTGGCGTCCCCTCCCCGCCCAGCGCAGCCCAGTGCCCAAAGAGCACACGGCGCGTTGCAAAGTCCCGGTGGAGGCTGTCGAACCAGGGACGGCGCCCCAGCGGCAAGGCCGCTAGGGGGCCCTTGAAGGTCAGATCGAGACCGTTGTCAGCGTCAAGCACCCGCATGCGGGTGAAGGCATTCACCAGCCAGCGCAGCCGGGGCAGCCCGTCGAGGCTTTCCGCCCAGCATCGCGGCTCGTTGCCATACATGGCGGACAGGAAGGCAGGACCCTCCGCCCCCCGGAGCTGCGCTGCCACCTCAGCCGCGCCGGCCTGGGCAGCCGCGAGATCAAAGCCCGGGGGAATCCCCGCATGCACCATCACCGCATCAAAAGCCGGGTCGTAGTGCAGCAGAGGCCGGGCCCGGAGCCAGGCCGTGAGGCACTCCCGGTCCTCGGCCTCTAGGATTTCTGTCAGCGTGTCTTTCTTAGACGGGCGACGCCCCCCCAGCAGCAAGGCCAGAAGATGTAGGTCATGATTACCCAGCACGGCTTCCACGGCCCCACCGAGCGCTTGAAGAAAGCGTAGGGTTCCAAGGGAATCGGGCCCCCGGTTGACCAAATCTCCCACCAGCCAGAGCCGGTCCCGGGCAGGATCAAAGGCCAGCGCGTCGAGGCCCCGCTTAAGGGGCTCCAGGCACCCCTGGAGATCCCCCACCACGTAGCTAGCCATGCTTCGGGTCCGGGCTCCGGAGCGCTGCAAGATCGTTGGCCAGGCGGACGAAATCACCGAGGGTGAGCTGCTCCGGGCGCAAAGACAGATCCCACTGGGCCCCCAGCGCCTCGCGCTCGGGATAGGGTTTAAGGGTGTTACGGAGCGTCTTTCTACGCTGTGCAAACACCGCACGCACCACTTCGGCAAAGAGCGCTGGGTCTGCGGGCAGGCCCGCGGGGCAGGGACGCGGCTGCAGGCGCACAATGCGCGAGTTCACCTTCGGTTCTGGCGTGAAGGCGCTCGGGGGCACGGCAAAAAGCGCCTGCACATCGCAATGGAGCTGGACCATTACCCCAAGGCGCCCCCAGGCCTTACTCCCGGGCGCCGCAGCCAGGCGCTGCACCACCTCGTCCTGGAGCATGAAATGAGCGTCTTGAATCGCCGCCGCATGCTCCAGGGCATGAAAGATCAGCGGCGAAGAGATGTTGTAGGGCAGGTTCCCCACCAGGCGGAGCCGGCGAGCGCCCAGGCGCGCCGCCAGCGCCGTAAAATCCTGCTTAAGGGCGTCCCCCTCAATGAGATCGAGCTCGGGGAAGCGCACCCGAAGCCCCGCGGCCAGATCCCGATCAAGTTCAATAGCTGTAAGGGCAACGCCTCGCGCTAGGAGCGCCGAGGTCAGGGCCCCCTGCCCAGGGCCGATTTCCACAAGGGCATCCCCGGGCTGGGGGCGGATCGCCTCTACAAGACGATCGATCACCACGGGATCGCGGAGAAAGTTCTGTGAAAAGCGCTTGCGCGCGCGATGTCCCGCGAAGGGGGCGTCGCCGCTCACGAGGCGCGGACGGAAAGCATGCGTTCCGCCTCTTCGATGGCGGCGGCCAGGCTGCCGGCGTCCGCCTGGCCCGTGCCTGCAAGGGTTAGGGCCGTGCCGTGATCCACGGAGGTTCGGATGAAGGGCAGGCCGAAGGTGGTGTTGATGGCTTCGCCAAAGCCTTGCGCCTTCAGCACGGGCAAACCCTGATCGTGATACATCGCCAGCACGCCGTGGACCCCTTGAAGCGCGCTAGGGGTGAAGGCCGTATCGGCTGACACCGGACCCGTCACCGCCCAGCCCCGGGCCCGATAGGCCGCGCAGACCGGCTCAAGGACGTCGATCTCCTCCCGCCCCAGGTGCCCCCCTTCCCCGGCATGGGGGTTCAAGCCAAGGACGACCACGCGAGGCTCGGCGATGCCGTAGCGCTGCTGAAGACCGCTATAAAAGCGCTCAAGCTGAGCGCTGAGGCGCTCCGGGGTAATGGCATCGGGGACCGCGCGCAACGGCAGGTGCGTGGTCACCAAGGCCACCCGAAGCGTGCCCGCCACTAACACCATGAGCACGCCCTCAACGCCGGAACGCTCGGCAAAAAATTCCGTGTGGCCGGAAAAGGCGATACCGGAGTCGGCGATGACCCCCTTGTGTACGGGCCCCGTCACCAGCGCGTCGGCGGCCCCCGCCAGCATCAGATCCGTGGCCCGGGCTAAGGTTTCGAGCACGTAGGGCGCGTTCACCCCATCAAGCACCCCAGGTACCACAGCGCCCCGCAGGGGAACGGGAAGCACCTCCAGCACCCCCGGGGGCGCCGGCGTCCCGGCCGGGTCGAAGCGTTCCACAGAAACCCGTAACCCAAGCTGCTCAGCGCGGGCGCGCAGCAGTTCGGGATCGGCGATAGCAACCCAGCGTGACCCCCGGGGCCTCCCCGCCAGCGCCAGGAGCACGTCCGGGCCAATGCCCGCGGGCTCCCCTGGGGTGATCAGAAGGCAAGCCATGAGGCCTCCTAGATCTTCAGCTCCACGTAGGCTTCTTCGCGAATCTCCGTGAGCCAGGCTTCGAGCTCTTCATCAAAGCGGCGATCACGGAGAATGCGCATGGCCTGCCGGCGCTTGACCTCTTCCGACATATCCTGCTCCCGGCGATCCAGTACTTCGAGGATGTGCCAACCAAACTGGCTTCGGAAAGGCTCGGACAGGGCGCCAAGCTCCGAGGCATCCATCACCGCCTCGAAGGCCGGGACCATCTGCCCAGGCATGCTCCAGCCAAGATCGCCGCCGGAGAGCGCGCTGCCCGGATCATCGGAGAAGTCCCGGGCCACCTGGGCAAAGTCTTCCCCCGCCAGCAGGCGCTGGTGCAAGTCGCGGATGATCATCTCTGCCTCGTCGTCGCTGCGGATTTCCGTGGGTCGGATGAGGATATGCCGCGCCTGGGTTTGCTGAACCCGCTGCTGGCTGGCGCCGCGCTTATCCAAGATCTTCACGATGTGGAAGCCGCTGGCGGACCGGATCGGGTCAAGCACCTGCCCCAGCTCAGCCTTCAGCACATCTTCCGCGAATAGGCTCGGGAGCTGGCCGGGCTTTCGCCAGCCCAGATCGCCCCCTTCCAAGGCGCGCTGCCCCGCAGAATTGGCCACCGCGGCCTGGGAAAAGTCTTCCCCGTCCCGCAAGGACGTGACGAGCGCCTGGGCTCGCGCCTCAGCCTCGGCCATGGCTTCGGCGGTCGCATCACTGGCCACGGCCAGCAGAATATGACCCACCCGAAACTCGTCTTCCGTCGCCGCCCGCCCCACGGGAGAAGCCAGGAAGTTTTCGAGCTCCTGGGGCGAGATGTAAATCCGGTCGTTCACGCGGTTCTGCTGCACCCGCGCAATGATCATTTCCTGGCGAATCTGTTCCCGGAACTCCCGGTAGGTCATCCCGTCCCGGGCCAGAAGGGCCTGAAAGCCTTCAATGCCAAGACCATTCTGGGCCGCAATGGCTTCGATGGCGCGGGTGACTTCCTCTTCAGAGATCCGCACGCCGGCGCGCCGACCCATCTGCATTTGCAGGCTGTCGAGCACCAGCCGTTCCATGACCTGATTGATAATGACGTCTCGGGGCGGCGTGGCCATGCCGCTGCTTTCAAGCTGCCGCTCCACAAAGCGCATGCGGCTGACCAGCTCCGTCGCCGTGACGACATCGTCATTAACAATCGCCACGATCCGATCGAGCTGCTGCGGCGCCGCGCTCGTCAGCCCGGGAAGCAGCAAGAGCCCAGCCCAGAGTAGGGCCAGGGCAGGACGATTAAAGGGAAACAGCGCCATTGAGCGGCTCCTCATATCCGCGAATCCCGTTGGAGAGGATGGAGTCGACCCCGGAATCGAAGCCTGCGAGGCCCTTCATAAGCACGTCGAAGAAGACCCCGGACTCCCGGTCCGTGTCGTTGGGGTTGATGACGTCGAAGGGCCGCTCAAAGCTGCGGGCAACCACCCGTAAGCGCCAGCAGCAGTCGTCGTATTGGAAGCCGCCGAAGGCCTCAATGAGGGAGGACTCTTCGAGGTCATAGTAGTAGCGGCCAATAAACGCCAGGTGATTGGACACGGGCCAGGTGAAGGCCGCGTCCGCCTGCTTAATTCCGCCGCCTCGGGTCCGATAGCTTAAGTTGAACACGCGGCGACCATCGGGGCGATAGCGCAGCTGCACCATGCTTTGATCGCGAACGCTGCTCGGGCTATCCCACACCCACAGGGCCCGCGCATCTAAGCCGCTACCCAAACGAAGGACCAAATCGCTCACCCAACCGGAGGCCGAATCGTCCACCGGGGCGTCATCCCCGAGGGCCACGTTTTGCTCGTCGAAGTAGGCGATGCGGCCCACGGTCGCCGTCAAAAGCTCCGCGCCGTTGTTGAGGGACAGGAGCCGGGACGTCAGCGCCGCGGTCAC
>JAURCQ010000050.1:4845-11819 GCA_030828335.1 Gammaproteobacteria bacterium
TCACCGGATTGGCGTCACCAATACGGTCGATGCCGGCAAAGCGATTCTCCCGGAAAAGCTGCTCGTGACCGAAGGTCAGGGCCGTGCTGTCGAAGATCGGCAGGGCGCTTTGGTCCTCATCCTCGATATAGAGGTAGTAGAGCCGGGGCTCGAGGGTTTGGAGGAAGCGGTTTCCCCCAAGTCCGAGGTCGCGCTCAAAGCGCAGCCCCGCATCTAGACTTGCCGTAGGCAGGCCTCGATGAGGCGTTTCTTCCTGCCCCGCCAGGCGGTTCGAAAGCTTGTAGCTCGTGAGCTGGTAGGCCACTTCGCTGCGCAAAAAGCCCCAGCTCCGCTCAAAGGGCAGCACCAGCCGCGGCGCGATATGGGTTCGCGTGCCCGTAATGGCCTCTGCGGCCTGGGCATCGCTGCGATCAAAGGTGGCGTATTGGAGATCGTAGCCAAAGATGAGCGGGGTCTTTAAAACGCGGCTACGGAAGGCCGCATCCAGTTGGGGCAGCCGGCGATAGGCTTGCGGGAGCCCTTCCTCCAGAAGCTGGATATCCTCAGCCCAGAGGCGCATGCGGGTGGCCCCGGCCTGGAGCTTAATCTCCGCCATGCGATCAAGCTGCACCTTAGAGGTGACCCCCAGGTCCGTGCCCAAATCTCGGAAATAGTCCCGGTCGCTAACGGCGGCGAAATCCACGGCCGTGCTAAGGCCGGGAAGCCACACGCCCTCGTGCTTGGCCTGGACCAGCCAGCGATCCGTGGTCTGAAAGATGCCCGGCCCCGCCTCGGCTGCAAGAATCTGTTCCTCAAACTCATCAAAGGACAGCTGACCGTTGTACTGGTTGTCCTCGGGCATGAAGGCCGCCCCGAGCACGTTCTCAGACTTCGCCGAGCGATAGCGAAACTCGCCCTCCCCCAGCACGCCCCGCTCACTCATGTAGCGCGGGGTGAAAGTGGCATCCATGTTGGGCGCGAGGTTGAAATAGTAGGGGGCGGACATGTCAAAACCGTTGGATCCCGTGGCCCCGACCCGGGGGAAGAGCCAGCCGGACTGGCGCTCACTGGTCACGGGGACCTTGAGATAGGGCGCCCAGAACACGGGCACGTTCCGCACCTTTAGCCGCGCATTCCGCGCCTTGGCAAAGCTTTGCCCTTCGGGGATCTCGATGTGCCCCGCAGCCAGCGCCCAGGCGTTGTCGCCGGGGGCGCAGCGTGTGAACTGGGCGTTATCAATCTCGAGCTTGCCGTCGCTGCGGCGGAAGGTTTCCGCACTGCCTCGGTAGCCCCCCTCGTAGAGCACGAAACGCGCCTGGGTGAGCTCGGCGTCTCCGCTTTCGAGATCCACCTTGGCTTCCGCACCTCGAACCAAGAGGCCAGGCTCTTCTAGGCTCACCCCTTCTTCCAACGCGAGGCGCCGAGCCACCGCATCGTAATGGGCAGCCCCGGCAAAAACCCGCCGCGCCCCCTGCTCGAGCTGCACGGCGCCGGAGAGCTCCGCGGCATCGCCCAGGGTGTAGCTGGCCTCGTCCGCCGTCAGCCCAATAACTGCGGTTTTAGGATCCAGGGCGAGCACGTCTTCGGGCCATTCATAGGGCTGATAGGCGCCACCGCACCAGGGCTCGAGGGTCTCGGCGACCTCCGTGGGGAGGGCTCGCCGAGGCACCCAGTTGAGCTCCGCCTGGGCATAGCTTTGGCCCCCTTGCGGTATCACCTGACCGCGCTTGGCCTCCTCTCGCCGCTGGGAAGGCGGCTTTTTATAGATCGGCGCGCGCGCCATGGCCGGGAAGGGCCCCGGGGGCAGCTCTGCCGCTTCGCAGGCCCAGCTACCATCCTCCGCCTTCCCGCAGCGCCATTGGCCCTTGCTCGTATCCACGGCACCGGCGCCGGCACTTCCCAGGAGGGAAAGGGCCGCAAGAGCCAGGGCAGAGCGGTGCGCACGTTTCATCATGGGGACAGCGTTCTCGTCGGCTTATAACCAGTCGGAGTGAATCATACGGGACCCACCGAGGGGCTGCTATGATGCGGGCTTGTCTATTTCGGGAGCCGTGCCGTGCCCCCTGACGCCTCCATCGCAAGCGGCTGGGTCGACGAAGCGCTGGCCCTCCTCGGCCAGGATCGTCCGAATCCCCTGGTCAGCCTCGGGCTTGAGGCCAGCGGCCGGGCGTTCCATCGGCTCCCGGGGACCGAGCCGGGCCTTTTGTTCATGGAAACGCCCGCGAGCGATACCAGCCTCCCTGCCTTTATGGAGCTCAGTGCCTGGGGCAGGGCACAGGGGGTGCCCCTACCCGAGGTGGTCCTCGCCGACCTGAACACCCATCGCCTGCTGGTGGAAGATCTGGGCTCGGACACCCTCCATGCAGCCATGCCCAAGGACCCCACCGCCCCCTGGGGAACGCGCGCCTTCGATGCGCTTCTGCGCTGGCAGCATGCGGCCCATCTCGCGCCCCCGGAGGGCGCACCGAATTATGATGAAGAGCGCCTTAGCCTGGAGCGCGCCCTCTTCGGCCCGTGGTTCTGTGAGGGCCTCCTTGAGCTCACACCGCCCGCGGGGCTGATCGAAGAAAGCGCAGAGGTCCTAGAAGCCCCCTTCCATGAGGCGCCGCGAACGCTGGTGCATCTTGATTGGCATGGGCGAAATCTCATTCCCCAGAGCGATAGCACCGTCGCCATTGTAGATTTTCAGGATGCGCGCTGGGGGCCCCTCCCCTACGACCTGGTGTCCTTTTGCTGGGATGCCTACGCCGCCTGGACGCCCGAGGACTACGCCCCCTGGCTGGCCTTTTACCAAACTAGAGCCCGGGCCCTTGGGCTATGGCCCGAGGGCTACGACATCGCCTTCGAACGCGATTTCTTCGCCTGCGGCCTGCAGCGAAGCTTAAAGGTGCTCGGGATCTTCGCCCGCCTATGGCTGCGTGACGGCCGCCCCACCCACCTGCCCTACCTGGCACCCGTGCTCCGTCGCCTTGAATGGGGCCTGGGCGAAAGCCGCCTGGCGCCAGCCCTCGGCACTTGGCTTGAGCACACCGTCAGGCCCCGCTTCGAGGCCTGGGCCCAGGCCCACCGCCTGGCCCCCCGACCCGCATGAGCGCCCCCCAAAGCGCCATGGTCCTCGCCGCAGGCCTCGGCAGTCGGCTGGCGCCGCTGACGGACCATTGCCCCAAGCCCCTTCTCGAAGTGGGCGGGCGCAGCCTGCTGGCGCGCGCTCTAGATGAACTGGCCAAAACCGCCGTCACCCAGGTGGTGATCAACCTTCACCATTTGGGATCGCAAATTGAGGCCTACCTGGAAGCCCAAGCCCCCTGGCCCTTTTCCATCACCTTCAGCCGGGAGCCGGAACGGCTAGAGACTGCGGGAGGCATCCTCAAAGCCCTGCCGGCGCTGACCTCCCCCTTCTACGTGCTGGCGGGGGATGTGCTTTGCGACCTGCCTCTGCAGACCCTAAGCCTACCCCCCGGGGCAAGGGCCCAGCTGGCCATGGTGCCGAACCCACCCTGGCACCCGGCCGGGGATTTCTGCCTGACCCCCGGGGGGCGACTGAACCGGAGCCAGGGCCCCCGCCTCACCTACAGCGGCACGGGCCTGTTCTCAAAGGCGTTCTTTGACGGCATCGACCCCGGCCCGCGACCCCTGCGCCCCCTCTTTGAGCGGGCTTTGGATGCGGGCACGCTTCATGGCCTGCGCCACGATGGGTTGTGGGACAACGTCGGCACCCCGGAAACCCTAGAAGCCGCCCGCGCCCGCTTTACCTAGGCACGCTGTCCCCCCTAGGGGCCCGTCAGTTAAACTGAGCACATCCAAATTGGGAGCATGTTCATGGCCGATTTTCGCATCGCACCGTCCATTCTTTCGGCGGATTTCGCGCGCCTGGGCGAGGAGGTCGAGGCGGTCCTCGAGGCCGGCGCCGATTGGGTGCATTTCGACGTCATGGATAATCATTACGTCCCCAACCTGACCGTCGGCCCCATGGTCTGCAAGGCGCTGCGCAAGTACGGCATTACCGCGGACATCGACGTCCACCTCATGGTGTCCCCCGTGGACCGCCTCGTCGGGGATTTTCTCGAGGCCGGGGCCAGCTGGATCACCTTTCATCCGGAAGCGAGCCAGCACCCCCACCGTACCCTGGAAATGATCAAAGCTGGCGGTGCGAAGGCAGGTCTCGTCCTGAACCCTGGCACGCCCCTGAGCGGCCTCGACTGGCTCTTGGAAAGCTGCGACATGGTGCTGCTGATGAGCGTGAACCCGGGCTTTGGAGGGCAGCGCTTCATTCCCAGCACGGTCGAAAAGGTCCGTGCGCTCCGGGCCCTCATGGACCAAAGCGATCGTCCCCTGCGCCTTGAAGTCGACGGCGGCGTGGGACCGGGGAACATTGCCGAGATTGCCGCCGCGGGCGCGGACACCTTTGTGGCGGGCTCTGCCATCTTTGGCGGCGACGACTACCGGCAGACGGTTGGCGCCCTGCGCCAGGCCCTCGCTTCGGTGTCATGAGCCTTTACCAGGCCTATCTTTTTGATCTCGATGGGACGCTCGTGGATAGCGCCCCGGACCTTCACGCGACCCTCAACGTGATCCTTCAGGAGGAGGGCTGCGCCCCCGTCACCTTGGAGGCGGTGCGCGCCTTTATTGGCGAAGGGGCCCGGCGCCTACTCGAACGTAGCCTCGAAGCCCAGGGCGAGCCGGCAACGCCGGCACGCCTTGACCGCCTGCTTGAGCGCTACCTGACCTACTACGGCAGCCACATTGCCGATCACTCCGAGGTCTACCCTGGCGTCCGGGAAACCCTCACCGCGCTTCAAACAGCCGGGGCGGGGCTGGCCGTGGTCACCAACAAGTTTGAGCACCTGGCCCGCCAGGTGCTTGACGCCCTTCAGCTCAGCGCCTTCTTCCCCGTGGTGCTTGGGGGCGACTCCCTCCCCGAGCGCAAGCCTAGCGCCGCCCCCCTCTTGGAGGCCTGCGCCCGCCTCGCCGCGGCGCCGGAAGCCACGCTCATGGTGGGAGACTCCCGCACCGATATCGCCGCGGCCCGGGCCGCAAAAATTTCCGTGCTCTGCGTTCCATACGGGTACAATCACGGCGAGCCTATTGAGGCAGCGGGGGCCGATGGGATCATCCCCGATCTCTCCGCTCTATTGGAACGTTCATGAACACACGAGGATCACACACCGTGGCACTGCATCGAGGGCGATGGCGAAGCTGAGGAACCCCCTTGCTTTCCCATCCCATCGTTAAGGAATTGCCGCGCATGAACGTTGAAGAGTTTCGCCGCCTGGCTAGCCAGGGCTACAACCGAATCCCCCTTACCCTTGAGGTCCCCGCGGACCTCGAAACGCCCTTGTCGGTCTATCTCAAGCTGGCCCGGGGGCCCTACTCCTATCTGCTGGAATCCTCCCAGGGCGGGGAGAAGTGGGGACGCTACTCCATCCTTGGCCTACCCGCGACCACCCGCCTGGTGGTTCGCCGGGAGAAGATCGAGGTCTGGCAGCACGACGAAATCATCGAAACCGCGGAAAGCGACGACCCCCTCGGTTTCGTTGAGCGCTTCAAGGACCGCTACCGCGTGCCCCGGCTCCCCGAGCTGCCCCGCTTCAGCGGCGGCCTGGTGGGTTACTTCGGTTACGACACGGTCCGCTACAGCGAGCGCAAGCTGAAGCACAGCGCGCCGCCGGACCATCTCGAAACCCCCGACGTGCTCCTCATGGTGTCCAACGACGTCATTGTCTTCGACAATCTGAAGGGGCGCATGACGCTCATCAGCCACGCGAACCCCCACGAGGACGGCAGCTTCGAGGCAACCCGCGCGCGCCTGGGCGCCCTGGCCGCGAAGCTCAGCGACCCCCTCCCCGCGGAGGCCACCGCACCGCCGGTAGGCGGGGTCGCCCCAGACGAGAGCGATTTCACCTCAAGCTTTGGCCAGGATGCCCACAAGGCCGCCGTGGAGAAGATCAAGGACTACACGGCCGCCGGAGACGTCATGCAAGTGGTGCTGGCCCAGCGCATGTCCGTGCCCTTCGACGCCCCGCCCATCAATCTCTATCGGGCCCTGCGCAGCCTGAACCCCTCCCCCTACATGGTGTTCATGGACCTCGGCGGCTTCCAGCTGGTATCGAGTTCGCCAGAAATCCTGGCGCGGGTGGAGGACCGGGTGATTACCAATCGCCCCCTCGCCGGCACCCGCCCCCGGGGCGCTACGGCGGAACAGGACGAGGCCCTCGAGCGCGAGCTCCTCGCCGACCCCAAGGAAATCGCCGAGCACCTCATGCTCATCGACCTAGGGCGCAACGACGTGGGCCGGGTCGCGGAGATCGGGTCCGTCACCCTCACGGAGCAGATGGTCGTGGAACGTTACTCCCACGTCATGCACATCTCCTCCAATGTGCAGGGCCGGTTACGAGCCGAGTTCAGCGCCCTCGATGTGCTGCGGGCGACGCTTCCCGTGGGCACGCTCTCCGGCGCCCCAAAAATTCGCGCCATGGAAATTATCGACGAACTCGAGCCCACGCGCCGCGGGGTTTACGGGGGCGCCCTGGGCTATATCGCCTGGAACGGCAACATGGATACGGCCATCGCCATTCGCACCGCCGTGCTCAAGGACAACACGCTCTTCATTCAGGCCGGGGGGGGCATCGTTGCCGACTCCGTGCCAGAAAACGAATGGCAGGAAAGCCTCAACAAGGGCCGGGCGATGTTCCGGGCCGCGGCCCTGGCCGCCAAGGGCCTTCACCTCGGCGACGGGGAGGCGAACGCATGATTCTGCTCATCGATAACTACGACTCTTTCACCTACAACGTCTACCAGTACCTTGGGGAGCTGGGAGCCGAGCTTTCCGTGGTGCGCAATGACGAGATCACGGTGGCGCAGATCGAACGGCTGGCCCCGGAAAAAATCGTCATCTCCCCCGGGCCCTGCACGCCCAACGAGGCGGGCATTTCCCTGGAGGTGATCAAGCGCTTCGCCGGCGAAATTCCCCTGCTGGGTATTTGCCTTGGGCATCA
>JAURCQ010000051.1 GCA_030828335.1 Gammaproteobacteria bacterium
ATGTCCGCGTAGGCCTTAATATTGCTGATGCCCGGGGTACTTTCCGCGAGCTCCGCGAGGTAGGCCATATCGAGGCCCCGGGCAGCACTGCCAAGGTTCTCCAGGGCCCGGCCCACGGTGAGCACATCCACCGCACCCTCATCTTCCATGAGGCCGCAGATGGTGCGCCAAATGAGGCGATGATCCGTGCGGTAGAAGTCCCCCTCCCCCAATAGATCACCGATTTCCCAGTAGGCTGCGGCATGCAGGAGAAGACCGCCAAGCACGGCTTGCTCAGCTTCAATAGAGTGGGGCGGAACTTTCAGTCCCGTGAGCCGCCCTTCCGGCGCCGCTGACGCAGCGGGCTCTTCAGCCATGGATGCCCCCTTTAGATGAGACCGCTAGCGTCGGCCAGGGACCCCCAAGGGTCAAGGGCCTTGGGCCCCCTAGCTCCGAATTCGCCAGCCAGAAACAGCGCGGGGGCCCTGAGGCCCCCGCGAGACAACGGTTAGCCCGAGGCGTTACTCGGGAATCACGTTGACCGTCACCGAAGCGGTGACATCGGAGTGCAGCTGGAGGTCGACGGTGAACTCGCCGATGCTCCGCAGCGGACCCACGGGCAGCAGCACTTCGTCCTTGCTGACCTCCTGGCCGGCTTCCGTGACCGCATCAGCGATTTCCCGGGAGCCCACGGAACCAAAGAGCTTGCCTTCGTCGCTGGCGCGCGCCGTGATCGTGAGCACGAGCTCGGCGAGGCCAGCGGCCCGGTCCTCGGCAGCCTTCAGCTGCGCCGCCGCCTGAGCTTCAAGCTCAGCGCGACGGCCTTCGAAGACTTCCCGGTTCGCAGCGGTGGCGCGCACGGCCTTGCCCTGGGGGATGAGGAAGTTACGGCCGTAGCCGTTCTTCACGGAGACTTCGTCCCCGAGGTTGCCCAGGTTGCGCACGCGCTCAAGAAGAATAATGTCCATTGCCTAATCTCCTTCCCGCGCTTAGTTGTGGCGGTCCGTGTAGGGCAGAAGCGCAAGATAGCGTGCGCGCTTCACGGCCCGGGACAGCTGGCGCTGATACTTCGCGCGCGTGCCAGTGATACGAGAGGGGACGATCTTCCCAGTCTCGGTGATGTACTGCTTGAGGGTTTCGAGATCCTTGTAGTCGATCTCCTTAACCCCATCCGCGGTGAAGCGGCAAAACTTACGGCGACGGAAAAAACGAGCCATGTTTAGTCCTCCTTGTCCGCGTCGACACCAGAATCGTTATCGTCCTGCCCCTGCGGGGCGTCGTCGCGATCCCGACGGGGGCCGCGATCCCGGCCTTCGCGCTCCGGCTTCATCATGGGGGACGCTTCCGTGACCGCCTCATCCTGGCGCAGCACCATGCTGCGGAGGATGGCGTCGTTGAAACGGAAGAGGCCTTCCAGCTCAGCCACCGGCGCTTCGCCACACTCGATGTTCATGAGCACGTAGTGCGCCTTGTGGATTTTGTTGATCGGGTAGGCCAGCTGACGGCGACCCCAATCTTCCAGACGATGCACAGCGCCGCCGTCGGCTTCGACGATGCCCTTGTAGCGCTCGATCATGGAGGGGACTTGCTCGCTCTGATCCGGATGGACCAGAAATACGACTTCGTAATGACGCATGAATGCTCCCTTTGGGTGTTGCCCCCGCCGGTGTTGGCGTGGAGCAGGGATGGGCATGAGTCCATGCCCAGGGGCGGCGGATTCTACGGAGGCTCCTGCTCAAGCGCAAGGCCCGAGCTCATGGCCCCTAGGCAGGCTGGCGCTGGCGCACGGCCTCGAAGAGGGCCACCCCGGCGGCCACGGAGACGTTTAGGGACTCTGCCTCCCCCGCCATGGGGAGCGCCAGGAGCCCGTCGCATTGGCGCATGGTGAGGGCCCGCAGACCCCGATCTTCCGACCCCAGCACCAGAGCGCAGGGCCCGGCGAGGTCCGCGGACCAGAGCGGGGCTTCCCCGCCCCCCGCCAACCCGTAGCAGCGCACGGCGAAGTCCTCTTGCAGGGTGCGCAGGGTGCGCGCCAAATTCGCCACCGCATAGAGGGGCACGCGCTCTGCGGCGCCGGCGGCGGTCTTCCGGGCCGCGGCGTTTAAGGGCGCCATGCGGGAGCGGGGCAGCACCACGCCATGCACCCCTGCCGCCTCCGCACTACGCAGGCATGCTCCCAGGTTCCGGGGGTCGAGCACCCCCTCCAAGATCAGCAGGAAGGGATTGGTCAGGGCCTCGAGACGCGCTTCCAGGGTGCTTTCATCCCCCAGGGTCACGGTGGCTTCTAAAAGCTCCGCGACCACCCCTTGATGGCCTTCCGGCACCAGGGCATCCAGCGCGCGGCGCTCCGCCCGCTCAACCTTAACGTTTTCGCGCTTCGCCCGATCCAGCACGGGGCCCAGCCGCTCCCCGCCCCGCCCCGTGGCAATGCGCAGGCGCCGCACGTTGCCCGCGCGCAGCGCCGCTTCTACCGCATGAATGCCCCCAAGCCAGGCCCCTTCGCTCATCGGCGCCGCTTCCGCGGGCCACCCTGAGCGCCCCGGGTCTGGCTGCCTCGGCGATCGGAAGGCTGGCGCTCTGGGGTCCGGCGACGCCCCCGCCGGGCCGGGCGCGGGCCCTGGCTCAGCTGAGCTTCATAGGCGAGATCAATGCGCCGCTCTTCACTGTCCACCTGGCTTAAGCGCACCTTGAGCCGATCTCCGAGGGCGAAGTCCCCGGCGCCTCGCTCCCCCGTGAGGCGCCGATCCACTTCCTCGAAGTGGTAGTAGTCATCCGGGAGCTGGGTCACGTGGAGAAGCCCCGCCAGGCGGAGATCGTCGAGGGTGACGAAAAGCCCAAAGTGGGTCACCGCCGTCACCGTGCCCTCCATCACCGTATCAAGGTGATCCTTCGCGTACTCGCACTTCAACCAGGCCTCGAAATCGTAGGCAGCGGCGTCCGCGCTCCGCTCCCGGAGGGACAGGGAGGCCCCCAGGGTCAGCATGGCCGGCACGTCGTAGGGATAGAGATCGGCAAAGTCCCCCGGCGCCATCCCGGGTACGCGGTGGAGCTCCGGGAGGTCCCGGTCGCTATGCAGAAGGGCGCGGAGCGCGCGATGCACCAGCAGGTCCGGGTAGCGGCGAATGGGCGAGGTGAAATGGGCATAGTGGCTGAGCGCCAGCCCGAAATGACCAATGCGCTCCGGGCCATAATCGGCCTGGGACAGGGACCGCAACACCATGGTCTCAAGGGGCTGGGTTTCGACCTTGGCGGAGAGGCGGGCCAAAAGCTCCTGCAGGGCCTTTGGCGTGATGGGGTCGGGCACGGCGAACTCGATGCCCAGATTGCCCAAATAGGTCGAAAGGCTCTCGAGGCCCCCGGGCCCCGGAGGCGCATGGTTACGATAGAGCGTGGGCACCTTGGCCTTGCTCAGGAGCCGCGCCGCACAGCTGTTCGCCGTAATCATGCAGGCTTCAATCAAGCGGTGCGCATCGTTGCGGGTCACCGGTGCCACGTCGGCCACGCGCCCGGCCTCGTCGAGCACGATGCGCGCTTCCGTCCCGCTGAAATCGAGGGCGCCCCGCTGCTCTCGCTCCGCCCAGAGGGCGCTGTAGAGCGCGCGCAGGGACCGAAGCTGGGGGGCGAGGGACGCGACCGCGGGGGAGGGATCGCGCCCCGCGTCCTGGTCCTCGAAGAAGGCCCCCACCTGGGTATAGGTGAGCCGAGCCGCGGAGCGAATCACCGCTTCGAAGAAGCGGTAGCCCGTCACTCGCCCGGCGCCGCTGATGTTCATCTCACAGACCATGGCCAGCCGATCCACCTTGGGCATGAGGGAGCACAGGCCATTGGAAAGGGGCTCGGGGAGCATGGGAATCACCCGCCCGGGGAAATACACGCTCGTGCCCCGGCCCTGGGCGCTTTCGTCTAAGGGGCTCCCGGGCTGCACGTAGTGGCTGACGTCGGCGATGGCCACGAGCAGGCGCCATCCCGTGCGGCCCCGGGGCTCGGCGAAGACCGCATCGTCAAAGTCCTTCGCGTCCTCCCCGTCAATGGTGACGAGGGGCGTATTGCGCAGATCGACCCGCCCTTCGAGCGCCACCTTGGGCACCCGCTTGGGCAGGCGCGCTACCTGCTTTTCCACGGCCGCGGGCCAGTCTTCCTGCAAATTGTGGGCGCCCAGCACCACGGCCAGCTGCCCTTCGTAATTGAGGTCCCCGGGGGGCGCGAGCACCGCCTCCACTTCACCCCAGCCCGGGCTACGGCCCTTGGGATAGGTGGTCAGGCGCAGGCGCACCCAGCTGCCCGAGACCGGGCTTAAGGGCCCGTCGGGACGCACCAGGAACTCCCCGTGAATCCGCGGATGGGCCGGGTGGACCACGCCCACGCCGCCGCTGTCAAAGAACTGACCCACGAGGGCCTCGTGGGCCCGCTCTAAGATCTCGGCCACGGCGCCCTCGGGCTTGCCGTCCCGGCGCGTGCCCGTGATGCGCACGAGCACTTCATCCCCATCCATGGCCGAACCCAGGGCCCGGTCATGAAGGTAGACATCGGCGCTGCCGTCCTGAGGCAGCAGCCAGGCGAAGCCATCGCGGTGGGCGGCGATCTTGCCCCGCACCATGGCGAGCTTTTCCGCCACAATGTAGCGCCCCCGGCGATCCACCATGAGCTGGCCATCCCGGCACATCGCGCGCAGGCGCCGGCGGAGCGCTTCTAAGGGGCCCGGGCCCTGGAGCGCGAGGGCCCCGGCGATGGCTTCCTGCGTGAGGGGGCGCCGGGCCTCCCCCAGCGTTTCGAGGATGAGCTCCCGGCTGGCGATGGGATCGGCGTAGCGTTCGGCTTCGCGCTGGGCCTGGGGGTCCTTCGGCGCTGGGCTGCGCGGCGTCTTACCTTTGGCCACGGTTACCTCCGTGGCCGCGCGGCCCCCTAGGCATTAACGGTCGCTTTCTTGCGGATCTTTTCCACGGACTTATCCCGGCCCGCAAGCCAAAGCACAAAGCGATTAAAGAGCGACGCATAGAAGGGCATCTTGCGCCGAAGATCGAGCCAGAGGACCACCCGAACCTGGTCCGACTCGTTTGAGGCATCGTGGAGGTAGTTATCGTCGAAGACGATCCCCTCCCCATCGTGCCAATGATATTTTTCACCAAAAGCGATCTGATCCTTATCTTTGAGGGCGTTCTGCGCAGCGTTATCGTTCACCCGCAGCCAGCATTTTTGCTCGGCGTTGTCGTCGGGGATGATCACCCCCAGGTGATAGCGCATGTAGCCCTTGTAGTAGCCCCAATGGGGCGTGATGTATTGCCGAGGGTCGAGGATGGAGAAAAAAGCCGTCTCCATGCCCGGTATGCCCCGGAGCAGAGCCGTGGTTTTCGGCGCCTGCACGCAATTCTCTTCAATAAAGCGGTTCCCGGACTTAAACATGAAGGCCTTCCACTGGGCGGTATGGATGCCCCCATTGGTATAGCCAGCCCCGAGGGCCGTCATGTCCGTCAGCTGATCCTTGATACCCAGCAGGGCCAAGCACTCTTCCCGCACATCGGCGTAGTTCGCCTCGAGCTGATCCAGTCCCGGATACTGACGGTGGTAGTCCCGATCGTAGGCGGCCGTACGGCGTAGCAGTCCCAGATTTTCAAGCAGCACGAAATACCGGTTCACGGTTTTCGTAAACCACTTCTTTTTCTTTTTATTCGGCAGCCCCTCAAACCAGCGCAGCGCCAGGAAGGCCGCTACGGCCAGGGCCAAAAGCACAAGGAAAAGCGTACTCACAGATCCGGTCTCTCCTGCTGTTGCGCCGCACGTTACTCTCGTCGGCGGATAGAAGGAAGGGCGTGCCCTAGAAGGTCGCGAGGGTCGCCTTGTCCCAACGCCGGTTCGCAAGGAGCCACTGGCTGGGATCGTGGCGGACCCAAGCTTCGCAGCGCGCGGTCAGGGCTTCCGTGACCTGGATCACGGATTGCTCATCACTGCCCACGAAAAGGGGGGCTTCAAAGGTGACGCGGTAGCGGGCTGGGGCGGTGCGCTCCGCCCAGAGGGGCACGACGGCTGCCCCCGTGCGCTGCGCGAGGCGCCCGGGGGTGGCGGAGAAGGTGGTGGGGGCCCCAAAGAAAGATACGGGCACGCCGTCGGGGACCCGCACATCGATCAGAAGCCCCGTGGCCCCGCCCCCGCGCAGATGGCGCAGCAGGGGCCGAAGGGGGGCGCCCCGGGGCACGGTGTCGGCGCCAAAGCTGGCCCGGGCCGCGCAAAGGAGTTCATCGAGGTAGGGATTCTGCAGCGGGGCATAGACCGCCATCATGGGGCAGCCAGCCCGGCTCGCCGCCATGGCGAGCACTTCCCAGTTGCCGTAGTGAGCCCCCACGAAAATGATGCCGCGCTTCGCCGCTAGCAGCCCCGGCAGGTCCGCCTCATCGTTTAGGGTGAGGCGCTCCGGGGAGGCCAGGGCCTCAAGATGGGCGTACTCGGCGAACACGGCGCCGGTGCTTTCCCAGCTCGCCCGAAGCATCTGGGCCCGCTCCCCTTCCGTGAGCTCGGGGGTAACCCGGCGCAGCGTCGCTGCCACGATGGGCTGTTTTTTCCGCGCCTTTGGGCCAAAGCGCGCCAGCAGCCAGGCCCCCACGGCTGCGCTGCGCTCGGGCCCGAGCGCGCGAAACAGCGCAATGAGGCCCCGCACCAGCAACGCTTCCACGCGCCAGACGGCCCGTAGCACCCCGGGATGACGCTCGAGCCAGGGCCCAAGGCGCTCGGCGAAAATCAGCTTCACGAGGCCCGATCCCGAGCCTCAGCGCGGCCATAGGCCTCGAGCTCCAGCGCCTTCGGCCAACGGCGAGCCATGGCCATCCACTCCGCCGGGGCCTCTCGAATCCAGCGCTCGTAGGTGCCCAGAACCTGCTGCGCCAGGTGCTGCACCCGGTCTTCCAGGGGCTGGTCCTCAGGCCCCTGATCGAGGGGCGCTTCCGCGTGAATGCGAAAGCGGCCAGGGCCCAGGCGCTGGGCTCGAATAGGAATGAGGGGGCAACCGGCGCGCAGCGCGAGACGCCCGGGCACGGTGTTGGTGAGCATGGGATGGCCAAAGAAGGGAAGCGGCTCCCCGCTATCAAGCCGCACATCGGAGGCAAGGCCCACCTTCTCTCCCTTCCCCAGGGCCTTCAAAAGCCCGCGCATGCTGTTGTCCCGGGGGATCAGGGTGACGGGCAAGGCACCCCGGATCCGCAGAAATTCCTCCCGCACCCCGGGGTTCGACTCCGGGGCATAGAGCATGGAGAGGGGAAAGCGGCCCCAGGCCGCGATGAGGTTGGCGAAGGTCCAGGGGCCCACGTGGGCCGTGATCAGCACCGCCGGGGCCTTGGGATCCAACAGCGCCGCCTCGGCCGCGGGATCCACCACAAATTCGCAAAATTGATCGGGGCTTTCGCTGATCGTATCGCTATGGGCCAGCTCCGCCACGGCCTGGCCCAGGGCGGCAAAGCTCTCCCGGGCTTCAACCTTCAGCACGCTAAGGGGGGCGTCCGGATGGAGGATCGCAAGATTCCGCAGGAGCTTTTGCGCGACCGGCGTGCGCGGACCGATGCGACGAAACCACCGCGCCGCGGTGGCCTGGGCCTCGGCCAGGGGCCGGCGCCGCAGCCGACGAAAGGTCCACCGCACCACCGCCGCCTCAAGGCGCCAGGCCAGGGGCAAGAGGGCATCTTGGGCCTTGAGGGCTACGCGGGGGAGGAAGTAGAGCTTAGCCATGGGCGCCTCCCGGGGGTGGCGCCGCGTCCAGCGCGACCGGGTCGGTCACGCACGGCGCTTAAGGGACTGCTCGATCCAAAACGAAAGATGGTGCCGAGGAGAGGACTTGAACCTCCACGGGGTTTCCCCCACCAGCACCTGAAGCTGGCGCGTCTACCAATTTCGCCACCTCGGCATTCCCCGCGAGCACTCTCGCGGGGCGGCGAAATGTACAAATGCCCCAGGGCGATGTCAACCGGGATCGGAGGAATAGCCCCCCGCAACCCCCGCCGTGGCGACGGCAACGGCGTCGTGGCCGTGGAGGCTTTCGTAATGATTCACCCGAAGCCAGAAATCCACCACCTGGTCGTCCGCCAGGAGCGCTGCCTTCAGGCGCCGCGCCGCGTCTTCACAGAACATGAGATTCTGGCCATTGAGGCGGGCAAAGGCTTGCTCATCTTCCCGCTTTACCGCCGCCTGCACGGGGGTCTTCAGCGCGCCTTCGAGCCGATTCACCATGGCTTCGATGGGGAACGCGCTCAGGGTGGGCGCAAGGCTCAGACGCACCTCAGCGACGCTCCGCTGGCTGTGGGGCGTGGCCATGATGCCCTGCTCCGTGCCCAGCCAAGCCCGGAAGGCCTCGGCGTCGATCTGCGTTTGCCCGGCAAAATCCTCATCGAACTGCTCCTGGATAAGCTGCCGCGCGAGCGCCGCGGAGCAGGGGCAGGTGGAGGAGTAGGTGACGGACAGGGCCAGCTCGAGGCGCGTTTCTGCCCCCCGCCGCTCTGCCCGCAGGCGCACGGGATAGCCATTCCAGCCGCTGTTATCGCTCACCAGAGCCGGCCGCCGCAGGTTCAGATCGAAGCTCACCTCGATGAAGGCGTGGGTGGAGAGCCCTTCATGACTGTGAAGGAACTGCTCCAAAAGCGCCCCGAGGGCCGCCGGGGTGAGGGGGCCCGCGGCGCTGGCCTGATCCAGAGCCAGGTAGAGCCGGGACATGTGAATGCCCTTGGCCTCCGGGTCTCCGAGGTTGACGAAGGCCTGAGCCTTCGCCGCGACGGGGACCGTACCGGCCTCAAGCGCGAGGGTCATGGGGAGATGAATGGCGGCCATGCCAACCCAATCGAGTGTTTCCGCAAGGCCAGCGCCACCGTGAGTTGCGATGTCGGGCATGCCGCCCGGTCGCTCAGGAAGCTTAAGACTATTCATGGCTGGGTTCCGTTGGGGGTGGGGGTGGGCCGGTTAAATATCCGACCAAACTACTCGGAGTATAGGCCGGGGCTCCGGGCGCCGCAACGGTGTCGAGGACAAAAAGCGGACAGCTAGCCTTCGCCCCGAAGCGTGTCCAGCTCTTCGGCCCCTAAGGTGCGGGCTTCGTCTGCGAGAAGCACGGGAATGCCATCGCGAATGGGGTAGGCCAGGGCACTCGCCACGCAGGCCAGCTCCTGGTCATCGTTGATGAGCTTGAGCGGCGCCTTGCTGACGGGGCACACCAGAATGGACAAAAGATCGCGATCGAACATGTTGAGGTCGTCCCCTGCGGTAGCAAGGGCGTATGCTAGCACTCTCACGGGACAGCAGGAGTCTTGGACGTTATGGCCAGTTACCGGCGCACACGGATGATCTGCACCCTGGGGCCGGCCTGCGATAACGACGAAACACTCCAAGGGCTCCTCGCAGCGGGCATGGACGTGGCCCGGCTGAACTTTTCCCACGGCGCCCACGAAGAGCACGCCCAGCGCCTGGCTCGTCTCCGGGCCCTAGCAGCCCAGCGCCGCCGCCCCCTTGCCACCCTGTTAGATCTACAGGGCCCGAAGATTCGTGTCACGGGCCTCGGGCCCGAAGGCTGGACCCTGACCCCCGGGGATCGGCTCACGGTGGTGGGCAGCGGGGACACGGACCCGAGCGCGGGTCGGCTAGCGGTCAGCCACGACGCTATTGTCGAGGATCTGGCCGTGGGGCAACGCATTCTGCTCGACGACGGACGGCTAGCGCTCACGGTGCTGTCAAAGACCGTCGGCGCCTTAGAAGCCGTGGTGAAGGTCGGCGGTTGGCTTCAGCCGCGGAAGGGGGTCAACGTGCCCGAGGCCTTGCTGTCCCTGCCGGCGCTCACGGAAAAGGATTGCACCGACCTGCGCTTCGCCGTGGAGGCGGAGGTGGACTATATCGCTCTGTCCTTTGTGCAGCGCCCAGAGGATATCGACGACCTCCGCCAGGCCCTCGCAGCGCTCGGCGCGACCATACCGATCATCGCGAAGATCGAGAAGCCCCAGGCCGTGACCGCCCTCCCGGCAATCCTCGCAGCGGCGGACGGCATCATGGTGGCCCGGGGGGATCTCGGGGTCGAGCTCCCCGCGGAGCAGGTGCCGCTTATTCAGAAAACCATTATTCGCGCCGCCCGGGCCGCGGGCCTTCCCGTGATCACGGCCACGCAGATGCTGGAATCCATGGTGGACAGCCCCACCCCCACCCGCGCCGAAGCCTCAGATGTAGCAAACGCCGTGCTTGACGGCACGGACGCGGTGATGCTGTCGGCGGAAACGGCCAGCGGCGCCTACCCGACGCTGGCCGCGGAAACCATGGCGCGCATCGCTCAGCTTGCGGAGGAAGCGCTCCCACCGGGGTGGCGGGGTCCGGAGAACGCCCAGCTGTCCGGCGGCGCTGATCACGCCGTGGCCGAAGCCGCCTGCCGCCTCGCGGAGCAATTAGACGCCAAGGCCATTTTCTGCCTGAGCAGCAGCGGTGCCACCCTGCGCCAGCTGTCTCGCCTCCGGCCTCAGACGCCCCTCATTGCGCTCACGGCGACGGAGGCCATTCGCCGCCGCTCGGCGTTGCTCTGGGGCGTGCGCGCCCTGCCCACGGAGCCCGCCATGGCCCGGGATATCGAAGGCGCCATGCGTGGAGAGCTGCTCCGGCTTCGGGACGACGGCATTCTGGCGTCGGGAGATACGGTGGTGGTCACCGCCGCCCTCCCCTTTGGAGCGGCGGAGGTCACCAATACGCTGCGGGTGGAGCGCGTGCCCTAGGGGCCCGGCCCCTAGGCGTCGAAGGGATCCCGGAGCACGATGGTTTGAGCGCGATCGGGGCCCGTGGAGATGATGTCGATGGGGGCGCCCACCGTTTCCTCGATGCACTTTAGATAGGCTCGAGCATTGGCCGGAAGGTCTTCCAGGCGCTTTGCGCCCACGGTGGATTCGGACCAACCGGGCAGGTCCTCGTAGACCGGCACGATGCGGTCGTAGCCCTCGGCCCCAAAGGGCGCCGGCGCCGCGTCCCCGCCCTGATCCTGATAGCCCACGCACACCCGAATCGTCTCTAGGCCATCGAGCACGTCGAGCTTAGTCAAGCACAGGCCAGAAATGGAGTTAATCCGAATGGCTTGGCGCAGGGCCACGGCGTCGAACCAGCCACAGCGCCGCGCCCGGCCCGTGGTGGACCCAAACTCATGGCCGCGCTCCGCGAGGCGCGCCCCCACGTCATCAAAGAGCTCCGTGGGGAAGGGCCCGGAACCGACCCGGGTGGCATAGGCCTTGGTGATGCCCAGAATGTAATCGAGGTAGAGGGGCCCGAAGCCGCTCCCCACCGCCGTGCCGCCTGCGGTGGTGTTTGACGAGGTGACAAAGGGATAGGTGCCGAGGTCGATATCCAGCAGGGCCCCCTGCGCCCCCTCAAACAAGATGTTGTCCCCGGCCAACCGGCTCTGGTGAAGCAGGTCAACCACGTCGGCGACGAGGGGACGAATCTCTTCCCCGGCCTTCAAGGTATCGTCCAGCACCTGCTGATAGTCCACCGCCGGCGCCTTGTAGTACTCCGTAAGCACAAAGTTGTGATACTCGAGGACTTCCTTCAACTGCTCCGCGAAGCGCGCCTCGTTCAGCAAATCACCCACCCGGAGGCCCCGGCGGGCGACCTTATCCTCGTAGGCCGGGCCAATGCCCCGCCCCGTGGTCCCAATCTTCGAGGCGCCGCGGCGCGTCTCCCGGGGCTCGCCGCGGAGGCGGCCGATCTGCTGGGGGCGGCGCGAGAGCTTTTCGCTTCGGCCGCCGGGGCGTCGGACGCCACGGGACCCGACCCCCCCGTCGGCCCCGCCTCGAC
>JAURCQ010000052.1 GCA_030828335.1 Gammaproteobacteria bacterium
CGAAGTGCTCCTGGCGCCCCGACGGGATCTGGCGAGTCTCCTGGCGCTCTCGGAGGACGAGCAGGGCGATCTTGCGCGCCACCTGGGCCTGCTTCTTAAGGCCTATGATCGCCACTTCGCCTGCCGGACCCCCTACAGCTTTGGTTGGCACGGCTGGCATGGGCTGGCCGATGCCCCCCCGGGGCTGTTGCTCCACGCCCACCTCCTACCGCCGCTCCTTAATGGCCCGGATCGGCAGAAGTTCATGGTGGGTTACGAACTCCTGGCGGAAACTCAACGGGACCTCACGCCGGAAGCGGCGGCGGAAGCGCTCCGGGCGGCGCTGCCTTCGGCTTCCTAACCCCACGACCTACGATTTCAGGAAGGACCTATCCATGGATGCGCTAGATCTTCTGACCCAGCGTCGCAGTAGTCGCGCCGCGGAGCTGACGGAGCCGGGCCCGGAGGGCGCTGCCCTTGAGCGGATTCTCGAGGCCGGTATTCGCGTACCCGACCACGGCAAGCTGGGACCCTGGCGCCTCCTGGTGCTCCAGGGGGCGGACCGGGCCTGGGCCGGCGCCCGGCTCGCGGAGCGCTTTAAGGTACTGAATCCCGACGCCTCGGAGGCTTTGATCACCCTGGAGGCGGAGCGCTTCCTGCGGGCGCCGGTCGTGGTGGCGGTGGTGCACCGCCCCATCCCCAGCGAAAAGATTCCCGCCTGGGAGCAGCAGCTGTCCGCCGGCGCCGTGTGCCAAAACCTGCTGCTGGCGGCGCACGCGTCGGGCTTTGCGGGGCAGTGGCTGACCGGCTGGAGCGCCTATGACGCCCCCTTCCTTCAGAGCCTAGGCTTGGCGCCGGAAGACCGCCTCGCTGGCTGGATCTATCTGGGTACTCCCCAGCGCGAGCCGTCCCCTCGGGTCCGGCCCGCCCTCGCGGAGGTGCTGCTGACCCTGCCAGCGGCGAAGGGCGATTCGGGGTCGCGCTAAAGCGCGAGCCCCGTGTGCCGGGCGAGATCTTCCAGGGCCTGGGCTTCGCTGACCACCTTGATGGTGGTCATGCCCATGGCGGCGGCGGGCTTTAGGTTGATGCCTAAATCGTCAAGGTAAAGCACGGATTCCGCGTCCACCCCAAGGCGCTCGAGCACCAGTTCGTAGGCGCGGGGTTCGGGTTTGCGAACGCCTTCGACGCTGGACTCCACCACCAGATCGAACAGGGCCATGACCTCGGCGACGGCGCTCGCGCGGGTGGCATCCCGCGCCATCCCTGGGCCGCTGCCGGCCTTCACGTTGTTCGTCAGGCAGGCGTTTTGATAGGGGGTTTTACAGGCCTTTAGGGCCGCCACCATCTTCGGCCGCACGTCTCCGGAGAGGAGGGAGATCACCGTTTTCCCCGCAATGGGATGGCCGGCGGCGCTGGTCTCGGCGAGAAACGCTTCGTCGAAGCCGTCGAGGTCCAGAGCGCTGCTTTCAAATTGAGCCCAGGCATTGCTGTCCGGGTGGGTGGCATTGATGGTGCGGATGAAATCCTTGGGGATGCCGTTTTCCGTCTCGAAGCGATTGAATGCCTCGAAGGGGCTGCTCGTCAGTACGCCCCCAAAGTCCCAAAGGACCGCTTTAAATTCGCGCATGGTCAAAATCCTGGCTAGAAGATGGAGTAGGCGCCGTCGATGAGGAAGGTCTCGCCGCTGTGATAGCTGCTGGCCGTGCTCATGATGTAAACCGCGATGCCGGCGAAGTCCTCGGGCTGGCCCCAGCGCCGGGCCGGGATGCGCTTTTGCACGGCGGTGACGAACTTATCGTTCTCGAAGGCCCCTTCGGTCATCTCCGTTTCGATCCACCCCGGGAGGATGGTGTGGGCTGTGACCCCATAGCGGGCGTACTCGACGGAAAGGGCCTTCGCCATGGAGATCAGCCCGCCCTTGGTGGCGGCATAATGCTCGCCTCGGGCTTGCCCGGAGATGGCCGCAAGGCTGGCCGTGCCAATCAGGCGGCCAAAGTTATCCCCTTCCTCGCCCCGGGCTTTCATGTGCCGCGCGGCGGCCCGGAGGGTGTAGAACACCCCGTCGAGGTTTACGGCCAAGACCCGTCGCCATTCTTCCGCGGTCATGGTGTCGAAGCTGGCGGCGCGCCCGCCCACGCCGGCGTTGGCGAAGCAGCCATCGACCCGGCCAAAGCGCTCGAGGGTTTCGGCGAAGCAGCGCTCCACCGCGGCCTCGTCGGAGACATCGCAGCGCAGGGCCCCCACGGGCGTGCCGTAGCTTTCCAGGCGGGCAAGGGCCGCGGCGTTCTTGCCTTCGTTAGTGCCCCAAATGCAGACGGACGCCCCCGCGGCCGCCAGGCCCTCGGCCATGCCGAGGCCAATGCCGCCGTTGCCACCGGTGATCAGGGCCACGCGCCCCTCAAGATTAAACGGTGCAAATGCCATGTGATCTCTCCCCAAGGTGAAAACGCGCTCGAGTCTACGTGAGGGGGCCAGGGGCGTCACCGCCGGGGCGCCCTTGTCAGGCCCTGCTGGCCTTGCGAAAGTGCCTGTCAGGCAGGGTTGGGAATTCCCATTGAAGAGAGGAGAGGGGCAATGGCACAGAAACCGGTGGCGCTGGTAACGGGTTCGTCGAGCGGCGTGGGGGCCGCCTGCGTGGAACAGCTCGCGAAGGCCGGATGGGATGTGGTGGTGAACTATTCCCGCAGCGCCGAAGCGGCGGAAGCGGTGGCGGAGCGCTGTCGCGCCGCGGGCGCCGAAGTGCTCCTGCAGCAAGCGGATGTGGCCGACGACAGCGGCTGCCGAGCCCTTGTCGCGGCGGTGGAGGCGCGCTTTGGGCGTCTCGACGCGCTGGTGAACAACGCCGGCACGACGAAGTTCGTGGCCCACAGCGATTTAGAGGGCCTGACGGCGGAGGATTTCCACCATATCTACGGGGTCAACACCATCGGCGCCTTCCAGATGACCCGGGCCGCCGCGGCGCTGCTACGGGCCTCGGGAGACGGCGCCGTGGTGAACGTGGCCTCCATCGCCGGAGTAAAAGGGATCGGCAGCTCCATCGCCTACGCGGCGTCTAAGGGCGCCATGATCACCATGACCAAATCCCTCGCCCGGGTCCTCGGGCCCGAGGTGCGCATCAATGCCGTGTGCCCTGGCTTTATTCAGGGTGAGTGGCTGCGCCAGGGCATGGGGCCGGAGGTTTACGATCGCACTCAAGCCTTTCTTGAGGGGGCGACGCCCCTAAAGCGGACGGCAACGGCGGCCACGGTGGCGGAGGCGATCATCATGCTGGTGACGAGCGCATCCCTCGTGACCGGCGAGACCCTGCTCCTTGATGGGGGGCACCATCTGCTCTAGCGAGGCGCTAGGCGTTCGCCGACCCCAGCCCCTGGTGGCGAACGTCCTTCCCCCGGGCCAGGTAGATGATGTATTCGCAGACGTTCTTCGCATGATCTCCGATGCGCTCGAAGCTTCGGGCGCACCAGATGATGTTGTGATAGCTGCGTAGGCGCTCGGGAGAGGCCTCCATGGCCTCGAGGAGCCGGCTCACAAGCGCTTCATAGGCTCGATCCACGGCGCGGTCTCGGGTAATGACCTCCAGGGCCCGGGCCTCGTCCACGCGTACGAAGGCGTTCAGCGCGTCGGCAAGCATGCTCTGCACCCGCTCCATCATGTCCGTGAGTTCCGGGAGCGGATCCCGGAGCGCCGGTAGCGCGCAGAGCGTTTCGAGCATTTTGGCGATACGGGTGGTTTCGTCGCCGATGCGCTCGAGATCGGTGATGGCCTTAACGATGGACATTACCAGGCGCAGGTCACTCGCCGTAGGCTGGCGCCGGGCGATGATGTGGGTGCAGGCGTCGTCGATGCTGACCTCAAGGCGATTCACGGCCTTGTCGAGGGCGGCCACGGGCTCCGCGGGGTCCGCATCCCAGGTGCTGAGACCGAGGCACACGGCTTGGAGTTGGCGCTCCACGAGCCCGCCCATCTCCGTCACCATGGCCCGCAGCTCATCAAGCTCGGCGTCGTACTGCCCTGATATATGTTCCCGCATGGCGTTGCCGGTCTCCCTGGGGTCCCTAGCCGTAGCGACCCGTGATGTAGTCTTCCGTTTGCCGGGCCTGGGGCCGGGTGAAGAGATCGTCCGTGGCGCTAAATTCCACGAGCTCCCCGAGGTATAGAAAGGCGGTGTAGTCCGACACGCGGGCAGCTTGCTGCATGTTGTGGGTGACTACAATGATGCTGTAAGCCTCGGCCAGCTGACCGATGAGCTCCTCGATCTTCAGGGTGGAGATGGGGTCCAGGGCCGAGGCGGGCTCGTCTAAAAGCAGCACCTCCGGGCGAATGGCAATGGCTCGGGCAATCACCAGGCGCTGCTGCTGGCCCCCGGAGAGGGTCAGGGCACTCGCCTCCAGCCGATCCTTTACCTCGTCCCAGAGTGCCGCGGAGCGCAGGGCCCATTCCACTTCCCGTTCCAGGGTGCGCTGCTCGGAGAGGCCCTGAAGCCTGAGGCCGTAGGCGACGTTATCAAAGACGCTCATGGGGAAGGGGTTGGGCTGCTGAAACACCATGCCAATGCGCCGCCGGAGCACGGTGACGTCCACCGCCGGGGCCAGGATGTCCTCGCCGAAGAGTTGGATCTGTCCGGTGACCTCCACCCCGCGGATGAGATCGTTCATGCGGTTAAAGCTGCGCAGGAGCGTGGACTTCCCGCAGCCGCTGGGGCCGATAAAGGCGGTCACGCGATGCCGGGGCACGGTGAGGCTGACCTCCCGGAGGGCAGCCTTGCCGTCGTAGCTGACGGAGAGCTGCTCTACGTTCAGGCAGGTGTCGGCGGGGTCGAAAGCTAGGGTTGGCGTGTCGTTCATAGGAAGGAGTTTAGCCCAGCGGATCCCGGTGGCGCCCGCGTAGATAGGCGCGGAGCAGCACGGCGCCCAGATTAAGCAATACGATCATCAGCACCAAAAGGAGGGCGGAAGCATAGACCAGGGGGCGGGCGGCCTCCACGTTGGGGCTTTGGAAGGCGAGATCGTAGATGTGAAAGCCAAGGTGCATGAACTGCCGATCGAGATGAAGAAAGGGGAAGGTGCTGTCGAGGGGGAGCTCGGGGGCGAGCTTCACCACGCCCACCAGCATGAGGGGGGCCACTTCCCCGGCGCCCCGGGCCACGGCAAGGATCACCCCCGTGAGCACTGCCGGAAGGGCCTGGGGCAGGATGATGTGACGGATCGTCTCGAGACGCGTAGCCCCTAGCGCGAGGCTCGCTTCCCGGAGCTGCCGCGGAATGCGGCTGAGTCCTTCCTCCGTAGCGACGATCATCACGGGCAGCGTCAGCAGGGCCAGAGTAAGGGACGCCCAGAGGAGCCCGGGGGTGCCGAAGGTGGGGGCGGGTAGGGCGTCGGCGAAGAAGGCGCGATCGAGGCTGCCGCCCACTAGGTAGACGAAGAAGCCGAGGCCAAAGACCCCATAAACGATGGACGGCACCCCCGCCAAATTATTCACGGCGATGCGCAGCATTTGCGTGCGAGGCCCCTGGGGGGCGTATTCGTGGAGGTAGAGCGCGGCCACGACGCCGATGGGCGTGACCACGACGGTCATGAGCATGACCATCAAAACGGTGCCGAAGAGGGCCGGGAAGATGCCCCCCTCCGTGTTGGCTTCCCGCGGCGGCTCGCTAATGAACGCGCCGATGCGGGAGAAATAGAGGGAAAGCTTTTCCCGGAGATCCATGGCGTTGGGGCGCCAGGCGCGCACCACCTCGGCCAGGGCGAGGGGCCGAGCGCTGCCATCGGCGCTGTAAAGGGTCAGGGTTCCAAGGCGAGCCTGCGGCGGAAGGGCGAGGGCGCCTTCTAAGCGGGCCCATTGCCGAGCGGCGAGCGCGGCCCGATCCGTGGCGGGGGCCTCCGGGGGCGCGAGGAGCCCAAGGGCTGGCCCCCAGCTTCGCCGCTCGAGCTCGATGGCCGCGGGATCAAAGCGCACGCTGTGAAGGCGCGCATCGGCGACCCAGCGAAAATCCGGAGGCGCTGCATCCCGGTTACCCGTGCGCAGAAGGGTTCGGGCCTCCATGCCGCCTTCGGGGAGGGCGAAGGTGCTCTGTTCGCGCAGCGCCGCAACCACGGGCGCCTGCCCGGTGGCGGGGTCGAAGGTGAAGGTGCTCAGGGGCTCGGGCCAGAAGTGGCCAAAGCCCACCCGGCCCAGGAGCACGAGCAGCGTGACGGTAAGCAAGAGGGTGAGGGTTACGGCGCCGGTGCTGAGCCAAAGGGCGCCGTCTCCCGAGCGCCATCCCGAGGGCGTCTTCATGCGAGAGCTCCGTAGCGTTTCCGGAGCCGTCCGCGAACCACCTCCGCCGCCGTGTTGGCGAGGAAGGTGATGGCGAAGAGCAGCAGGGCCGTCAGGAAAAGCACCCGGTAGTGGGTGCTGTTGACCTCGGCCTCAGGAAGCTCGATGGCGATGTTGGCGGAGAAGGTGCGCATGCCCTCAAAAAAGCTTGGGGAGAGATAGGGGGTGTTCCCCGTCACCATGAGGACGATCATGGTTTCTCCCACGGCGCGCCCGAGGCCAATCATAAGCGCTGACAGGATGCCCGCGGAGGCCGCGGGGAGGACGATCTGCCTCAGCGCATCCCAGCGGCTGGCGCCGAGGGCGAGGGCCCCGTGCACCAGCCGATCGGGAACGCCGACGATGGCGTCTTCCGCGATCGAAAAGATCGTGGGGGTGATGGCGAAGCCCAGCACTAGGCCGACGATGAGCGCATTGCGTTGTTCAAAGCTGATGCCCCAGCGCTGATCGAGCCAGAGGCGGAAGTTTTGCTCAAAGAGGCTGCTCTCCAGGACGGGCGCGAGGCTTTGGAGCGCGAAGAGTCCGCCGGCAAGGGGCAGCAGGAGCACAAGAGCGTGGGCGCCCGGGGGTACACGGTGGCGCAGGGCCGGCGGCAGAAGGCCCCAGAGCCACCCCAGGCCGAGCATGAGCCCGGGGAGGGCCAGGAGGGTGATCAGGGTACCGAAGAGGTGCTGCTCGACGAGGGGCGCGAGCCACAGGGCGCCGAGAAAGCCGAGGATGACCGTGGGCATGGCGGCGATGAGCTCGATGCTGGGCTTGATCCAGCCCCGGAGCCCCGGCGTCATAAAGTAGGCGGTGTAGATGGCGCTGCCCAGGGCCAGGGGCGTGGCGAAGAGCATGGCGACGAGGGCCGCTTTCAGGGTGCCAAAGAGCAGGGGGGTCAGGCTGAACTTCGCCTCGAAGTCCGCGCCGGAGCCGGAGCTTTGCCAGATAAAGTCCGGGGCGGGATAGCCCTCGTACCAGACCCGCTCCCAAAGCCGGTGGAAGGACAGCTCGGCGTGGCGGGCCTCGATGCCCCAGGCGCGGACCGTATTGTCTGCGGCGATGCGGGCAACCCGGGTGCCCCGATCATTGAAGGCAAAGCGGCCCTGGGGCCCATCGGCGGGAAGCGCGAGGAGTGTGGCGCCGGAGGTCGCTTCCAGGAGGCGGTGCTCGCCCCCCGTGAGCGTTGCGAGGACGCGCCGTTGCCCCGGCACCGCAAGGAGGGCCTGCGCTGCCTCGGGCAGGGCTAGGGGGCGGGCGTCCTCAAAGCGGAATTGGCCGTCGCCATCCCGGACCGGAAAGGTACGCCGCAGTGCGCCGGCGGCGTCTCCGAGAAGCCAGGTTTGTCCCCCGAAGAGGAGCACCCGGGGCGTCGCCGGGGAAAGCGTTAGGGTTGCCGTTGGCTCTAGGCTATCGGCAAAGCGCGCGAACCAGGCTTCGAGGCGATCGCCGTAATCGAGAAACAGCCATTGCTGCCCCCGGCGAGCGAGGCGCTCGGGCGTCGCTGCGAGGGCGTAGCGATAGTGCCTTCCGGGAAGGAGGGGCAGGCCAAGCTCGACCTCGTCAAAGGCCAGCAAATGAAGGGTTGCGGTGCCCTGGGCCCCGTCCGCCTCGCTGACGTAGGCCAAGGTGAGCTGGGTTTCCTCCCAATAGCTCTGGAGCCGATCGCCGCTGACCCCGCCTGGGAGGACGAGGGGCGTTTGTCCAAAGGGGTAGGACAGGCGAATCGTCCGCTCTGCGATCCCGTCGCTGAAGCGCACGGGAAACTCGAGGGCGAAGAATTGCACCGCACCCGTTTCAAGGAGCACCGCATAGAGATGACCGCTTTCTCCCACGGGCCAGGCGCGGCGGGGCGGGGCGCCGTCGAGGGCCAGGGTCTCGCTAAAGACCGTCTCGCCGGCGGCGAGGGTCTGCAGGGTGAGGCGGCCCGTGCCATCTAGCTGAATCAGATGGTCCCCCCGGCTATCGAGCGCGAGGAGCGGGGCCGCACTTTGGGCAACCCCGGGAGCCCCGAAGGGCGCTTGGCTGGCGTCCCGCAGCAGGGGGAGGGTCGCCCAGAGGAGATATAGAAAAATGGCGCTGATGGCCGCTAGAACTCCAAAGCCGCCCAGGGGAATGAGGCGCGCGGCCAGCCGGTCGAGCCCTTGCCGTCGTCGATCGCGCCCTGCCTTGGGTGTCCTCATGTCAGCCATGGCCTAGGGTACGCGGAGCCGTTCCCGCGCCGCGACCTTCGCGGGCAGGGGGACGTAGCCATCGCGAAGCACCAGGCTTTGCCCTTCGCGAGAAAGCACAAAGCGCAGGAACTCGCGCTGCAGGGGCGCAAAGGCGGTCCCTGGAGGATGGTTCAGGTAAAGGTAAAGGTAGCGGGAAAGGGGATAGGTGCCCGCAATGGCGTTGGCTGCGGTGGCGGCGACAAAGGGTTCCCCCTCGCGCCGCGCTAGGGGTAAGGGGCGAATGCCCGAGGTTTGAAAGCCCATACCCGAATAGCCAATGCCCGTGGGGGTTCGGCTAACGGCCTGCACCACGGAGGCGGAACCCGGCTGCTCGTTAACGTCGCTACGGAAGTCGCCGTTGCATAGCGCGCTGGCCTTGAAGTAGCCATAGGTCCCCGACACGGCATTCCGGCCGTAGCGCTGGAGCCGCTGCGTCTGCCAGGGGCCCGCAAGGCCAAGATCGCCCCAGCGTTCGGCGCTTTGCCGGGCCCCACAACGCCGAGCTACGGAAAAGATCGCATCTAGGGCGCTTAGGGAAAGGCCCGGGAGCGGGTTGTCCTTGTGCACAAAGACCGCCAGGGCGTCCACGGCCACCCGGAAGGCGAGGGGGCGATAGCCGAAGCGGGCCTCAAAGGCCTGGAGCTCACCGCTGGTCATGCGCCGGCTCATGGCGCCAAAGAGCGCCGTGCCCTCGGTGAGGGCCGGGGGGGCCGTGGAGGAGCCCGCTCCAGAGATTTGTACGGAGAGGCCCGGGTGATAGGCCTGGAAGGCTTCCGACCAGAGGCTCATGAGATTGTTCATGGTGTCTGAGCCCACGGAGGTCACCGCCTGGGCGTTGAGCCCTTGGGAGGGTCGGTACGCGGGGAGCGCCTCATCAAGCACGAGCGCCGCCCCGTGCCCAAGGCCCGGCAGCAGCAGGCAAAGGGCCAGTAGGTACTTACGCAAAGCCTCACCCATGGGCCCGCTCCGGAGCGTCCTTCCGAGGCTGTAGGGGCAGGGCGAAGGCAAAGCGGCTGCCCTGGCCAAGGGTAGAGGTGACCTTGAGTTCGCTGTGGTGGCGCCGAAGCACGTGTTTGACGATAGCGAGGCCCAGGCCCGTCCCTCCAGCCTCCCGGGAGCGACCCACATCGACGCGATAGAAGCGCTCCGTGAGCCGGCTTAGGTGGTTGGCGGCAATGCCCAGCCCCTCGTCCTGGACGGACAGGTGTGCGCTGTCCTCGGCGGCGCCATAGGAAATGGTGATTGCGCCGCCGTCTGGGCTGTAGCGCAGGGCGTTGGTCACGAGATTAGTCACGGCGCTGTGCAGCTCCCGCTCAAGGCCTGGCACGGTGAGGTCCGGGTCCACCGCAAGGACAAAGCGGTGCGCGGGATGAAGCGCCTGGAGGTCCGCGCAGAGCCGCTGGATGAAGGGGCCGAGCTGGACCGGCTGCTGTTCATCCAGCGCCGGGGCCTGGTCCGAATCCAGCTTAGAGAGCAGAAGCAAATCCTCGACGAGGCTCTGCATGCGCGCCGCGGAATTTTGAATACGCCCAAGGCCCCGGTGCAGAAGTGCAGCATCCTCCTCGTCCTTGAGGGTTTCTAGGAACCCGAGGATCACCGTAAGGGGCGTGCGCAGTTCATGGGAAACGTTGGCGACGAAGTCCTGGCGCATAGTGCGCAGCCGGGCCACGGTGGTGATGTCCCGGGCCAGCAGCAGCTGCCGCGCATTGCCGTAGGGCACGAGGCGCAGATCGAGGATCTCTGCCCGATCCCCGGGGGCCGGCAGTTCGATATGCCGCTCGCTCGCATCCGCTTTAAGGAGCGCGCGCAGCTCGGGGGCGCGAAAGAGGCTCGCGAGATGCTGTCCCACGTCCCGCTGCTGGAGCCCCAGCAGGGTGGCGCCGGCGGTGTTGAACCAGACAATGCGGTCCTCCCCCTCGAGGAGGACCACGGCGTCCGGGAGGGCTTGGGTGGCTCGCTGAAGCTCCCGGAGCATGGTGGCGAGGCGCCGGCTGCGGGCCCGGGAGCTGCGACGCTGCCGGTAGACCCGCCAAGCGACGCGGTGCAGCGCGCCAAAAAGCACCGGAGGATGCCCGGAGCCCTGATCGAACCAGCGGTTTAAACGACGAAACTGCAGGGCTTGCCAGCTTTGCTGGAGGGCAACCACGAGGAGGGCGCCCAGGGCCGGGGCGCCGAAGACGCTGCCGAGGAGCGCGCCGGCGAGAGCTAGAAAGGCGACCGCAAGGGCGCCGCTCACCGCGATCCGGCGCTATCCGCCGGGGGGGAGAAGCGATACCCCACGCCGCGGACCGTTTGGACCCAGTCGGCGAAGCCGAAGGGCTTTAGCACCTTCCGGAGCCGAAGAATGTGCACATCGACGGTCCGTTCCTCTACATAGACGGCTCGGCCCCAGACCCGGTCGAGGAGCTGCTCCCGGTCGAAGGCCCGTTCCGGGTGGCGCATGAGGAACTCGAGGAGGCGAAATTCCGTAGGGCCGATGTGGATATTGTCATCGCCTACGGATAAGCGGTGGCTTTGCGTATCCAAAACAAGAGGGCCAAAGGCGAGCTGCCCGGCCTCCGGGGCGCCGGTGCGCCGGAGTACGGCCTTGATGCGCGCGACGAGCTCCCGGGGGGAGAAGGGCTTGGTGACGTAATCGTCAATGCCCACGTCGTAGCTTTTCAGCTTATCGGTTTCTTCGCTTTTTGCGGTCAACATGATGAGCGGTAGCTCAGCGGTGAGCGGGTCCTTGCGGAGGCGCCGAGCCAGGTCGATGCCCGTCATCCCCGGGAGCATCCAATCGATCAGTAAGAGGTCCGGGAGGGGGCCTTCGAGGCGGCGGAGCGCCTCTTCGCTGTCCCGGGCTTCCAGAACCGTAAAGCCTGCCCGTTCAAGGCTGAAGGCGAGGAGTTCGCGAATATCTGCTTCGTCCTCGATCACCAAAATGGTGTTGCCGCTCATGAGCTGTCCTCGGTGACGTACGATCGCGGCGGATTACACCCGTGGAATGTTACAGCTGCGTGATGTCAAGGCCAACGCTTGCAAAAAAGGAGCAAATAAGAACGAGGAAACACCGCGAGCGCGGGTTGACATCGTTTCAGGCATTTCGGATGCTTCGACGGCCTTCGTA
>JAURCQ010000053.1 GCA_030828335.1 Gammaproteobacteria bacterium
GGCTAGCCCATCCTTCAGCGCGACGCCGTCCCGAAGGCGCTCGAGGGTACCCGCATCGGGGGTTTGATCCAAAAGCGCCCAATAGCCCTTTTCCACCTTATGCCGGGGGTGGCTCAGCCAATGCTGCAAGCCCCCGTGATTAGTGAGCAGCAAGAGCCCCTCCGAATCCCGATCGAGGCGCCCCGCAGGGTAGATCCTGGGTTGGGGCAAATAGCTTTTGAGCGTGGCGCGGCCGCCCCCATCGGTGAACTGGGACAGTACCCCGTAGGGCTTGTGAAAGCGCAGCAGTATCGCCCCTGGCCCCGTGAACCTTCCTTCCACCCTTGCTATACTCCCGCTCGCTTCGCGCATGGGCCCGAGGGGGGCCCAGCACCAGCCTAGCAAACCCTGCATGCGTCCGGCCGTTCCCGTTGCCGGAATCGTCGCGGGACTCTCTTTGCCTCAAGTGGCTGGTGCCTTCATAACTCGCAGGGAGTTTTTCATGGCTTACCAGCACATCAAGGTTCCCGCCGACGGCCAGAAGATCACCGTCAATGCTGACCATTCCTTGAACGTCCCCGACAATCCCGTCATTCCCTTCATTGAGGGTGACGGCATTGGGGTCGATATTACGCCGGTGATGATCAAGGTCACCGATGCGGCCGTGGCCAAGGCCTACGGTGGCAAGCGTTCCATCGCATGGATGGAAATTTACTCCGGGGAGAAGTCCCTGGAGGTGTACGGCGAAGATCAATGGCTGCCCGAAGAAACGCTGGAAGCCATGCGGGAATTCATCGTGGGCATCAAGGGCCCCATGACCACCCCCGTGGGGGGCGGCATTCGGTCCCTGAACGTGGCCCTCCGCCAGGAGCTGGACCTCTACGTCTGCCAGCGGCCCGTGCGCTGGTTCACCAACGTGCCGAGCCCGGTGCGCAACCCCGGTGCGGTGGACATGGTGATCTTCCGGGAGAACACCGAAGACATCTACGCAGGCGTTGAATATCAAGCAGATACGGCGGATAACGAAAAGCTCCTGAAGTTCCTCCAGGAGGAGCTCGGGGTGAACAAGATTCGCTTCCCGCAGCACGTGGGCCTGGGTATCAAGCCCATCTCCGCAGAAGGTACGAAGCGCCTGGTGCGCAAGGCTATTCAGTACGCGTTGGACGAGGGCCGGGACTCCCTGACCCTGGTGCACAAGGGCAACATCATGAAGTTCACGGAAGGGGCCTTTAAGGATTGGGGCTATGAGCTTGCCGTGGAAGAGTTCGGCGCAGAGCCTCTAGACGGTGGCCCCTGGCACGTGATTCGCCAAGATGGCAAGGAACTGATCATCAAGGATGTCATCGCCGACGCCATGCTTCAGCAGATTCTGACCCGTCCGGACGAGTACAGCGTCCTTGCGACCATGAACCTGAACGGTGACTACCTTTCCGACGCCCTTGCGGCCCAGGTTGGCGGCATCGGCATTGCCCCGGGCGCCAACATCGGCGACGAAGTTGCCCTCTTCGAAGCGACCCACGGTACGGCACCGAAATATGCGGGACAGGACAAGGTGAACCCCGGTTCCTTGATTCTTTCTGCGGAAATGATGCTGCGCCACCTGGGGTGGACGGAGGCTGCGGATCTCGTGATCGAAGCCATGGATGCGGCCATTGCGGACAAGACCGTAACCTACGATTTCGAGCGCCTCATGGACGGCGCAACGCTCCTCAGCTGTTCCGGCTTCGGAGACGCCATGATCTCCAAGATGGGCTAAGGCTCACGAGGGACGATCGAAACGGGGCGCCGCGGCGCCCCGTTTTTTTTGGGTGAGCTTAGCCCGAGGCGGCATTGAGGGCTTCGGCCCCCTCGGAGGCGGTGTCCTCCTTCTGCCGCACGCACACTGCGGCGCTGCCCTTATCGCCCGCCTGTTCGTCGTAGGAGACTTCCTGTCCCGCCTTGAGCGTGCGATATCCCTCCATCTCAATGGAAGAATAGTGCACAAACAGGTCGTCTCCACCGTGCTCTGGCACGATAAAGCCGTAACCCTTGGCATTGTTGAACCACTTCACGGTGCCTACCGCCATACGTCACCTCCCCGTGCGAATGGACCTGCCCTGAGCGCGCCTCGAATTTTGTTATGTGCTGCTGGCGCTGTTATGCCTCTGGGGCAAGCCTGAGCATAAGGCCTGGGGCCTGGGCGCCGTCAAGGGCTTGGGGCTTGAAAGATGAGGTCTTATCCCCCATTTCTTCCGGGAAACCCGTGGGCGCTGGCCACCTTTCCGGGCAGAGAGGTATGATCCACCGGAGCGCTGGGCACGATCGCCCGGCACCGGTAGGACGCGCAGAAAGGAGACTCCATGGAGGTTGGGCAGGCGGGGCCCCCGAGGCCAATCCGCGCCAGCAGTGAGGGCCCGGGACAGGACGACGGGGGCGGAGCTGGGCTGATTACGGAAGCCGCCAAGCCCAAGCTGAAGCGGCCTCCGCTCTATAAAGTGGTGTTAATGAACGACGACTACACCCCCATGGAGTTTGTCGTCTACATCCTCGAGCGCTTCTTCGGCATGGGCCGGGAGAAGGCCACCCAGATTATGTTGGCGGTGCACACGCGCGGGAGTGCGGTGTGCGGCGTCTATCCGAGGGACGTGGCAGAGACCAAGTCCGAGCAGGTCAATCAGTGCGCGCAGGAGAACAACCATCCCTTGCTTTCCCAGGTAGAGATGGCCGACTAACGGGCGCGAACACAGGAGCAGTGCAGTATGCTCAGCAAAGACCTTGAAACGACCTTAAACAACGCTTTCCGCGAGGCCCGGGGGAAGCGGCACGAATTCATGACCGTCGAGCACTTGCTTCTGGCGCTCCTCGACAATGCCGCAGCCCGCTCGGTGCTTCGCGCGGTGGGGGCGGATATCGACCGGCTTCGGGGCGAACTCGCGGAGTTCATCGATAGCACTACCCCCGTGCTTCCCGAGGATGCGGAGGAGCGGGAAACCCAGCCCACCCTCGGCTTTCAACGGGTCCTGCAGCGGGCCGTGTTCCACGTCCAATCCTCCGGGCGTAAGGAGGTCAGCGGGGCCAATGTTCTGGTCGCAATTTTTAGCGAACAGGAGAGCCAAGCGGTCTATTTCCTGAAGCTTCAAGACATCGCTCGCATCGATATTGTCAATTACATCGCTCACGGGATCTCCAAGATCCAGGATAGCGAAGGGGAAGGGGAAGAGCGGGAGGAGACGGAAGAGGCTCAGGAAAACGCTGAGCCCGCCGGCGCCGGTGCCCTTGAAGCCTTCGCCAGCAACCTAAATGAGCAGGCCAAGGCGGGCCGCATTGACCCCCTCGTGGGGCGCGACGAAGAAGTCGAGCGGGTGGTTCAGATCCTCACCCGGCGTCGCAAGAACAATCCCCTTTTGGTGGGGGAGGCCGGCGTGGGGAAAACGGCCATTGCCGAGGGCCTCGCCAAGCGCATTGTGGACGGGCAGGTGCCCGATATCGTCAAGGGCAGTGAGGTGTACTCCCTGGATCTGGGCGCTTTGCTGGCCGGCACCAAGTACCGAGGAGATTTTGAAAAGCGCCTAAAGAGCGTGCTCTCCGATCTCCAGGCCCGGGATAAGGCTGTTCTGTTCATCGATGAAATCCACACCATCATCGGCGCCGGCGCGGCCTCCGGGGGCGTGATGGACGCTTCCAACCTCCTGAAGCCCCTGCTGAGCAGCGGCGAGCTGCGCTGCATGGGCAGCACGACCTACCAAGAGTACCGGGGCATTTTCGAGAAGGATCGCGCCCTATCCCGACGCTTCCAAAAAATCGACGTGGTGGAGCCGGACGTCGAGGACACCATCAAGATCTTGAAGGGGCTCAAATCCCGCTTCGAGGATCACTACCAGCTTCGCTACACCGATAAGGCCCTGCGAGCTGCTGCGGAGCTTTCCGCGCGCTATATCTCGGACCGCTTCCTTCCCGATAAAGCCATTGACGTCATTGACGAGGCGGGCGCGGCGCAGAAGCTCCTCCCTCCCTCGAAGCAAAAGAAGTCCATTGGGGCTGCCGACGTGGAGCAGGTGGTGGCGAAGATCGCTCGCATTCCCTCCCAGCAGGTCAATAGCAGCGACAAGGAGTCCCTGCGCGATCTCGATAAGAAGCTGCGCATGACCGTCTTCGGGCAGGATGAAGCCATCGATACCCTGGCCTCGGCCATCAAGCTGTCCCGGGCCGGGCTCAAGGAGGAGCGCAAGCCCATTGGCTCCTTCCTCTTCGCGGGCCCCACGGGGGTCGGCAAGACGGAGGTCTGTCGCCAGCTGTCCCATGTCCTTGGGGTCGAGCTGCTCCGCTTTGATATGTCTGAGTACATGGAGCGGCATACCGTTTCCCGGCTCATCGGTGCGCCTCCGGGCTATGTGGGCTTCGATCAGGGCGGGCTCTTGACGGAAGCCATCAGCAAGCACCCCCACAGCGTGCTGCTGCTCGACGAGATCGAAAAGGCCCATCCGGACGTGTTCAATCTCCTGCTACAGGTGATGGACAACGGCCGGCTCACGGATAACAACGGACGCAGCGCCGATTTCCGCAACGTTATTTTGGTGATGACCACCAACGCGGGCGCGGCGGATATGAGCCGAGGTTCCATCGGCTTCCTCGAGCAAGACGTTCGCCACGACGGCATGGAGGCCATCAAGAAGTTATTTACCCCCGAGTTCCGAAACCGGCTCGACGCGATCGTACAGTTCGCGCCCCTGTCGCCGTCGGTGATCGAAACCGTCGTGGATAAGCTGCTCACGGAGCTTCAGGCCCAGCTCGATCAAAAGCGCGTCACCATCGAGGTCGACGAGGCCGCGCGGGCCTGGCTCGCAAAGGAAGGCTACGACGAGAAAATGGGGGCTCGCCCCATGCAGCGTCTGATTCAGGACAAGATCAAGCGTCCCCTGGCCGAGGATTTGCTCTTTGGCCGCCTAGCGGACAAGGGCGGGGTGGTGCACATCACCGAGCGGGATGGCGAGCTTGCGCTTGAAGTCGAAGGAGAGGCAGTCCCGGCCTAAGGGCCGGGACGCTCCGGGAGAGCCTAGCGTTCGCGGTAGGTGATACGACCTTTCGTAAGATCGTAGGGGGTGAGTTCTACCTTCACCCGGTCTCCGGTGAGAATCCGGATATAATTTTTCCGCATTTTCCCCGAGATGTGCGCCGTCACTACGTGCCCATTGTCGAGCTCAACCCGAAACATCGTATTCGGGAGCGTGTCGACAATGGTGCCTTCCATCTCGATCTGTTCTTCTTTGGCCATGCCTTTTGGGGCCTCATCTGCAACGCGCCAGGGGCGCCGAATGTCTTTGCGCAACGCGCAAAACGCGCGCAATTCTGCCGCATGCGGCGGAAAGACGCAAAAGGCTAGGGCGCAGGGCGTTTGGGCCCTCCCAGGGGGACCCAGCGCTCGCCAATGCGAAGTTCGCAGGGCTGATACTCGTGCTTGTAGCGCATCTTGTCTGCGCGGCGAATCCAGTAGCCGAGGTAGAGGTAGGGGAGGGCCTCCCGACGGCACCAGGCCAGCTGGTTCAAGATGGCGAAGGTGCCCAGGCTCCGGTCCTTCTCCTCCGGATCGAAGTAGGTATAGACCGCCGCCAGCCCGTCATCGAGGCGGTCCGTGATCGCCGCCCCGAGTAGCTTGGGGCCAAGGCGCAGCTCCAGGCACCGGGGCTCGGCCCAGGTACTCAATAGAAAGCTTTCGAACTGATCGCGCGTTGGGGGATACATATCGCCGTCGCGATGGCGCTCCGAGATATAGCGCGCGTAGAGCGCGTAGTGCTCGTCGCTTGCCCGAGCCGGGACCTCGCGAAAGGTGAGATCGGCATTACGCTTAAGGACGCGGCGGTGGCGCCGGTGCGGTCGAAAGGCCTGAGCGACTACGCGAAGGGGAATGCAGGCTGTGCACTGGGCACAATGCGGTCGATAAAGATGAACCCCGCTGCGGCGAAAACCGAGACGGGAGAGGGCGCTGTAGCGCGCTTGATCGAGGGGGGCCGCAGGATCCAGAAACACCGTGGTCGCCGACTCCCCGGGCAGGTAACTGCAGGGGTGGGGCGGGGTGGCAAAAAATCTCAGCTCCGACAGATCCGTCATGATGGGCTCCTCAGCCCTCCGAGCCTAGCACGGCGCTCCAGTGAAGGGTCCAGGGCCCTCGGGGCGCGAGGCTTTCCTGCTGCGTAAGTCCCGCCACAATGCGGAGAAAGGCATCCCGGGCGAGGGGGCGCGCGCCGAGAAACTCCGTATGGGGATTGCCGACCTGGCAGTCTAGGAGGGCGAAGTTCCAGGCGGCCAGCTGGCCGCAGAGATGGACGAGGCCGACCTTGGAAGCATCCCGCACCCGGGTAAACATGGACTCCCCAAAAAAGCACCGCCCCAGGGCAATGCCATAGAGGCCCCCGGCGAGGGCACCGTCTTTCCATATCTCCAGGCTGTGGGCTAGCCCCGCATCGTGGGCAGCGCCATAGGCCGCCTGCATGTCGTCCGTCAGCCAGGTGCCGCCCCCATCGCGGCGCGGCGCGGCGCAGCCCGCCACTACCGCGTCAAAGGCCTCATCCATGGTGCAGTGGAAGCCCCCATGGCGTAGGGTTTTCCGCAGGCTTCGACGGACCCGAAGGGTCGAGGGAAAGAGTACGGCACGGGGATTCGGGCTCCACCAGAGCACCGGGGCGTCCTCGTCAAACCAGGGGAAGATCCCGGCGCTGTAGGCTCGGCGGAGGGTCGGAACGTCGAGGCTCCCGCCGGCGGCGAGGAGCCCCTCGGGACCTGCCTGAGCCGGCGGCGGAAAGGCCCGGGGGGCCTCGGGAAGCCAGGGTAGGCTCCGGGGCTGGGCCATAGCCCTAATCCCGTTGCGAGGCGCCTTCGGCGTCAAGGAAGCGCTCTGCGTCAAGCGCCGCCATGCACCCAAAGCCCGCGGAGGTGATGGCTTGGCGATAGTGGCTGTCAGCCACATCTCCAGCGGCGAAGACCCCGGGGACGCTGGTCGCCGTGGCCATGCCTTCTAAGCCGCTTTGGGTGACCAGATAACCTCCACGCATGGAGAGCTGGCCTTCGAAGATTCCCGTATTCGGCGTGTGCCCGATTGCGATGAAGACCCCATCGACGTCGACGTTATCTACCTCGCCCTCGGGGCCCGCCAGGCGAAGGCCCGTGACGCCACTGTCGTTGCCGAGCACCTCATCAAGGGTGCGGTGCCAGTGGGGAATGACCTTGCCTTCTTCCATGCGGGCGAAGAGCCGGTCCTGGAGAATCTTTTCCGCCCGAAGGCCTTCCCGACGGTGCACGAGGTGGACCTCGGAGGCGAGGTTCGCCAGATAGAGGGCTTCTTCTACGGCCGTGTTCCCACCGCCAATGACCGCCACGGGCTTATTGCGATAAAAGAACCCATCGCAGGTGGCGCAGGCCGATACCCCTTTACCCTTGAAAGCCTCCTCCGAAGGCAAGCCCAGATAGCGGGCTGAGGCGCCGGTGGCGATGATCAGGGCATCGCAGCTGTAGCCCTGGCTATCCCCCATAAGGCGGAAGGGACGCTCGCTAAAGTCCACCGCCGTGATGTGATCGAAGATCACCTCCGTGCCAAAGCGTTCCGCGTGGGCCTGCATGTCCATCATGAGCCCAGGGCCCTGGAGGCCCTCGGGGCCGCCGGGCCAATTATCTACGTCCGTGGTAGTGGTGAGCTGCCCCCCGGCCTCAAGGCCCGTTAGCACCGTCGGCTCGAGCCCCGCCCGGGCGGCATAAACGGCAGCGGTCCAGCCCGCTGGCCCAGAGCCAAGGATGATCAGTCGACGATGAAGCGCTTCACTCACGGGGGACTCCTTAGGGTCTGGGGGATGCAAAGGTAGACGGCGCGGAGGATAACGCGAATCCGGCTCCGGGCGCAGGGGGGGCGCGTGCCCAGCCGGCCTCTCGTATACTGTGACTTCGTTATCAGAGGAGCCGAGCGTGGCCCAACGACCCTCAGGGCGGGTGATCACCGCCGAGCCAGAGAAAGCGGGGCTTTTGACCTCGGCGCACCGGGGCCTCCGGGAGGCAGCCCTGATCTTCGCCCTTGCGGCGGGCGGCTGGTTCCTCCTCGCCCTGGTGAGCTACGACGCCACAGACCCTGGCTGGTCCCACAGCGCGACGGCAGAAGGACTCCACAACCTTGCGGGGATAACGGGGGCCTTTGCCGCTGATTTGCTCTTTTCGCTCTTTGGCTGGCTCGCGGGCCTGCTCCCCCTGACCTTTCTGGTGCTTGCGGTGCTTCAATTTCGAAGCCCCACGCTCATTCTCGCGGTCCCCCGCGCCGTCTTCGGGCTTCGAGCCCTGGGCTTTTTCATCACGTTGATCGCCGGAAGCCTCCTGGGGGCGCTGCTCGCAAATGAAGGCTCGGTTTTGCCCAGCGGGGGCGGCGGCATTCTCGGGCGCTTCCTCCTCATGCAGATGAGCAGTGCCCTGGGTACCCCGGGGCTCTCCCTGCTGGGCTCCGCGCTATTTCTGCTCGGAATCACCCTGTTCACGGGGCTGTCCTGGTTCGTATTGATGGCCCTCCTCGGAGCAGCGGTAAGCGAAACGCTTCGCCGCACCCGGGCTTATGTGCAGCGGCGGATGGACGAGATGCGCGATCGAAAAGCTGCCAAGACTCAGGCGGCTGTGCGTCGCGCCCGCATCGACCAGGAAGTGGAACGCCGGCAAAAGCGCCGCCCCGTGGAAATCGAGGCGCCCAAGGCGAAGATCGAACCAAGCCCCCGGGCGGAAAAAGAGAAGCAGCAAAAGCTCTTCTCCCTGCCCGTTAGCGGCGAGCTTCCGCCCCTGTCCCTCATGGACGAAACCGATCCCGCAGATCACCGCGCGCTATCGGAAGAGGCGCTGAAGCGCATGGCCGACCGCCTCGAGCTGAAGCTTCGGGAATTTGGCGTGGAAGCAGCGGTGGTAAAGGTCCATCCCGGACCGGTGATCACGCGCTTCGAAATCGAGCCCGCGGCGGGGGTGAAGGTCTCCCGCATATCGGGCCTCGCCAAGGATTTAGCCCGGGCCCTCGCGGTGATCAGCGTGCGCGTGGTCGAAGTGATTCCCGGGAAGTCCACCATGGGTATCGAAGTGCCCAACGAGGACCGGGCCGTGGTCCGCCTTCGGGAGGTGCTCGCCAGCAGCGCTTACGAGCGGGCCCCGTCGAAGCTGTCCCTGTGCCTGGGCAAGGATATCTCGGGCCAGCCTATCGTGGCGGATCTGGCGCGTATGCCTCACCTGCTCGTGGCGGGAACCACAGGATCGGGGAAGTCCGTGGGCGTCAATGCCATGCTGCTCTCCCTTCTTTATAAGGCCACCCCCGATGAGGTCCGCCTCATCCTGGTGGATCCAAAGATGCTGGAGCTGTCCGTCTACGAGGGGATTCCCCATCTCCTTACCCCCGTGGTGACCGACATGAAGGACGCCGCAGCGGCCCTGCGCTGGTGCGTGGCGGAGATGGAGCGGCGCTATCGCCTCATGGCCGCCCTGGGCGTGCGTAACATGGCGGGCTTCAATCGCAAGGTTCAGGACGCGGAAAAGGCCGGTGAACCACTGAAGGATCCGCTCTGGAAAGCCCCGGAGGTGGTGCTTGAGGGCGACGTGCCGGAGGCGCCGGCGCTAGAGACGCTGCCGGCCATCGTCGTAGTGATCGACGAATTTGCCGACATGATGATGATCGTCGGGAAGAAGGTGGAGGAGCTCATCGCCCGCATCGCCCAGAAGGCCCGGGCCGCGGGGATTCACCTGCTTCTGGCCACCCAGCGTCCCTCCGTGGACGTCATTACGGGTTTGATCAAAGCCAATATTCCCACCCGAATCAGCTTCCAGGTGTCCTCCAAGGTCGACTCCCGCACCATCCTCGATCAGGGGGGCGCAGAGCAGCTCCTGGGACACGGGGACATGCTGTACCTGCCGCCGGGCACGGCGGTCCCCGAGCGGGTGCATGGCGCCTTTGTGGGCGATGACGAAGTGCATCGCGTGGTCGCGGATTGGAGGCAGCGGGGCACGCCGAACTACCTGGAAGAGGTGCTCACGGTCACCGCCGATATCGACACCCTGGCCGCAAGCGGTGGACAAACGACCTCCGGGGATACGGAACAGGACGATCCCCTCTACGATGAAGCCTGCGCCTACGTGCTGGAAACGCGCCGAGCCTCTATCTCCTCAGTGCAGCGCAAGCTGCGCATTGGCTACAACCGGGCAGCCCGGCTGATCGAGGCGATGGAAGCCGCCGGCGTGGTTAGCGCCATGGACACTGCCGGGGGCCGGGAGGTACTGGCGCCGGGACCCCAGGGGGACGCGTGAGCAAGAAGGCCGCCCGTGGCGCGTTGCTCGGCGCGCTCCTGGGCTTTCTACCCCTGGCCCCCCCGCTCGCTCAGGCTGCCGCTCCCGAGCCTCCCGAAAGTCCTGCGCAGACCCCCCGGCCCTGGGCTTCGAGCCCGGCGGTGGAAGCACGGTTTCTTGAGCGCCTGCGCGCCCTCGAGCCCCTCCGGGGTCGCTTTGAGCAGCACGTCGAAGATGGCTATGGCCAGCGCTTCGACCAGCGCGAAGGGCGCTTTTCCCTGGCCCCGGGCCTTGGGCTGAACTGGGTGACCGAGACCCCCTTTGACGAGCAGCTGGTACTAAACGACCAGGGCGCCTGGCTGTGGGACCCGGCGTTGCAGCAGGCCTTTCGCCGTCCCCTTTCGGCGCTTAGGGGCACCCCGGCCACGCTCCTTGTGGGCCTCGGGGAGGGGTGGCTGGATGGTTACCAAGTAGAGAGTCAGACCACCCCGGCCCTTGAGCGCTTTCGTTTGCTTCGCAGGCAAGAGGGGGAAGGGAAGGTTGGCGTCCCGGCACGCTTAGAACTGGCCTGGCTCGAAGGCGCGCTGGGCCTCATCACCGTAGAGGATGGGTCCGGGCAACGCCTCGTCCTTCGCCTACGGGCGCAAACGCCAGCCATCCTAGGTTCCGAGGATTTCGCCTTCGAGCCACCGGAGGGCGCTGAGATCATCGACGAGGGTGGGGCGGAGTGAGCGATCTCTTCCCCGCCCCCGACGCCGAGGGCGCGCCTCTGGCCGCGCGGCTCCGCCCTCAGCGCTTAGAAGAGGTGGTGGGGCAGGATCATCTCCTTGGACCGGAGCGACCCCTGCGCCGGGTGCTCGACCAGGGACGGCTCCACTCCATGATTTTCTGGGGCCCCCCGGGGGTCGGGAAAACTACGCTGGCGCGGCTTTTGGCCGAAGCCACGGGGGCGGAACTGCTGGCCCTTTCCGCCGTCATGGCCGGGGTTAAGGACGTTCGCGGGGCCGTGGAGCAGGCGTCCCAGTTTCGCGCTCAGGGTCGGCGGACCGTGCTGTTTATTGATGAGGTCCACCGCTTCAACAAGGCGCAGCAGGATGCCTTTCTGCCATACGTTGAGGACGGCACCATTTTCTTCATCGGCGCCACGACCGAGAATCCCTCATTCGAGCTCAACAGTGCCCTGCTGTCGCGTGCCCGAACCTAT
>JAURCQ010000054.1 GCA_030828335.1 Gammaproteobacteria bacterium
CGCCAAGATCGCGCAGGCGGAGGAGCGCGCGCGCGAATGGCGCGCCGCCGTCGAGGCCAAGGAGCAAGAGGCGCGTTCGATGCGCGACGCGCTCGCGGAGGCTCGCGCCGCCGCCACCGCGGCGGCGGCGGCGGCGCGCGAGCTGGAGAGCGAGCGCGCGCGCGCCGAGGAGGTTGCCGAGGACGCGCGCCGACGCCTGCGCGAGGGCGAAGCGCGCGCCACGGCGAAGACGCAGGAGATCATCGGCGAGCTCGAGGGCATCCGCGCCGCCGCGACGGACGCCTCCCTTGTGCTGACCGTAGACACCCTTTGGGCCCTCCCTCGGGCCCGGCGGGCCCTACAGTACGATCGACACCAGTCCAGCGATCCCGAAGGTCATCAAGACCAGCCCACCGACCAGCATCACCAAGCGGCGAACGGTCGTTGCATCATCCGGTGAATCAGACATTTCCCTCTCCCTTGAAATCTCCCGGCGAAAAGCTTCGCATGACTTCTCCCCGGCGCCAAGGGGCCTTGGGTGCGAAGGGGCTGTCCTTTCCCACGGTTTTGTCTCACCCCCCCGGGCCATGACACACTGACCTCACATTCACCGGAAAACCGGAAGGAGAGGCCCATGGCCACGGCACAAAACGGGGATACGGTCCGCGTGCACTACACGGGAACGCTCGACAGCGGCGAGCGCTTCGACTCCTCGGAAGGACGCCAACCCCTGGAATTCACCCTCGGCGAGGGCCAAATCATTCCCGGCTTCGAAACCGCGGTGCGGGGCCTGGCCCCGGGGGAAAGCTGCAGCACCCGCATTGAAGCCGCCGATGCCTACGGCGAACGGGACGACGCCATGGTGGGCTCGCTGCCTCGAGATCAATTCCCCCCGGACCTCACCCTGTCCGTGGGCATCGACCTCCAGCTGCAGGATCAGGCGGGCAATCCCGTGCAGTGCAAGGTGGTGGAACTCACGGACGATGCCGTGACCCTCGATGCCAACCATCCCCTCGCTGGGCAGGCCCTCACCTTCGCCATCGAGCTGGTCGAGATCGCCTAGCCCCAGCCCCGAAGCAGAGCCGCCAGGGGGCCCGTCGGGTCCCCCACGGCCCAGAAGTCCGGGTTTAGATCACTCTCAAGCTTGTTATAGCGCAGGGGCGCCCCTTCGAAGGTTTGAAGCTGCCCCCCAGCGGCCAGGAGCACCGCCTCCCCGGCGGCGATGTCCCATTCGCTACAGGGACCTCGGCGGGGATAGGCGTCCGCCTCTCCCGCCGCCAGCACCACCAGCTTCAGCGCGCTCCCCACGGCGCGGGTTTGGAGCCCCGGCGCTGCCTCCCCAAGGGCTTGGAGCAGAGACTCCAGGGCCTCGCCGCGATGGCGCCGAGAGGCCACCACCACCGGCGGAGAGGCGCAGGGGCGGGACTGTAGCCGGGCGCGCTCGCCATGCCGGGAAATGCGCTCCGCGCGCCCTTCGGACACCCAGCCCAGGTAAACAAGCCCCTGCCCCGGCACGCCAACGAGCCCGAGCACGGGACGACCGTCCTCGATTAAGGCCACATTGACCGTATATTCGCCGTTGCCCGCCAAAAACTCCTTGGTGCCATCGAGGGGATCAATGAGCCAGAACCGCGACCACTGGGCGCGCTCGGCCAGGGTCGGCGGCGTCTGCTCCTCCGAGCGCTGAGGCCAGGTCGGCGTCAACTGCCGAAGGCCCGCAGAAAGAATGGCTTCCGCGGCGTGATCCGCCGCCGTCACGGGCGAGGCATCGGCCTTTTCCTCCACCGCCAGCTGCCCGCCTTCGGCCACGGCTTGGATGGCGTCCCCGGCCTCAAAGACCAGGGCGGTGAGGGCGTCAAACCAGGCTTCGGAGTAGGGGGCAAGGGCGCTCACGACCCGCGCGCTTCCAAATGGAGGGCCGTCAGCTGGAGGGCCGCAATGGCCCGAGCCTCATCAAAATCCTCCAGGGCGTAGAGCGCCGGCAGGGAAGTCACGGGCCAGGGCACCACGGTGAGCGGTTCCGGTTCATCCCCCGGGAGCGGATCGGGGGTGAGCCCCTCTGCGAGCACCGCGGTGATGGTGAACCCCATGTGCCCCGGGGCCACGGAGAGGGTCTTCAGGGGCGTGAGCGTTTGAGCGCGCATCCCCACTTCTTCCCGTAGCTCTCGCTGCGCTGCTTCTAAGAGCGATTCCCCCGCATCCACGGTGCCCTTGGGCAGGGTCAGGCGGTAATCATGAAAGCCCGCCATGTACTCTCGAATCAGCAGTACATCGCCGCCCTCCGTGAGCGGAATGAGCATGACGGCCCGGTGCCCCGTATCCGGGAGGCGCTCGTAGCGCCGCTGCACCCCGTTGGAGAACTCAAGCTCCAGGGCCTCGATGCGAAACAGGGCCGACCGGGCCACCTCCTCGCGGGCTAAGATCTTCGGCAGCTTCATCGCCTTTCCCTCCTTGACCGCGCTAGCATAGCAGCCTCCCGGGGCCACCCCGGCCGTTCCCCACCGCCGAGATCGCCATGGCCGATGCCGTACGCTTAGACAAATGGCTTTGGGCCGCCCGCTTTTTTCGGACCCGGGCGAAGGCCAAGGCCGCCATCGAAGGCGGCAAGGTGCACTGCAACGGTCAGCGCGCGAAGGCGGCGAAAACCGTCGCCATCGGCGATGAGCTCATCATCCGCCAGGGCTTCGATGAAAAGGCGGTGACGATTCTTGGCCTCGAGGACAAGCGCGGGGATGCCACCCGCGCGGCCACCCTCTATGAGGAGTCGGCGGAAAGCATTGCTGCCCGGGAAGCTGCCGCGGCGACCCGACGGGCCCATCGGCTGGCGATCAGCCACCCCCTCGGACGACCGGACCGGGACGACCGGCGCGCGCTTGAAGCCTTAAAACGTGGCGGAACGGATAACGGCTAGGGTTCCGTGGGCGCAGCCGCCCAAGGACAGGAAAGCACAGGAAAAAACAGCATGGTGCAAAACGATATCGGGCAGCGCTTTCACTTTGAGGCCCTCGGCATTCGCGGCGAGTATGTGCGCCTAGACCACACCTGGGCCGCCCTTTGCGCCCTTCACCCCTACCCGAACGTCGCCGCGGCGCTCCTGGGCGAGGCCCTGGCCGCCGCCGCACTCCTGTCCGGGACCCTCAAGTACCCGGGCACGCTGACGCTTCAGGCCGCTGGGGACGGCGCTCTTCGAGCAGTTATGGCGGAGGTGCGGGAAACCCGAGCACTGCGGGGCATTGTCCGCTTCCGGGACGATGACGCAGCCCTGCCCGAAAGGGCCACGCCCTTAAGCCACCTGGGGGAAGGCCTTCTCACCCTGACCCTTCGTCCGCCGAAGGGAGAGCCCCACCAGGGCATCGTGCGCCTTGGGGGCGACCACTTTGCTGATGCGGTGGAACGATACTTCGAGCAAAGTGAACAGCTCCCCACTCGACTCTGGCTCAGCACCACCTATGGGGTGCAGGGCCTCCTGCTTCAAGCCCTCCCCGGGGGCGACTGCGGGCCCGAGGGCTTCGAGCGCTTGGCCATCATGGCCAGCACGGTGAAGAACCAGGAACTCGCCGAACTCGATGCCGAGACCCTGCTTAAGCGCCTGTTCCCGGAGGACGATATTCGCCTCCACCCTCCCCGCCCCCTGGCCTTTGAATGCACGTGCTCCCGGGAGCGCACCCAGGAAACGCTCTCCGCCATGGCCCCGGGCACTCTCGAGGAGATCCTCCGGGAAGATGGGGAGATCCTCATGACTTGCCAGTTTTGCCAAGCCCGGTACCGCTTCGACCCCATCGACTTTGCCCTTCTTTCCCAGTCCACGGCGCCGGAGGCCTCGGGGCCCCATTAGCGCCCCATGCCAGGGAGACCCTCGCCAAGGGGCCCAGGCCTCTGGCATACTGCGCGCCCGCCGGGGATAGCTGTGGTCGCCCCCGGTGAGTGATCATCCCGGTCCGAACACTACCCTGCGGCTTCGCCGGCGAATCAGCATGAGGTCCCCTATGGCAATCGATACGAACACCGCAAGCGCGGTGGTGCACCACAATTTGGCCGAGGCCGAACTGGTCGAGCTGGCGGTGCAACGCGGCGAGGGTAGCTTCGCGGACACCGGTGCTTTGGTGGTCAAAACGGGCGCCCGCACCGGCCGCTCCCCGGCGGATCGTTTCATTGTTCGGGAACCCAGCAGCGAGGCGCTCATCGACTGGGGCGCGGTGAACCGCCCCTTTGACGCCGACCGCTTCAGCGCCCTCTGGGACCGCGTCAGTGCCTATCTCGAAGAGCAGGAGCGCTTCGTGTCGACCCTGCACGTGGGCGCCGGCCCGGAACACTACATCCCCATCGAGGTCACCACGGAAACGGCCTGGCACAACCTCTTTGCCCGCCTGCTCTTTATCCGCCCGGAAACCTACAACCCCGCCGATCGCGCCCCCTGGCAAATCCTCAATGCCCCGGGCTTTGTTTGCGATCCAGAGCGGGATGGGACGAACTCTGAAGGCACTGTCATCCTGAACTTCGCCGAGCGTAAGGTCCTTCTGGCGGGCATGCGCTACGCCGGGGAAATGAAGAAGTCCATGTTCGCGGTGCAGAACTACCTCCTTCCCGAGAAGGACGTGCTGCCCATGCACTGCGCGGCCAACGTCGATGAAAAAGGCGACGTGTGTCTGTTTTTCGGCCTTTCCGGCACGGGGAAAACCACCCTGTCCGCCGATCCCACGCGCCTTCTCATTGGCGATGACGAGCACGGCTGGGGGGAAGGCACGGTCTTCAATATCGAAGGCGGCTGCTACGCCAAGTGCATCAACCTCACGCGGGAGAACGAGCCCGTGATCTGGGATGCGATCCGCTTCGGCAGCATCATCGAGAATGTGATGACCGACCCCGCGACGCGGAAGGCGGACTACGCCGACACCACGCTCACGGAAAACTCCCGCGCCTGCTACCCCCGGGAACACATCGAGCTTCGCGCGGAAGAGAACCGCGCCGGAGAGCCCAAGGCCATCATCTTCCTGACCTGCGATGTTTCCGGCGTGCTTCCGCCGGTCTCCATTCTGTCGAAGGAAGCCGCGGCCTATCACTTTCTCTCTGGCTATACCGCAGCCGTGGGATCCACGGAGGTGGGCTCCACGGAAGCGTACCGAGCCACCTTCTCCACCTGCTTTGGCGCGCCCTTCTTCCCGCGCCCCGCGGGGGTCTACGCCGACCTTCTGATCAAGCGCATCGAGGCCTTTGGCGCCAAGGTGTACCTGGTCAACACCGGCTGGACCGGCGGTGGCTACGGCGTGGGTAAGCGTTTCCCCATTCCCGTCACCCGGGCCGTGGTCAGCGCCATTCAGAGTGGCGCCCCAGAGGAGGCAGCAACGACGCCCCTGCCAGCCCTCAACCTTGCCGTACCGACGACCGTGCCCGGCGTGCCCAGCGAGCTCCTGAACCCCCGGGATACCTGGGCCGACCCTGCGGCTTACGATGCCGCCGCCCGGGCCCTCGCCGAGAAGTTCGCGAAAAACTTCGAGCGCTTTGAGGTATCCGAAGCCATCCGGAGCGCCGGGCCCAGCGTCGCCTAGGACGCCCTGGCCAGGCTCCCCAGCCGCTGTCCGTGCTGCTAACCTTTCGCCTCCACGGGCGCGCGGCGCCCGCCGAGCCCAGGCGCCCCGGCGCCCGAGCTCGCGACCAGCTGGGGGACTAGGGTGATCGCACTATCAACGGCGCTGGAGCACGCCCTAGCACAGGGTGCGGCCGACGAAGGCTTGCGCCAGCTCTTGCGGGGGATCGAAAAGGAAAGCCTGCGGGTCGATGCGAGCAGCCACCTGGCGACCACGCCCCACCCGACCTGCCTAGGCTCGCCCCTCACCCACCCCACCATCACCACGGATTTCTCCGAAGCCCAGCTCGAGCTGATCACCGGGGTGTCCCCCTCGGCCGCAGACACGCTGGCCCAGCTTCAGGCAACGCACCGCTTTGTGGTGCACTGCCTCGGCGAGGAGCGGCTGTGGGCATCGAGCATGCCTGGGCGGCTGCCGGAAGACCGCGCGATTCCCGTGGGCCGCTACGGTAGCTCCAACGTCGGCATGGCCAAGACGGTTTATCGCCGGGGCCTGGGGCTCCGCTACGGCCGCACCATGCAGACCATTTCCGGGATTCACTACAACTTCTCTCTGTCTGACGCCCTCTGGCAGTGGCTGGCGGAGCAGGAGGGGGAAGGGACCCCAAGCCAGGCCTACCGCACCCGGCGCTACTTCGATCTCATTCGCAATTTCCGCCGCCACTCCTGGCTGCTGCTGTATCTGTTCGGCGCCTCCCCGGCGGTGTTTGAGGGCTTCCTCCAGGGCCGGCCCCATCAGCTGGAGAAGCGCGGCGCGGACACGCTGCTGCTGCCCCATGCCACCACCCTGCGCATGGGGGGGCTCGGCTACCAAAGCGATGCCCAGGCCACCCTCAAGGTGTCCTACAACGGCCTTGCGCCCTACGCGCAAACGCTCCAGGGCGCCCTCACCCGCCCCTACGGCCCCTACGAGGCCTTTGGGCTTGAACGGGACGGGGCGTTCATTCAGCTGTCCACGAGCCTGCTGCAAATCGAAAACGAGTTCTACGGCACCATCCGCCCTAAGCGCAGCATTCGCCCCGGGGAGCGCGCCCTCCATGCCCTGGGCGAGCGCGGGGTGGAGTATGTGGAGGTGCGCTGCCTGGACCTAAACCCCTTCCTGCCCTTGGGTATCGACGCCCCCACGATCCACTTCCTCGACACCTTCCTACTGCTATGCCTTCTGCTGCCCAGCCCGGAGGACAGCCCGGCGGAAATCGAGCAGCTGGCCCAGATGCATCGGGCCGTGGTGGAGCGGGGACGGGACCCTAAGCTTCGCCTGTCCACGGGGGAAGGGGAGGGTTCGCTGGCGACCCTGGGCGCACCGCTTTTGGCCGCCGCAGCACCCATCACTGAGGCGTTGGATCGAAGCCAAGGCACCACGGCTCACCGCGACGCCCTTGCCTGGGCCTCCCAGGCCCTTGCCGATCCCGACTGCACGCCCAGCGCCGCCGTGCTGGCGGAAATGCACCGGGAAGGGGACAGCTTCCTGGCGCTCACCCAGGCCCTAAGCGATCAGCACCGAGAAACGCTCCAGAGCCAGCCCTTAAGCGACGCCGAAGAGGCGACCCAGGCCGCCGTCGCCAAAGAGTCCCAGGCAGCTCAAGCCGCCATCGAGGCGCAGGATCGGGAGAGCTTTGCCGCCTACCGCAAGGCCTACATGGAGCAACCGCTGCTGCCGCCCCACGGCGCCGCTTGAACACCCTGGCCCACCTGGTACTGGCGGGGCCAGATCAGGACCTCCGCCTCGGCGCCTTTCTTGGAGACTTCCTTCCCGGACCCCTCCCCGGCCCCCATCCCCCCGGCCTTGCCCGGGGCCTAGCGCTCCATCGCTATATCGACCGCATCACCGACAGTGATCCTGCTTTTCGGGCCCTGAAGGTCTTGGCGCCCGAGCCCCTTCGGCGACTGATGCCCATTGCCTTGGATGTGATTTTTGACCATTGCCTCGCCCGGCGCTTCGAGCCCCTTACCGGTCAGGCCCTGGAGGCCTTTAGCGCCCGGGCCCTGCGAGATCTCAAGGCGCAGCACCACGCCATGCCCGCCCCGGCCCAGCAACTCCTCGCGGCACTCGACACCCACGCGGTGCTTCCCGCCTACGCCCATTGGCCGGCGGTGGAACGCACCCTTAGGAACATCGCCCAGCGGCGACCGCGCCTTCTTGCCCTCCGCGACCTCGCCCCAGCCCTAGCGCCCCACCGGGACACCATTGCCGCCGCCTTTGAGAACCGCTTCCCGGCCCTCGAGACGGCCTGCGCGATCTGGCTCGCCGATCCCTCCCGGTTCCCGGGCGGGGACGCTACACTGCCGCTTTAACTTCTCGGCTCGGAGAACGCTCCATGAAGGCGCTGCTATGCAAACAGGAAGGGACCCCAGAAAGCCTCGTGCTGGAGGACGTGGCCGAGCCGACCCCGGGGCCTGGGGAGGTGCGCGTGGCCGTGCGCCATGTGGGCATCAACTTCCCTGACTGCCTCATGATTGAGGGCAAGTATCAGGTGAAGCCCCCCTTCCCCTTTGCCCCGGGGGGCGAATTCTCTGGAGTGGTTAACGCCGTCGGTGAAGGCGTGACCTCCCTGGCCGTGGGGGACCGGGTGGCCGGGGGCTCGGGGCACGGCGCCCTGGCCGAGGCCTTGGTCGTCAATGCCACGGGCCTGCGCAAGGTCGCCGACGGCATGCCCCTGGCCGTCGCCGCGGCCTGGAATACCACCTACGGCACGAGCTATCACGCGCTGAAGCAGCGCGGTCAGCTGAAGCCTGGAGAAACCCTCCTGGTGCTCGGCGCCGCCGGCGGCGTGGGCCTCGCGGCGGTGGAGCTGGGCAAGGCCATGGGGGCTCGGGTCCTGGCCGCCGCCAGCACGGAAGCCAAGCGCCAGGCCGCCCTCAACGCCGGCGCCGACGAGGTCATCGACTACAGCGACGGCGACCTCAAGGAAAAGGTGAAGGCCCTCACCGATGGCCGCGGGGCCGACGTCATTTACGACCCCGTGGGTGGCCCCCTTTTCGACCAGTGCCTGCGCTCCGTCGCCTGGAACGGCCGTATTCTTGTGGTGGGCTTCGTGGGGGGAGACATTCCCAAGGCGCCTATCAACCTTATTCTGCTGAAGGGCTGCCAGGTGGTCGGGGTGTTCTACGGCGCCTTCACGGGCCGGGAGCGCGCCGCGGACGCGGAAAACTGGCGGGAGCTGAACGCCCTTTGGGCCAGCGGCGCCATTCGGCCGAAGATCAGCGCGCATTATCCTCTGGCCGAGGGGGGCAAGGCCCTTCGCGCCCTCATGGACCGGGAAGCCATTGGTAAGGTGGTCGTGGACCTATGAGCACGCTGCTGGCGCCCCGCACCCTCTTCCTGGCTATGGCCCTGGCGAGCGCCGGGCTCATGGCCTTCGCTCTCTATCTGGAGCACGTCTACCTGCTCGATCCCTGCCCGCTGTGCATGATGCAACGCATTTGGGTGGTGATCGTGGGCGTTCTGGCTCTGGGGGCCGCCCTGCACGGCCAAGGCCTTGGGCACTGGGCCCTCGCCACGGGCGCGGCAGCCATCATCGGCAGCGGCTTTTCCCTGCGCCAGCTGTGGCTTCAAAGCCTCCCGGCGGACGAGGTGCCAGCCTGCGGCCCGGGCCTCGATTACATGCTCGAGGTTTTCCCCCTAAGCGACGTGCTGAAGGCCATGGTCATGGGCACGGGCAACTGCGCTGAGGTGACCTGGACCCTTCTGGGCCTCAGCATTCCCGCCTGGGTGCTCCTGGCTTTCGCAGGCTTTATTGCCAGCAGCGTTGTGGCCCATCGCGGCGCCCGCGCCGCCCGCGCCCCCTGGGCCTAGGGACACAAAAGTCCTATTCTTAGCGTTTACTTCGCCCCCACCTCGGGGGCGCCCTCGCCCGCACCCCGGAGCTCCCCATGCCTTCGATCCTGCGTCACCTTTCCCTGCTTGTGCTTGCCTTCGCCCTCGCCCCGGCGCAAGGCCAGATCGCTCAGACCAAGAACGATTTTGAGGACAAATTCCGCCAGCTCGACGAAAGCTGGCCAACCCCCACAACCACCCGCAGCGCCACCGGCGCCCCCGGGCCCGCTTACTGGCAGCAGCAGGTGGACTACGACATCGACGTGCACCTGCTCGAGGCGGGCCGGCGCATCGAAGGGGAAGCGCGGATTCGCTACCACAACAACAGCCCGGAAGCCCTGGCCTACCTCTGGTTCCAGATGGATCAGAACCGCTTCCGCCCCGACTCTGACGACAGCCTGACCCGCACCTTCGGCGCCAAGGATCGCATCACCTATCGCACCCTACGGCGGGAGCAGTTCATGGAGGACGTGCCCGGTGGCTACGACCTGGGCGCCGTCACCGATGGCCAGGGCAAGGCCCTCCCCTTCGTGGTCCGGGATACGCTGATGCGCGTGGATCTACCCAAGCCCCTGGCCCCGGGCAAGGAAACGGAGGTCCGCATTCAGTGGGCCTTCAACATCCAGGAGACCAAGGCCACGGGGGGCCGCGCGGGCTTTGAGCACTTCGCCGAGGACGGCAACGACATCTTCCTCCTGGCCCAGTGGTATCCCCGACTTGCAGCCTTCTCCGACTATGAGGGCTGGCACAACAAAGCCTTTCTAGGGAATGGGGAATTCACCCTCGAATTCGGCGATTACGAAGTGGCCATCACGGTCCCCGCAGATCACGTAGTCGCCTCCACCGGCGTCCTCCAGAACCCCCGGGACGTCATGAGCGACGAAGAGCGGGCGCGCATGAAGGCCGCGGAAACGGCGGAGGACCCGGTCTTTATCGTCACCGCCGAGGAGGCCCTGGCGAAGGAAGGGCAGCGGGCCACGGAAGAACGCACCTGGCGCTTTAAGGCGGAGAACGTCCGCGATTTCGCCTGGGCCAGCTCCCGGAAATTCATCTGGGATGCGCAGGGCTATGCCCAGGATGGGGCGGGCGTCGCCCCGGATCGGGTCATGGCCATGTCCTTCTATCCGAAGGAAGGGGAGCCCCTCTGGTCCCGCTATTCCACGGAGTCCGTGATCCACACCATGGAGGTCTACTCCCGCTACAGCTTCCCCTACCCCTATCCCACGGCCCAATCCGTGAACGGCCCCGTGGGGGGGATGGAATACCCCATGATCACCTTCAACGGCCCCCGCACCGATCCCCACAAGGACGGCGACCGCACCTACTCCCGGGGCGAGAAGGAGTTCCTCATCGGTGTGGTGATCCACGAGATCGGCCACATCTACTTCCCCATGACCGTCAATAGCGACGAGCGCCAATGGACCTGGATGGACGAAGGCATCAACACCTTCCTCCAGCATCTGGCGGAAATGGAATGGGGCGAAGGCATGCGCTCCGATCGCGGCGACCCCCGCTACATCACCGACTACATGACGAGCAGCCGTCAGGTGCCGATCATGACCAACTCGGAGTCGATCTTTCAGTTTGGCAACAACGCCTATGCCAAGCCTGCGACGGCCCTCAATATCCTCCGGGAAACGATCCTTGGCCGGGAGCTCTTCGACTTTGCCTTCCGGGAGTACGCCCAGCGCTGGAAATTCAAGCGCCCCACCCCCTATGACCTCTTCCGCACCCTCGAGGAGGCCTCCGGGGTAGACCTCGACTGGTTCTGGCGCGGCTGGTTCTACTCCACGGATCACGTGGATATCAGCCTCGATCGGGTGGTGAAAATGCGCCTGGACACCAGCGACCCGGAAATCGAAAAGGCCTGGGAGCGGGAGCAGCAGCAGGCCGAGCCCACCTACCGTTTCGGCGCCAAGAACGAAGCCGCGGGTCTCGTGCCGCGCACGGAGCGCTACCCCGAATTGAAGGATCTCTACGCCGAGAACGACGAGTTCACGGTCACCAACAAGGATCGCAATGGCTTCGACGAA
>JAURCQ010000055.1 GCA_030828335.1 Gammaproteobacteria bacterium
GTTCCCCGTCCCGAGGTGCACGTAGCGACGCAGCATCCGCCCCTCCCGGCGCAACACGAGCATCATCTTAGAGTGGGTCTTATGGCCCACCACGCCATAGACTACATGGGCCCCAGCTTCCTGGAGCGTTTCCGCGAGCTCGATATTGGCTTCTTCATCGAAGCGCGCGCGCAGCTCGATGACCACCATCACTTCCTTGCCCCGGCGGGAGGCATCGACCAACGCTTTCACAATCGCCGAGTCAGCGCCGGTGCGATAAAGCGTCTGCCGAATCGCCAGCACGTTTGGATCCCGGGCGGCCTGGCGAAGGAAGTCGATCACCGGCGCAAAGGATTCAAAGGGATGGTGCAGCAGTAGATCGCCGCGGCGGATCACATCAAAGATGTCATCGTTGCGCCGAACCCGCGCCGGGATCCCCGAGGCGAAGCCCGGGTATTTCAGATCCGGACGATCGATAAGATCGGGAATGGCCATCAGGCGGGTGAGATTGACGGGGCCATTGCACCGGTAGACGTCGTCCTCTTCCAGCTCGAACTGGCGAACGAGAAACTCCTCCACCTCTTCCGGGCAATCCTCCGCGAGTTCCAGGCGCACCTCATCGCCAAAGCGACGGGCCGAGAGCTCCCCTTCCAGGGCCCGCTTCAGATCGTCGATTTCTTCCTCGTCGACGAACAAATCGGAATTCCGCGTCACCCTAAACTGGTAGCACCCCGTGGCCTTCATGCCCGGGAACAGATCGCTCACGTGTTGGTGAATGATCGAGGAGAGGAAGACGAAATCGTTTGGCCCCTGGGACACGGACTCGGGCAGCGCCACCACCCGAGGCAGGGACCGAGGCGCGCCGACGATGGCCATGCCGCTATTCCGGCCGAAAGCATCCTTGCCCTCGAGGGTGACGATAAAGTTCAGAGACTTATTCAGTACCCGGGGAAAGGGATGGGCGGGGTCGAGCGCAATGGGGGACAGCACGGGCACCAGCTCCCGAGCAAAAAAGCGCTTGATCCAGTCGGCGTGGCGCTTGGCCCAGTCCGCTCGGCGAATGAAACGAATGTGCTCCCCTTCCAACGCGGGAATGAGCGTATCGTTCAGCACCCGGTACTGCTCGTCCACCAGATCGTGGACCCGCTCCGAGATGCGCTGGAGCTGCTCTCCCGGACCCAGGTTATCCGGGCCCCGCTGGGTCGCGCCATAGGCAAGCTGCTGCTTGAGCCCGGCCACCCGGATCTCAAAAAACTCGTCGAGGTTCGACGCCGCGATGCATAAAAAGCGCAGCCGCTCGAGCAAAGGTACGCTGTCGTCCTTCGCCTGCTCCAGAACCCGGCGATTAAACTCGAGCAGGGAGAGCTCGCGGTTGAAGAACAAGGTGGCGCCCGCGGGTTCGAGGGCGGCCTTTGCAGCGGGTTTCCGGCTCATCATGGCGCTACACTTAGCCCTTAGGTGACGTCAGTATGACAGACCACACTGAAGGAAATATGACACTCACGACGGCGCTGGCAGAACCATGAAACGGGATACGCTCTACGCCGAAACCCCAGCGGCGCCGGGGAGCTTCCGCTTTGACGAGGCCGTGGTCTCGGTCTTCCCGGACATGATCCGCCGGTCCGTTCCGGGCTACGAAGCCACCCTCGCCCTCACCGGGCGCTTGGCGGCCCGCTATGCCCAGGACCACAGCGCCGTGGTAGACCTCGGCTGTTCCCTTGGCGATAGCCTGCTTGCCTGCGCCCGGGCCCTCGAGGGCCGGCCCGTCACGCTCCTTGGTGTGGATAACGCCGCCCCCATGATCGCCCAGGCCGAAGCACGCTTTGCCGCGCTGGCCCTGACCCCCGGTCCCCGCTTCGAGCACGCGGATCTGGAAGCCCTGGCCTTTCCGCCCGCGAGCCTCTTTATCCTCAATTGGACCCTTCAATTCCTACCCCTAGAGGCCCGGGCGCCGCTCATGGCCCGCCTCTTCGCCGCCCTACGCCCCGGCGGCGCCCTGGTGCTCAGCGAGAAAATTCGCGACCCGGACCCGAAGGTGGACACCCTCTTAGGGACGCTGCACCACGACTTTAAGGCCGCTCAGGGCTACTCCCCGGCGGAAATCGAGGGCAAGCGGCAGGCGCTAGAAACGGTGTTGGTCCGGGAGACGGTGGCGGAGCATGAGGCGCGTCTGCGCCAGGCGGGCTTTACCGCCGTGACGGTCCTTCTCCAGCAGCTGAACTTTGTCACGCTCCTGGCCCTTAAGCCCCATGCTGCCTAGCGCCGAAGACCTCGCCACGCGCCTCGACGCCCTTGGGCTCGCTCCCTGGGCCGAAGCCCTTGGCCCCGCGCTGGCTGAGGCCCTGAAACCCGGGCGCCACGGCGATCGTCCCCGCTGGGAGGCGGCGCTGAAACGCCTACCCGACCTCCCGGAGGTCACCGCAAATCTCACCGGCCCTGCGCCGCGTCTCTCGAGTCCCCGCCCCCTAAGCCAGGAGGAGCGGGCTGCCCTCGAAGGAGGCCTTCAGGGCCTGCGCCCCTGGCGCAAGGGTCCCTTCGATTTTTTTGGGGTCACCGTCGATGCGGAATGGCAGTCCCATTGGAAATGGGACCGGCTCGCTCCGCACCTTGACCTTGCGGGCAAGCGCGTCCTCGACGTGGGCTGCGGTAACGGCTACTACGCTCGCCGCCTTCGCGGCGCCGGCGCCGCCACCGTGGTGGGCGTCGACCCCACGCTCCTTTTTAGCTGCCAAAGCGCGGCCTTTGACCGCTACGCCCCGGACCCCCAGTGGCTTCTTCTGCCCCTACCCTTTGAAGCCCTGCCCAAGGCCGAGCCCTTTGACGTGGTCATGAGCATGGGCGTGCTCTATCACCGACGCGACCCCCTCGCCCACCTTTCGGCTTTGGCGGCGCAGCTCGCCCCGGGAGGCCAGCTGGTGCTGGAAACCCTGGTCATTCCCGGCGACGCGCAGCAGGTGCTGGTGCCCCCCGATCGCTACGCCCGCATGCGCAACGTATGGTTCCTCCCGAGCGTGGCAGCGCTCCAGCGCTGGCTGGGCCGCCTGGGCTTTGAAAGCCATTGCGCGAGCCTCGCCCCCACCACCCCCGAGGAACAGCGCACCACGCCCTGGATGCCCTTCGAATCTCTGCGCGAGGCCCTTGCGCCGGAGGATGAGTCCCTTACCGTAGAGGGCTTGCCAGCGCCCCACCGGGCCCTTTTAGTGGCTGAAAAGAGAGCTCGCACGACATGACCCTATTTACCTACCTTGGGAAGGAGGGGGCCATCCTCCGCATGGTGGAAGCCTTTCTGAACCACCCCAGCCGCTTCATGCATCCCGTGGAGCTATCCCGAGCCACGGGCCTCGGGGTTTTTGAGATCCGCGATCGCCTCGAGGGCTGCCAGGCCCTTTTTGTCCGCCTGCCCCGCACCCCCGATGGGCTCGTGCGCTATGCCCTGGCGTCCTCCCTGGCGGGGCTCGACCAGGAAGGCATTCAGGCGCTTATCGCTCAGCGCGCCCGGACAGAACGGCTGACCCTCACCGCGGGCCTGCTGGTGATCGCCGGCCTCGGTCTGCTGACCCTCATCACCGTGGCCCCCGCCGCCTTTCTGGGCCTCAGCTCGTGACGGTCCTTTCACCCTTTGAGGGGCTGGGGGACAGGGAGCAGGCGATCTTCGCCGCCGCCGATGCCCTCGCCCGAGGGGCCCTTGCCGAAGCTGAGGCGATGGCGGAGGACGGTGAGGGGGAGCGTCACCTTCGAGCCGCGGCCCAGGCTGCGGGGCTGTTTGATCTTGCCCAGCGCCCCGGCCGGGAGGCCCTGCTCTCCCTCGTCGTGGTGCGTGAGCGCCTCGCCGCGACCGGCGCGCGGCGTCGCCACGGGGCCCTCGGCCCCAGCCCCGGGCTGCTGCAGCAGGCAAGCCCGGCGCTCCAGACGCGCTTTGGGCAGCCCGTGATGGCCGGCCTCAAGCGCCAGGCCTTTGCCTTCACCGACGACCCCCGAGCGCCCGTCACCGCCGCGCCGGCTCCCGACGGCTTCCGCCTCTCCGGGCGCAAAAGCTTCGTCACCGGAGGCCGGCGCGCCGATCACTTTCTGGTCTACGCCAAAAGCCCCGAGGGCCCCCTCATGCTGGTGGTGGAGGCCGAGGCCCCGGGGGTCACCCGGGACGACTTCTTTGAAACGCTGGACGGAGGGCAGCACTGCGCCCTGGTGCTAGATGAGGCTTTTGTCCCCGAAGCCCATTCCCTGGGCGCGCCGGGACAGGGCCAGCGCCAAGCCTTCGACCAAATCAATCGAACCCGCCTCGCCCTCGCTGCCGAAGCCGTGGGCCTCATGGCCTATGCGGTCCACCGCGCCGCCAGCCATCTGCAGGCACAGCGGCCCGATGGCGCGCGGCTAGCGGATCGGGAAGGCGCCCAACTGCGCTTCGCGGAGCTGTGGATGGCGGTTTTCACGGCGCGAAGCACGCTCTATCGCGTCGCCCAGCAGTTTGCGGGCGCCAGCCCCGCGCCCCCTGCGGGCGCCCCCCCCGGGGCTCCGGAAGCGCTCTCGGCCTTGAAGGTACTGGCCAGCGAGACTGCGGAGCGGGTGCTCAGCGGCGCCCTCCAGCTATGCGGAGCCCAGGCGCTCCGGAGCGATGATCCCCTCACCCGGTGCTACCGCGAGGTGCGCAGCTGGCAGTTCGCCGAGGGGGCCTCCGACCTGCTGCGCTTAAGCATCGCGAAGGCCCGGCTCGAGAAGGGTCGGGGCGCGCTCTAGCCCTGCCCCGAATCCAGCACGCCTAGGCGAGGGGCAGGGAAGGATAGGCGTCGGAGCGGGTGCCCGGAATAGGGCGGTTATCTTGGCGGTGATAGGTAAACACAACAGAGCGCTTCACCGTTTGCGTTCGATTGCGGCCCGCGGCATGAAACAGGCGCCCGTGGAAAAACAGCACATCCCCGCGGCGAAGCTCGAGATCCACGGCCGAATTCAACAGCGCTTGGTTCTCCTCGAGGTCCTGGCGCAGGAAAAGCGCCGCATCGAGGCGCCCGCGGTCGACGGGCTGGCTGTGCGTTCCCGGCAGCACCCTTAAGCCGCCGTTCTCCTCCCGCTCCTCCCCCAGGGCCAACCACACGCTAATAAGTTCGGGGCGATCGAAGGACCAATAGCGCACATCCTGATGCCAGGCCGTATCGCTCGAGAAGCCGGGATACTTGGTCATGATGCAGTTGTGATGGCTCTGGGCCAAAGCCACGGGGCCGCCGAGAAGAATCTCGAGGCGCCGGGCCACGGGCAAGGAAAGGGCCCAGGACCGAAAGCTCGAATCCCGGCTAAGCGCATTCAAGAGGCGCCGCGGCGTTTTGCCCCCGGGGGCGAGGCGATCCGCAGGGGCGCCGGGGTAGGCCACATCGGCTTCGAATTCCGCGGGACCGAGCAAAGGGTCTAGATGCTGATCGACCGCCCGCTCCATCGCCGCCAGCAAGGCCGGGGGCGCAAGGCCCCGGACCACGAGATAGCCATGGCGTTCAAAACGCTGCCGATCGAGCTCAGCAATGGGGGGGCCGAGCGGTGGTTGTGCCTGCATGTGAAGATCCAGCGCCGGCCAGCTATGCCGGAAATAGGGGCGGCCCGTGCCCCTCTAGAATACGCCAACCCCTGGGAAAAGGCTTGCACTTCCCCCGGCGCGGGCCCACCCTTTTTCCATGATGCTCTGGATCGCCTCCCTCCTCGCGCGGTCTTCCCGCCTTCGCCCGGTCGTCGCGGCGCTGGCCCTTCTTGGCTTTTCGCCGGAAAGCCTAAGCGCCCCCCTACCTAAACACCCGCCCGAGGGCCTCCGCTTAAGCTTCAGCCTCGCCTGTGATTTCGAAACCCAGTGGTGGGAAGCGGTGTTCTACCCGGAGGACGACGCAAAGCTCGTGGTGCGCTGGCTTAGCCCAAGCCTCTTTTCCGACGAGCCCCAGCAGCGCACCCGGCCGCTCTCGGTGCCTCAACAGCAGGCCCTTTATGCCCAGGGCCGGGACCTTCTGAACACCGCCAGCTTGAGCTGGCAGGATGACGCCCTATCCGCCGAGGGGCCCTGGCTGGGCCATCGGACCTTCACCGTTAGTGCCCAGCGGCTAGACCATCGCTTGGGCCGGGTGGATCGGCTGGACTACAACATCGACCTTCACCCCGGACGCCCCCTCCCTCCGACCCTAGAGGCCCTGGCTAGCACCTTGAAGACCGTGGACCGCCGGCTCCGATTTTCCCTGGACTGTCGCTAAAACCCCTTGGGGGTCTTCCACGAGAGGCGTAAGCTTTTATTCCATCATCGCTTGGATACGCTCGCGTACATGAACTCGTTTTTGCCTAGGCCACTGCTTACCGCCGGGCTCCTTGCCCTCAGCGCGCCCCTATGGGCCGGCGCGGAAACGGTACTCGGGGTCAGCAATGCGCAGCGCTGCTTCGAAGGCGCCCTCGCCGGGCAAAGCAGCCTGAGCACCATTGAGTTATGTACGAAGGCGCTGGAAATCGAAAACCTTTCGGAGAAGGATCGCGCGGCCACCTACACCAACCGCGGCATCCTCTATGGGCAAAGCGGTCGCGCGGAGCGGGCCCTGGGGGATTTCGGCCGAGCACTGGAGCTCAGCCCCGGCCTCATCCATGCCCTCATCAACCGCGGCAACCTCTTCGTTCGCTTGAAGCGCTTCACGGAAGCCATGGCCGACTACGACCAAGCCCTCTTCTACTCCGAGGGCCGAAACGCCCTGGTGTACTTCAACCGATCCCTGGCCCAGGAACAGCTTGGGCGCAAAAAAGCCGCCCAGGAGGACCTCCTCAAGGCCGTGCAGCTGGAACCGGAGAACATCCGGTTCCGGGAAGCGCTCGCCGCCTTTAAGTAGGGGCCCCTCGGTCAGGCCTAGGCTTCAGCCCGGGCCCGATCCTTCGGGAAGTGCACCCCCGCCCGCCAGTAGTGAAACGCCGCCCAAAAGTTCGCAAAGGTGCACAGGAAGAGCGCCCAGCGCAGGGATTCGTCGCCGTAGTTCGGCGCGAGCCAGTCGGAAAGAATCCCCACCACGGAAGGCCCACAGGCCAAGCCGATCATGTTCAGCACGAACAAAAGGATCGCCGCGGCCACGGAACGCATGCGCACGCCCACCAGCGTTTGGGTCTGCGCGAAGGTGGTGGCCTGGTAGAAGTTGCCCAGCATCACGGGAATGACCAGAAGCAGCAGGGCTAGGCCCGCGCTTTGCACCATATAGGCAGCCAGGGCAAAGGGAATCAACATCAGCAGCCCCACGGCGACCACCCAGAGATACCAGCGAGGGTCCCGGGCCCCAAAGTAATCCGCGAGGCGTCCCCCCAGGGCAATACCAATACCCCCGGGGATCCCAAAGATCAGGCCCAGGTAGGTGCCCAGCTCCCCGGAGCTCATGCCGTGGCTGCGCGTGAAGAAGGCCGCAGCAAAGGTAATGAGACCGTAGCCCACGAAGGCCGTCACCCCACCGCCGATGGCCATATGGATGAACGAGCGACGCGCCAGAAGGTAAGCGATCACTTCCTTGACCGGAGGCTGCACCGCGGGCGGCGCATCGGCGGGCGGCCGGTTAACCTCGGACATGCCCCGGAGCGGCTCCTTCACCGTAAAGCGCACCAAAAGCGCTAGCAGAAGGCCGGGAATGCCCACCACCACGAAGGCCCAGCGCCAGCCAAAGAACTGCTCCATCCAGCCCCCGACAAAAAAGCCAAAGAGGATCCCGAAGGGAATACCCAGGGCATAGATGCCCAGGGCCGTGGCGCGACGCTCCGGCGGGTAATAGTCGGCGAGCATGGAATGGGACGGCGGACTGCAGCCAGCCTCCCCCACCCCCACCCCAATGCGAAATAGGAGCAGCTGCATAAAGCTCTGGGCAAAGCCCTGAAGCGCGGTGAACAGGCTCCAGATCGCCAGGGCCCCGGCAATCAAATTCCGCCGGTTGGTGCGGTCTGCGATGCGCGCAATGGGAATCCCCATGAAGGTGTAGAACACGGCGAAGGCGAGGCCCGTGAGCAAGCCCATGGCCGTATCGCTCACCCCCAGGTCCTGCTTAATGGGCTCCACGAGGATCCCGAGGATCTGGCGATCAATGAAATTGAAGGTGTAGGTCACCACCAACACCCCCAGGACGTAACGCCGGGTGGCGTCGGAAAAGGTCTCGCCGACCTGCTTCATGCGTTTCTCCCCAAAACAAGCGGGGCCGGGCCCCGCTAAAATGTCGCTTTCTTGTGGATGCCCTAGGGCTTTAGCTGCCCCTTCAGGAGGCGCAGGAACTTGTCCCCCCAGGGCGGTGCCAGCCCCAGGCTGTGCATATCCAGCCGGCTTTGCCGGTAAATGGATTTGCCGTGGCTAAAGGTCTTGAAGCCTTCGTAGCCGTGATAAGCCCCCATGCCGCTAGGCCCCACCCCCCCAAAGGGAAGGTCCTCCTGGGACACGTGCATGATGACGTCATTCAGGGTCACCCCTCCGGAGGTAGTGCGATCCAGCAGCGACCGCTCCTCCTCCGCCTTCTCGCCGAAATAGTACAAACCGAGGGGTCGGGGGTGGGCGTTTACGTAGTCGATGGTTTCCTCGAAGGCGCGATAGGTCTTCACGGGCAGCAGGGGACCGAAAATCTCCTCCTGCATCACCGCCATATCCTCCGTGGGATTCAGGATCAGGTGCGGCGCAATTTTGTGGTGGGGCTGCTGTCGGAAATCTTCCCCCGCGGGATTGATCTCAAGCACCGTGGCGCCCTTCTCCCGGGCATCCTCGAGGTAGCCTTGGAGGCGGTCAAAGTGGCGCTGATTCACGATGGAGGTGTAATCGGGGTTATCGAGGAGCGTGGGATAGAGCCGGCCCACGGCGGCGGTGCTGGCCTCTACGAAAGCGTCCACCTGCCCCTCGGGCACCATGACATAGTCCGGGGCTAGGCAGATTTGCCCGGCGTTTAGGGTCTTGCCCATCATCAGGCGCCGCGTGGCCTGTTCAAGCTTCGCGCTATCGGAGAGCACCACCGGGGATTTACCCCCCAGCTCGAGGGTCACGGGAACGAGGTTCTCCGCGGCAGCGCGCATCACATGGCGGGCCACGTTGGTCGCGCCGGTGAAGAGCAAATGGTCGAAGGGCAGGCCCGCGAAGGCGGCCCCAGCCTCTGGGCCCCCCTGCACAACGGCAATCTCCGTGGCATCGAAGCGCTGGGCAAAGGCCTCGGCCATGAGCGCCGAGGTCTGGGGCGTGAATTCCGAGGGCTTGATCATCACCCGGTTTCCCGCCGCCAAAATGCCCGCTAGGGGCGAGAAGGTGAGCTGAATAGGAAAATTCCAGGGACTGATCACCCCCACCACGCCCAGGGGCTGATATTCAATCCGCGCCTTCGCCCCAAAGAGCGCAAAGGGCATGCTCGCCCGGCGGCGCTCTGGGCGCATCCAGCGCGCCACGCGTTTCTGCGCAGCCTTCAAGGGCTCGAGGCTGCTGGCGATATCCGTGAACAGGGATTGGTGCACGGAGCGATGGCCGAAATCCGCCCGAAGGGCTTCGCAAAAATCGTCGGCGTTATCGAGCAAAACGGTGACGGCGCGGCGGAGTCGGTCCTGTCTAAGCGCAAGGCTCACCGGCGCATCGGCAAGGGCGGCAGCTCGCTGCGCATCAAGCAGCGCGAGCATCTCCTCGCGAGAGCATTCAGCAGTTGTGGTCATGGGTTCCCCTCCAGCGCCCGTTGCCGGAGTCTACCTCAGGCCACCCTGAGGTCCATGCCTCGAAAGGGGCCTAGCCCCGGCCGCGGGTTCGGGTGCGGTTAGGCGCCCCCTCTCGCTCAATAAACTCGATGATTTTGCCGGCCACATCGAGGCCCGTGGCCGCTTCGATGCCGCGGAGCCCCGGGGAGCTATTCACCTCCAGCACGAGAGGTCCGTGGTTCGAGCGCAGAATATCCACCCCAGCCACGTTGAGCCCCATGGCGCGCGCCGCCCCCACCGCAGCGCGCCGCTCCGCGGAGGTGATGCGTACCGGTTCCGCCGTGCCGCCGCGATGCAGATTGGAGCGAAATTCCCCCGGTGCGCCCTGGCGCTTCATCGCCGCAATGACCCGATCGCCAAGCACGAAGCAGCGTAGATCGGAGCCCTCGGACTCCTTGATGTACTCCTGCACCATGATGTTCACGTTAAGGCCCATGAAGGCCTCAATCACGCTTTTCGCCGCCGTGGCGTTTTCCGCGAGCACCACTCCGATGCCCTGCGTGCCCTCTAGAAGTTTAATCACCAGAGGCGCACCGCCCACCATGCTGATGAGGTCTGGGATATCGTCCGGCGAGTGGGCAAAGCCGGTGATAGGCATGCCGATGCCCTTCCGCGCCAGCAACTGGAGGGAGCGGAGCTTGTCCCGGGCCCGGGTGATCGCCACCGATTCATTGATGGAGTAGACCCCCATCATCTCGAACTGGCGCACCACGGCGGCGCCGTAGAAGGAGATGGACGCACCGATGCGGGGAATGATCGCATCGAAGTCATCCAGGGAGCGCCCCCGGTAGTGAATCGAGGGCTTCGCCGTAGCCATGTTCATGTAGCAGCGCAGCGTGTCGATGACCTCGACGCGATGGCCACGGGCCCGCCCGGCCTCCACCAGTCGCTGGGTAGAATAGAGCTTTGGATTACGAGAAAGGACGGCAATTTTGCGCGCCGTGGTCATGGGGAGGGGCCTCAAAAAACGCGGAATCTGCGCCCCTTTTTCTTTGGTGACAACCTTTTTTTTCGCCCCCTGCCTAACGGCGTGAGGAGAGGGCAAAGGCCCGGGCGGAATCGACCCAAACGCGCCCCCCAAGGGCCCGCCGCCCCAATAATACGGGGAGCTGCATGCGGGCTCGGCTCACCAGGGTCAGCTGGATGAGGAAGGTCCGATCGCCCAAGCGGCAGGGGGTTTCGATAAGCACGCGATCGCTATCGATTCCGCCGGAATTGCGCACCCGCTGATAGCCCAGCACCGGCGCCTCGACAGTCCGACACCCCTCCGCTCGCGCCAGGGCGCAAGGGCGACGCCCCACCAGGGGAACGCGAAAGCGAACATGGCGAAGGCCATCGCGCTCAAAAAAGGCCAAATCCTCGGCGTGAAGCGCTGAGGTTCGAGCCCCCGTATCCAGCTTGGCCACCAGGGGGCCCAGGCCCAGCTCCGGAAGTTGAATCCACTCCCGCCAGCCCGCCACGGATAGCTCCGCCTTCCGGCGCGTCGTCTCAACCACGTCGCCAGGCCTCCACGGCGAGGCGTCGCGGCATAAGCGCCTGGCGTCCCCAGCGCGGGGCAAGGCGATAGGCCAGCCCGGCACGAGTCAGCGCGCGCTCCAGCTGAGCCACCGTGGGCATGACCACCTCA
>JAURCQ010000056.1 GCA_030828335.1 Gammaproteobacteria bacterium
GGCGGGGATCCACGTCGCTCACGGGGAAGATCGGCCCGTCGGCATCGCGCCCGTTGCGGAAATCGAAATCGCGGCCAAGGGCCAACGCCTCGATCAGCACGGTCGTCTCGGGATGCGCCCTCTTCCACGTCCCCCATGGCCTTTCCAACGCCATGCTATTGCCGACGGTCACGGCCTTTTCCCGAGAGGCCGCCCTTCAACGCTACGGGGAAGCGGCGGTGCTCATGGGCTGGGCCGACGCCAGCGCCAGTACCGAGGCGCAAAGCCAGGCGCTTATCGAGGGCCTCTCTGCCCTTAATCAGCGCCTCGCCGTGCCCTCCCCGGCGGCCTTTGGCATCGATCGGGACGCGTGGTTTGCGGCCCTGCCCACCATGGCCCAGCAGGCGCAGGCCTCCGGATCCCCGGCCAATAACCCTCGGGTCCCGACCCTGGAAGAGATGGAGGGGCTCTACGCAGCGCTCTGGGGTAATGCGGGCGCCTGAGCCCCCTCGCCTCCCCAGGGCCCTGGCAGGTTATACGCTAGGCAGCGCTGCAGGCCTGGGCTGGACCAATACGGTTTACGCCCTCCAAGGCCCCGGGCACCAGGGCTTCTTTCGGGCCCCCCGCAGCGCGACGCCCCCCCCGGGGGTGGATTGGGCCAGGGAGGGGGCGCTACTTGGCGCGGCCGGGTCGCTTGCCGCGCCGGTGCGCTTTTTTGACTCGGAAACCGGCCGTCTGGCCACGGAGGCCTGCCCCGGCACCCCCTTAGACGCAGCTTCGCTGAGGGCCGGCTCCTGCTGCTGGGCCCTGGGTCAGCAGCTACGACGGCTCCATGCCCTGCCCTATCCAAAGAACGCCCCACCCTTCCATCCCGCCCGCTATTCGCTCAGCTGCCTGGAGCGCGCCGGGGCCCAGGGGATCAGCGCGGACCCTCGATGGCAGGGCCGGCTAGAAGCCCTTCTCTCCTATCCCCTTCGCAGCGACCGCTTAACCCATAATGATCTGCATGGCGGTAACGTCCTGCGCCACGGCCTCCGGTTCACTTTCCTAGATTGGGAGCTCGCGAGCCCCGGGGACCCCCACTTTGAGCTCGTGACCTTGGCGACCCACTTGGGCCTAGGCCACCGGCAGGCGGGGGCCCTCTTTTCAAGCTACGGCGCCATGCTTCCAACGGCTGGGGCATGGCGGATGCTCGAGACGCTGCACTGGCTACGGGAGTACGCCTGGGCGCTCTGGGCTCGAGGCGAAGGCATCACGGAGGCCGAGGTTCAGGAACGCCAGGCCATCCAGGCGCTAGAGCACCTAGAAGCCTCCTAGGGCCTCAGGCCCCAATCCTCAAGCGCCGCCTCCGCCGCGGCCAGCCTGTCGCCCCCCCTGCCCCGGAGGCGCACCCAGGGCCAGGGCTGGGTAGCCAGCGTGGTTTCATAGCGCCTATGAAGGGCCGCCCGGGCCGCGGGATCGGCATGTTCCCGGAGGGGATCGGCCGCCCAGGGCAGGTCAGGCTCGCAAAGTAAGTAGCAGCGAGGCCCCTGATCCGCCGCCGCGGCGCGAAGCCAGGGGTCCACCCGGCCAAAGCGTACGTAGGCCCATATCACGAGGGTCCAGAGATCCGTGTCGAGCACCGCCGGTCCCCGTGCCCAGCGGGCCCAGGCCCACTGGCGGCGAGCAATGGCGAGGAGGTCCCCTTCGTCGTAGCGCCCCCCTCGTAGTGCAAGGTAGGCACGGGCGGCCTCGGATACGCAGGGGCGCCCAAGACGCGCCGCAAGGGCCTCGGCCAGGGTGCTTTTCCCCGTGGACTCCACCCCCGTGAGCACGACGTCCATGGCTAGGCGTCCTCGTCCAGGGCGCGGCGCCAATGCTGGAAGCCCAGCACCGCTAGGCCCAGATAAATGGTGTAAAGGAGCGCATAGAAAGGCAGCCCCTTCACGGCATAGATGCCTGCCGCGACCACGTCCACGGCCAGCCAAAGGGCCCAGTTTTCGAGGCGCTTGCGTGCCGATAGCCACATGGCGCCTAGGGAAAAGGCCGTGGTGGCGTTATCCCAGTAGGGCAAGGCGGCATCCGTAGTACGGGCGAAGAGCGTGCCGAAAACCACCGTACCCAGCACCCCAAGGGCGACCACCATGAGAAGCTCACGCCGGGGCGCGCGGGTCACGGGAAGCGTGGCGTCTTCTTCCCCCTGGCCCTGCGACCACACCCACCAGCCATAGCTGTTCAAGGCAAGGAACCCTAGGTGCAGTAGGAAGTCTGCATAGAGCTTGGCCTCCCAAAAAATGTAGAGCGAGAGGAAAACGTAGACGATGCCCAGGGGCCAGGTGGCAATATGCTGGCGGATCAGGAGCCAGACGCAGGCCAGCCCCGTGACCAGGCCGGCGAATTCGAGGACGCGATCTACGGTCCAAAAGCTCATAAACTCCACTGGGACACCCCTTCGGGAAGGCACCGCATGAAAAAAACCATCGCCATTGTCGAGGACGATCCGGATCAGCGGGAGAACTACCGGGACGCCATCACCAAAAAGGGCTACCTGGTGCGGGCCTACGGATCCCGGGCCGAGGCCCTCGCGGGCTTCGAACAGGCCCTCCCGGACCTCGCCATCTTGGACATCATACTCGGCGATGAGATCGACGCGGGCTTTGAGCTCTGCCGCGATCTCCTCGCCCGGCGCCCGAGCCTACCCGTGCTCTTCCTCACCGAGCGCATCGATGAGATCGATAAGATCTCCGGGCTTCGCCTCGGCGCCTGGGATTACCTGCCGAAGCCCATCTCCCTCGACTACCTGGCAGAGCGGATAGCGTCCCTGCTGCGCATCGGCTCCCAGCGCGACGGCGGCGCCACGGCGCCCAGCCCCAGCGCGCAGCGCATCGGCGATCTCGTGCTCGACCAGGATGCGCTCCTGGTCTCCTGGAAGGGCCAAAGCATCGACCTATCCGGGACGGAGTTTCGCATGCTGGCCAAGCTCGTTCGCGCCCCGGGGCACGCCGTCAGCTACGAGACGCTCATGAACGCCACCATGCAATCGTTAGTAACGAATAACACCATCAACACGCACATGCGTAACATCCGCAAAAAGTTCGAGCGCGTAGATTCAAGCTTCTCCGCCATCAAAAGCGAATACGGTTACGGCTATCGCTGGGTGGGCAGCTAGCCCGTGGCCACGCGACGCTTCCGGGGGCCGAGCCTCGCCACCAAGCTCATGCTCCTCGGGGCCGCGCTCCTAAGCCTCCCCTATTTCAGCCTGCGCCAGCTTTTGGCCATGGAGCAGTTCCTGATCCAAGGCCAGGCTCAGGCCCAGCTCCTCACGGCCGAGGGGATCTCCACGCTCCTCAACGGCCGGGATGACCTCTTCAACGATCTGCCCCTGAGCGCGGAAGGCTACGCCTCCCTTTACGCTCATCCCTTGCCCTCGGCCATTCGTCTCGACGGCCGGGACGGAGACTGGGACGGGCTCGCCGAACGGCGCCTGGTGTTTGGCGCCGACCCGGACAGTGGGAATCGACCCGATGGCTCCTTCGACCTGATTCTCGGGGAGCGCGCCGACCAACTCTACGCCGTACTGCGCATCCTCGATCAGGATCGAATCTGGCGGGACCCGGACGCGCTACGCCTCGACAACGCCGATCATGTGCGCTTGACCTTCCAGGATGCCAGCGGCGCCCGGGGGCGCATCCAGCTCACTTTCTCTGGCCCCGGCGTGCTCACCGCCTACGCCATGGACGAGGCCTGGCGCTTCGCCAGCGATGGGCAGCCGGACAATCGCATTCAGGGCTTTGTTTCCCCCACCAACACCGGGGAAGGCTATGTGGTGGAGTTCCGCCTTCCCCTGGCCATGCTCAATGCCCGGGAATCCTTTGGCATTAGCGTGGTGGATGTGGATGACCCCAGCACTCGCAGCCAGCGCACCATGGTCCAAACCCTGCCCACGGCGGGGCCCGAGGCCTTCAATCTCATCGTCCTGCGCTCTCCAGAGGTGCTCAATATTGTCGAGGGGCTCGGCTATGCCGGAGCCCGCATCTTGGTCATCGACGGCGAGCGCCGGGTGCGCGCGGAAACGGGCGCGTATCAACGGGAAGGACCGGAAGCGCCGCCCCTGTCTGCCCCCGCCCTCGGCCCCCTGGAATTCTTCCGCCCCCTCGTGCGCGGCCTCCTGGCCATTGCTCGGCTCGGCCAAGCGGATAACGCCACTCCCGTCGCGAGCGACGCGGTGATCGACACGGCCCTCGCCGGGAGTCCCCTCGCCCTGCGCCGGCGCCTCAGCAACGAGCAGGAAATCATCATGGCCGCCGTCCCCATTCGGGGCCGGGAGCGCACCCTGGGCGCCGTGGTGGTGGAACAGGACACGGATGAAATCCTTGCCCTGCAGCGCGACGCCCTCGATCGCATCATCGGCTTCGCGGTGCTGACCATCGCCCTCGTATTCCTGGCCCTCCTCACCTTTTCCCTGCGTCTGGCCTGGCGCATTCGGGGCCTGGGCGCCGAAGCCTCCCGGGCCATCGATCAGCAGGGTCGCCTCCGCACCTTCGAGCTGCGCCGGGAAGCCCGCGCCGGGGACGAGCTCGGGGAGCTCTCCCGCAACGTCTCCCAGATGCTCGCGCGCCTGCACCAGCACAACCAGTTCCTGGAAAACATGCCCCGCACCCTACGCCACGAGATCAACAATCCCCTCAACACGCTTTCCACATCCCTCCAGAACCTTGAGGACACCCAACCGGAGCTTTCCGACAGCAAGTATCTGGATGCGGCCCGGCGCGGGGTGCAGCGCATTGGGGCGATCGTGCAGAACCTTGCGGACGCGGCCAATCTTGAGGAGTCGCTAAAGGCCGAGGACCTGGAAATCTTGGATCTTGAGGCGCTGGTAGAGAGCTACGTGCGAAACTCCGCTGCGCTCCAGGCGCCGCGGCGCCTCACCTTCCAGGGCCCGGGGAATGGGGTCTCCGTGGAGGCCGCGGATTACCGCATCGAGCAGCTGCTCGACAAAATCATTGATAACGCTTTGGACTTCGCCCTGCCAACTACGCCCATCGCCGTGGTCCTACGCCGGGAGCGCAGCGAGGCGGTGCTGACCATCCGCAATCAGGGCCCTCTACTGTCCGAGGACACCCTGGCCAGCATGTTCGAATCCATGGTCACCCGCCGGGACGGTACGAACGACACCAAACTCCATTTTGGGCTGGGCCTTTACGTAGTTCGGGTGATCGCCGCGCACCATGGCGGCAGCGCCCTGGCGCGAAACCTTCCCGACGGATCCGGGGTGGAAATTGAAATTCGCCTGCCCCTGGCCCGGCGCCTCCGAGGAAACGCCCGATGATTTTTTCCAATGAAAGCACGCAGCATCATGCTCTGGTCCTAGGCGCCGGCGGCGTAGGCCATGCCCTAGCCAGGGCCCTCGCCGCCCATCCCCAGGTGGCCTCGGTGGTCGCGACGCACCGGGGCGCGGCCACGGAAAAAGACGGGATTCCCTACCAAAGCCTCGATCTCACTGATGACCCTGCCATCGCCGCCTTCGGCGCAGCGCAGGTGAGCGGGGCCCAGCCCCCGAGTCTGATTTTCTATACCGCGGGGCTTCTGCATGGTCCAGGACTTGCGCCGGAAAAGCGCCTCGCCGACGTGGAGAGCGCAGCCCTTGTGGCCAGCTACCGGATTAACGCCGTCGCGCCCCTCCTCCTCGCTAAAGCCCTCTCCCCGGGCCTTCCCCGCCGGGGGCCGGCCCTGTGGGCAAGCCTATCGGCCCGGGTAGGCAGCATCGAAGATAACCGCCTCGGGGGCTGGTACAGCTATCGCATGAGCAAGGCGGCCCACAACATGGGCCTGCGCACCCTCGCCATCGAGCTACGCCGTAAGCACCGGGATTTGCTCTGCGTGGCGCTCCATCCTGGCACCGTGGCCACGGGGCTTTCCGAGCCCTTCCGCCGCGCCGATCAGCCGAAGCTGCTAACGCCGGAGGGCTCCGCCGCGGCCCTGCTGAAAACGGTGAGCGCCCTAACCCCTGCGAATCACGGCGGCTTCTTCGCCTACGACGGCCAGCCCATCCCCTGGTAGAACGCTTCGCGACCTAGCAGAGCTCCAGCACCGCGTCGGCGTTGAGAGGCCCGGTCACGGTGAGCGTGCCCTGATCCTCTAGGTAGGCCACGGCGGCGAGCACGGAGCGCGTAGCCGCGGGATAGAGATTGGGGGACACGTCCGCATACATTTTCGGCACCATGGCCGACACCTGGGTCAACCCCGACGCCAGCGCATCGAGAATCTGCTGGGCCCGGGCCTGGCGATGGGCAATAAAGGCTCGGACGTGCGTTTTCGGATCTTCGATGGACGGCCCGTGGGTGGGCCAGTAGCGCACGTCATCGCGCCCCAAAAGCTTTTCCAGGGAGGCCATGTAGGCCGCCATATCGCCATCGGGAGGGGAAATGACGCTCGTGGACCAGCCCATGACGTGGTCCCCGGAAAAGAGCGTTCTCTCTTCCCGAAGGGCAAAGGCCATGTGGTTCGAGGTATGGCCCGGGGTAAACACGCACTCCACGGACCAGCCCTCGCCCTCAATAAGCTGCCCGTCCACCACGCGGTGATCGGGGGTGAAGTCCCAGTCGGCCCCCTCCTCGCTTTCTCCCTGATCCCCCAAGCGACCGGCGCCGTGGGGCCCAAAGGCGTAGGTGGGTGCCCCCGTTTCCGCCTGGAGCATGCGCGCCCCGGGGGAGTGATCATGATGGCAGTGGGTAATGAGGATGTGGCTGACACGCTCGGCGCCGAGGCCCTCAAGCAGCGCTTCGATATGGCGAGGATCATCGGGACCCGGATCAATCACCGCCACCGAGCCTTCCCCCAGCACATAGGTGCCCGTACCGTGGAAGGTAAAGGCGCTGGGATTGTGGGCGATGATGCGCCGGATCATCGGGCTTAGGCGCTCGAGCTTGCCGTACTCAAAGCTCATTTCGCGCCGATAGGGAATGCTTACGCTCATAGCCAGTGGCCTTACTGCAGACGTTAAATTCAGGCCCCTAGGCCCCCCGCTCCTTCAGCCAGCGGTCGATATGATCGGCCGCCGCCCCCCGCGCCCCCGCGGGCTCCGTTAGGTAATGATCGCCGGGGATCATCGCCAGGGTTTTATCCTCACTCCCGAGCGCACCATAGATGGCTTGGGCATCGCTTGGAAAGACCCCCGTATCCGCCGTGCTTTGCAGCACCAGGGCCGGGATGGGCAGCCGCGCCAGGTGCGGCGCCCCCTGGCAATCGGAGGCCTCGAGGCTCCACATGGCCAGCCAGCTGCGCAGGGTGCAGGTTAGACCCACGTTGAAGGGGGTGAAATTGGCCCGGGCGGGGTTGCCGGCGTAGCACTGCTGGGGGGCGCGGTCGGAAGGATCGAGGGTGCTATCCCACATGCGAGGATCGGCCCAGGCCCGATGGAAGAGGAAGGCCTCATCCCGATACCCCGCCGCGGCTAGGGTTTCTAGGCGGCTCCGGGCCCAGGCCGTGATGCGATGGTTACGCGCTTCCTGGGCGGCGCGGTAGCGCGCCACAAAAGCGGGATCGAGGGGCAGGGGCTGGGCGAACAGATCCAGCGCCGGGTCCTTGGCGAAGGGGTCCCGCTCGTCGATTACGGAAGGATCGCTCCAGGCCGTGAGCACCTCGGGCCGGCCCCCATGGGCGTTTAGGGAGATGTAGTAATCAGCCCCAGGCAGATCGTCCAGGGCCTCGGGGAAACGCTCCCCGGCCACGCTCCGAAGCGTCACCCCCTGCGCCTGGCTTTCATAGGCGGCCATGAGCGATCCCCCTCCGGAATTGCCCAGAAGCACGACGTTCTCCACGCCCTGATCCCGAAGCCAGCGCACCCCCACGGCAATTTCACAGAGGGCATGATCGAGGCGAAAAAAAGCCTCGGCGCCCCGATACTTTGTATTCCAGCCGAGAAAGCCGTAGCCCCGGGCCGCCAGGAGGGGCGCCAGGTAGTGCTCGCTGAAATCGACGTTGTAGTGAGTGGCGATGAAGGCCGTTTTTACCGCCCCTCCGGAGTGGTGCCAAAGACCCTGGCAAGGCGCAAAGCCAGCCCCGTTCACCGGCGTCACCGGGGAAGCGCTGGAGACGAAGGTACGCCGCACGGTCATGGCGCCGCCCGCTCGCTGAAGGTCTCGGCATAGTCCGCCCGGAGCTGATTCTTTTGCACCTTGCCCATGGTGTTCCGGGGCAGCGTCGCCAGGGGAAAGAGCGCCTTGGGCACCTTAAAGGCCGCCAGCGCCTCCCGAAGGGCCGCGAGCGTCGCCCCGTCCCCGGGATAGGCGTCCTCCTTAAGCACCACCGCCGCCACCACCGCTTCCCCGAAGTCCCGATGGGGAACGCCGAACACCGCACTTTCCTCAATGCCCGGCAGCGTATCCAGTACGCTTTCCACCTCTCGGGGGTAAACATTCAAGCCCCCGGAGATCACGAGATCCTTGTGGCGCCCGACAATGCTCACCCGTCCGGTCTCGTCGATCTGTGCCATATCGCCAGTGATAAACCAACCGTCCCGGAAGCTTTCCGCCGTCTTCTCAGGCTGGCGCCAATAGCCGGAAAATACGTTGGGACCGCGAATCTCCAGTACCCCCACGGCGCCCTCAGGCACAGCAGCGCCCGCCTCGGAACGCAGGCGCACCTCCCCTTCCGGAAGCACAAAGCCCACGGTTCCCGGGAGGCGTGCTCCCTCAAGGGGGTTTGAGGTGATCATGCCCGCCTCGGACATACCGTAACGCTCAAGGATTTTTTGCCCCGTGCGGGCCTCAAAGGCCTCATGGGTTTCCGGGCGCAGGGGCGCCGAGCCCGATACCCAAAGGCGCATGCCCGCCGCCGCTTGGGCCGTGAGCTCCGGCGCATCCAGGAGCCGCACGTAGTGGGTGGGAACCCCCATGAAGACCGTTGCGCCGGGCAGGGCCTCAAGCACCGCCTCGGGGCTAAAGCGCGGCAGAAAGCGCACTTCCGAGGGCTCGAGCATGGCGCAGTGGAGCGCCACGAAGAGGCCGTGGACGTGGTAGATGGGCAGGCTATGGACGAGCACGTCGTCGCGCGCCCAGCCCCAGAGGGTGCGCAGGGCCTCGGCGTTCGAAAGCAGATTGCCGTGGCTCAGCATGGCGCCCTTAGAGCGTCCCGTGGTGCCGGAGGTGTAGAGAATGGCCGCGAGATCCTCGGGGCTTCGCGCCACCGGGGCCAGCCCCTCCGTTTCTTCGTCGAGGCGCGCCGCCAGCGCCTCCAAGGTTAGGCGGAGGCAGACCTCCTCCCCAGGCTCCGAATGTGCTTCCGACGGCGCTCCCGCCAGAGCCTCCGGCGCCGGGAGCACCGCCACCGTGGGTGCTGCATCGGCAAAAAAGTAGGCCATTTCCTTCGCCGTGTAGGCCGTGTTGAGGGGCACATAAACGGCGCCAGCGCGCAGGGTGGCCAGGTAGAGAACGACCACCTCCACCGATTTTTCCGCCTGCACCAGAACCCGATCCCCGGGGGTCACCCCCAGCGCCCGAAGCCCTGCAGCCCAGCGTCCAGCGCGCTCATGTAGGGCACCGTAGCTCACCCCCTCGGCCCCTAGGCCCGGGCCGGAAAAGGCGCATTGCTCGAGCCGCTGCTCCGCGGCGGTCCATAATGCTTCGTAAAGCCCCATGCGCTTCTCCCCTGTCGTATGCTTACGCCCCTTTTGGCGACCCTTGGCTAGGACGGGCCCATGCCTGATGTCATGCCCCTGGGCAATTTTCTCCCCCTTTGCTTTGCCCTCGGGCTCGGCACGGGCTTTCTTGGGGGGCTGCTCGGCATTGGGGGCGGCGTGGTAATCGTACCGTCCCTGGTACTGATCTTCGACGCTTTCGCCCTTCCCCTGGGCATTCGGGAGGCCGTGGCCACGGGCCTCGGGGCCATGATCTTCACCAGCCTCGCCGCAGGCCGGGCCCAGTGGCGCCGGGGGGCCCTTGAATGGCCCTTGCTCCGGCGCTGGACCCCAGGGCTCATGCTTGGGGGCCTAGGCGCAGGCACGCTCGCCAGCCTGCTGCCGGAGATCGCCCTCACCCGCTTCCTTGGCGCATTCCTGGCGGCCATCGCCGTCATTTTCCTGACCCGCTGGCAGCCCCCCGCGCAGCGCCGACACCCTGAGGTCGCGGGCACCACGGGGCTCGCCCTTGGTTCCGGTCTGCTTTCGGGGCTGGCGGGCATCGCCGGGGGCAACATCATCGTACCCACGCTGATCTTTTTTAATATCAGCCCGGTTCGCGCCGCCGCCCAGTCCAGCGCCCTCGGCGTTCCCGTGGCCCTCGCTGGCGCCCTGGGCTACGCCGTGCTGCCGTCCGTACCCGTTCCCGGCACCCTAGGCGCACTTTACCTGCCGGCGGTGGCCGCCCTGGCCGTCGGCGCCATGATCTCCGCGCCCCAGGGCGTCCGCCTCGCCCACCGTGTCCCGGCCCTGGCCCTGCGCCGGGCCTTTGCGGTGCTGCTCCTCGCCGCTGCGCTCCGCCTCATCAGCAAAACCCTCTAGGTCCCATCGCCAAAAGGCTTCGCACAGAGCCAGGGCCGCCTCCCGATGGCAAAACCGAGGGGCCACGTCCCCGGGCCACAGGGGCGCAAAGGCAGGCGCTGCGAAGCGCCGATCCACAAAGGCCACCACCCCGCGATCGGTGCTGCGTCGTATCAAGCGCCCGGCGCTCTGGAGTGCGCTACGCAGGGCCCGCGCCTCGTAGCTTCGAAAGCGCCCCTCCATCGCCTGGGCGGCGAGCGCTTCCCGTTCTCCGTCGGGGGCGGGCAAGGGCAAGCCGAGAATGAGCACGCTGGCGAGAGCGCCGGAGGGAAGGTCCATCCCCTCGGAAAAGCGCCCCCCAGCGACGATCAGGGCGAGCTGGCCCACCCCGGGGCTGCCGGCCTGCCGGGGCGGCGCGGCAAGCTCAGCCAGGAAGGCATCCTGCTCCGCCTCGCTCATGCTTCGGCGCTGCACCGGACCTAGGCGCGCCGGGGCCGCTGCGCGCAGAGCCTCGGCGAGCCTTTCCAGCCAAGCAAAGGCCGGCACCACCACCAGGTGATGCCCTCCGGTCTGCTCCGCCCAGGCGATTAGGAAGGTCACGAGCGCCGGCAGGGCGTGCTCCCGGTGCCGAGCCCGGAGATCAAAGTCCGAAAGGAGCAAGCTGAGCTGGCGTTCCCGAGGAAAGGGACTGGGAAGGCGCAGCGTGGGGGTTTCGGGAAGGCCCAGAGCTTCCCCTTCGCTCGCCAGGGGCGCC
>JAURCQ010000057.1 GCA_030828335.1 Gammaproteobacteria bacterium
TGGCGGGCGTCGCGATAAGCGTAAGGAGGGTAGCAAAGGTGAGGCCCGAGACGATGGACTGGGCCAGGGGCACCCAGAAGGACGCCGTCCGCCCGCCCAGCACGACCTCGCGGGCGATGATGTCGACGCTGATATGGCTTGCGATGGGCAGCAGGCCAAAGATCGTGGTGACCGTGGTCAGGAACACGGGCCGCAGGCGCTGGGCGCCGGTGCGCACGATCAGATCGAGGGTGTCGAGGTCTGGCCGTTCCCGGCGCAGGCCATTGAACGTATCGATGAGCACGATGTTGTTATTCACCACGATCCCGGCGAGGGCCACAATCCCCACCCCCGTCAAGATGGCACTGAAGGGCTGACCCGTGATGACCAGGCCGAGCAGCACGCCGGCGGTGGACATCACCACGGCGAAGAGGATGAGCCCGGACTGATAGAAGCTGTTGAACTGGGTTACCAGCAGCACAAACATCAGGAGCAGGGACAGAAGGAAGGCCACGAGCACGAACTCCATGGCCGCCGCCTGCTCTTCATTGGCACCGCGGAAGGTCACCGTGAGCCGTGGATCGAAGTCCTGCGTGTCCAGCCAGGCGCTGATTTCCTTCACCTTGTCGTCCGCGAGCACTCCGGGGGCAACGTTGGCGCGAATGTATTCCACAGCGGTGCCGTCCACGCGCTGAATCGTGTCCACGTTCGGAGAGGGCGCCCGGGTGACGAAGCTCGACAGGGGCACGGGCCCCTGGGGCGTGGGTAGACGGAGCTGCTCCAGCATCGCCAGGCCCCGGTAGGCCTCGGGGAAGCGGATGCGGATGTCGACCTCTTCCTCTGCGTCATCGGGGCGGTACTCCGCCACCTTCATGCCGTTGGTGACCATCTGCACCACCGTGCCCACCAGGGTCACGTTGGCGCCGTAGACCGCCGCCTGGGCTCGGTCCACGTCGAGTGTCCACTCCACGCCGGGAAGGGATCGGGTGTCGGAAATGTCCCGAAGCCCTTCCACGTTGGTTTCGAGCCAGGCGCGCACATCGCGCACCGCCGGCTCGAGGATGTCGGAGGATTTCGAGGCGAACTCGAGCTGCACCGGCTTGCCGACCGGAGGACCCTGCTCGAATTCCTGGATTTCTACGATAATGCCCGGGATGTTCTCCGTGCGTTCCCGCACCGTTTCGAGGATGGCCTCGCCGCTTAGGGTGCGATCCTTCTGCTCGTGCATCTCGATAAAGATCGATCCCACGCGATCGAAGGCCACGTCCCGGCCCCGGAACCCGCTGCCCCCGGGGGGGTTGGTATTCGTATTCAGGCTCTTGATGCCGGGGATAGAGATGATCCGATCTTCGACCTCGAGGACCAGATCCTTGACCTCTTCTGCGGATAGATTGCCTCGGGCATTAACGCTAACCCGAGCGAACACCGGATCCGTGTCATTAAAGAACACAAAGCCCCGACCATAGTTGCCGTAGAGCTCGAAGGCGCCGAAGAGAATGGCGATGGTGAGGCTGACCACGATGAAGGGCGCCCGGGCCGCGCGATAGAGGAAGCGCGCGTAGAGCCCCGTGGCCCCCTTGAGCGTGGTGGGATCGCCGTTCTCGAGGATATTAAGGGTGTCGAGATCCTCTTGGGTTTGCGCACCGGCCTTACCAAAGCGGGCCCCCACGGCGGGACCGAAGAACACCGCGTAGGCCAGGGAGCCCAAAAGTACACAGAACACGGTCACCGGCAGGTACATCATGAATTTGCCCGACACCCCAGGCCAGAAGATGAGGGGCAGGAACGCGGCGAGGGTGGTCGCCGTGGAGGCGGTGACGGGCCAGAACATGCGCTGCGCCGCGAGCTTGTAGGCCTCGTGGCGATGGACGCCCTCGGCCATTTTCCGGTCGGCGTACTCGGTGATGACGATGGCGCCGTCGATCAGCATCCCCAGGCCCAGGAGCATTCCAAACATCACCATGAAGTTGAAGGAATAGCCGATCTGATACAGCAGGATGACGGAAAAGAGGAAGGAGGTGGGGATGGCCAGGCCCACGATGATGCCGCTGCGAACCCCGAGGGCCGCCACCACGATGGTCATGACCAGCGCCAGTGCGGTACCAATGTTACCCGTGAGCTCATCGACCTGCTGCTGGGAATCGGGGGCCTGGTCCTGGGTGTAGAACACCTTGACCCCCGCCGGGAAGCCCGGGCGAAGCAGTTCCACCACGGCCCGCGCCTGATTCACCGTATCGATGAGATTGGCGTTGACGCGCTTGGTGATTTGGATGGAGATGGCGGGCACGCCGTTCACTCGGGCGTAGCCCGTGCGGTCCTTGAAGGTACGGCGGATGGTGGCGACGTCCGAGAGCGTCACTACCGTATCGCCATCGGCCTTCACGGGAATGGCGAAGAGATCCGAGGCTTCCTCGATGATCCCCGGCACCTTCACGGAGAAGCGACCCTGGTTGGCGTCTAGGGCCCCCGCGGGAATCAGGCGATTGTTCTGGGAGACGTTGTTCACCAGGGTGATGGGGTCGATGCCAAAGGATTCTAGGCGCGCCGGGTCAATCACGGCTTCGAGCACCTCTTCCCGCTGGCCCCGCAGGTTCGCCTCCATGATGTCCGGGATGGCTTCGAGCTCGTCCTTCACCCGCAGAGCGGTGTTATAGAGCACGCGCTCGCTCACCCCTTCCCCGGAGAAGTTAATGGTGAGGATGGGGAAGTCGGCGGCGGTCACCTCCGAGACGATGGGTTCCTCGGCGGTAGAGGGGATCTTGACCTTCCCCCGATCCACCGCCTCCCGCACATCGATGAGCGCCGGGTCCGGGTCAAAGTCCGCGGAAAACTCCACCACGAGGGTCGCCGAACCCTCCGCTGCGTAGGCCGTAAGCTCCTTCACCCCTTCCACGGCGCGAAGCTCCGTTTCCATGGGCATCACCAGGAGCCGCTCCGAATCTTCTGGAGAGATACCCTCATGAAGCACGGTAATGATGAAAATCGGGACCTGGATATTAGGATCCGCTTCCACGGGGATCTTGGCGTAGGAATAGAGCCCCGCCAGGATGATCAGCGCCATTATGGAAAGGGTGGTGCGGCCTCGGTCGACGGCCCAGGCGATGATGTTATTCATGGCGTGTGCTCCCGCCTACTGTCCAAGGCCGCTTGCGGCGGCGTCACCTAAGCCCGTGGTGCTGTCTTCATAGCTCACGTCAACGAGGTTGCCTGGGGTAACCAGTTCCTGGCCTACGGTGATGACCGTCGCCGTGGCTGGCAGCCCCGTGACCCAGAGCCCCTCTGGTGCTTCCTTAACAATCGTCACCGGAACCATTTGGACTCGCTTGTTGGGATCGACGATGCGCACGTTGAGGGCGCCAGCGTCATCCAAGGCGAGAATGGCCGCGGGGATGAGATGGGCATCATGCTCTGCCACGGGCAGCACGATTTCCGTGGTGACCCCGTCTCGGAGCCGTCCCTCGGGGTTGGGCACGGCCACCTCGACCCGGAAGGTGCGGGTGCGCCCATTGGCGCTGCGGCCAATAAACCGAACCGTTCCCTCGACCCTTTCCCCGGTGATGAGCGTGCCCCGAGCAACGGCGCCGGGGGTGAGCTCAGCCACCTCGTTTTCGCTGACCTCGCCGACGAGCAGCATGGGGTTGCTATCGAGAACCCGTGCGCAGATAGCGCCGAGCTGGAGAAGGTCCCCTTCCTCCACGGGGCGGGTTTCCACCTCGCCGGCGAAGGGCGCCCGAATGACCGTGTTCTCGAGTTCCCGCTCCCGCTGGAGCACCAGGGCTTCGGCGCTGGCAAGGCGCGTTGCCGTCGCCGCGACAGCGGCGTCAGAGAGAAGACCTTGCCGCTGCAGTTCCAGGCTGCCTTCGTGATCGATGCGGGCCTGGGCCAGCTGGGCGCGACTCTCTTCCAGGAGCGCTGGGCGGGCTTCCCTATCGAGGCGGCACAGGGGAGCGCCGGCGGCCACCACGTCACCCTTTTCAGCCAGGAGTTCCACGACCCGGCCGCGGGTTTCGCTGCGCACGTCGACAAAACGCTCCACGGCAGTGCGACCGCGCACCACGACCTCCGCGCTGATGGGCTGGCTCTGGAGAATTTGGGCGCGCACGCGAACGGGCGCGTCTTCAGCCACCGTGGCTTCCCGGGCGCGGGCATCGGCGAGGGAAGGGGCGGGTCCTGTGGTATCCGAGCCGCTGAGCTGACCGGATAAAACCCATAGGATAAAGGCGGCGGCGATCGCGGCGGCCGCAACGTAAGTCCGTTTCACAATAGCTATCCTGGCTGCGCATGCCCAGAGGGGGATTCGCAAGGATAGCAAATGTCCAACCTTAGGACACGGCTTCTCTTGGGCGCCGATGGACGGCGCCTGCCCGGGGGCGCTCCTCTGCGGAGCACCCCAGGGGGGGCTTTCGCCTTGAGCCCTAGGCGCTGGCGCTGGGGCGGGCGCCCACGCGCTCAAGCCACGCGGCGATTTTCGTGCAGTCCTCCGGCAGCGGTTGGCCCACGGCGGCGCCAAAGGTGACGAAGCAGTAGAGCATGATGTCGGCGAGGGTGAAGCGGTCGCCGCAGATGAAGGTGTTGTCCCCCAGAAGGCCGTCCAGCCAAATGAGCTTGTCCTTCGCGATCGCCTTTAAGCCATCGGCGGCTTCGGGCAAGCAGCGCATGCGGCTTTCAAACATCGGCAGGCCTTCGCTAAAGCGGAAGCCGTTGGTGAGGGGCTCGCAAATGCCGAGATCGACGCGCCGGGTCCACATGCGCGTTTCGGCCCGCTCTTCCGCCGTGCTCCCGAGCAGGGGCGTAGCGGGGAAGCGTTCTTCCAGGTACTCGCAGATGGCGGTGATCTCCGCGAGCACGGACCCGTCGTCGAGTTCTAGCGCTGGAGAGCCGCCGCTGGGGTTCTTGGCCAGATAGGCTGGTTTCCGGTTCGCACCGGCCATGATGTCCACCGTTTCCGTGGGGATTTCGATCCCCTTTTCCGCAATGAACATGCGGACCACATGCGGGTTCGGTCCAACGGAGTCGTAAAGTTTCATGGCTGCCCTCCCCAGGCGTTTAAATGAGCTACCAGCTTCCAACATTTTCCATGCTGAGCCAAGGCTCCGCCGGCGCTAGGGCCTCGCCGCGTTGAAGCAGCTCGATGGAGATGCCATCGGGAGAGCGCACGAAGGCCATGCGTCCGTCCCGGGGCGGACGATTAATCGTCACGCCATGGGCTTGGAGCCGTTCGCAGCTTTCGTAGATATTCTCCACCGCGTAGGCCAGGTGGCCAAAGTTCCGGCCGCCGGCGAGGGCCTCCGGGTCCCAGTTGTAGGTCAGCTCCACCTGGGCCTCTTCGTCGCCGGGGGCGGCAAGAAACAGCAGGGAAAAGCGCCCCGCCTCGTTGTCGTAGCGCTTCAGGAGCGTTAGGCCCAAGGCATCGCAAAAGAAAGCCAGGGATGCATCGGGGTCGGTGATTCGCACCATGGTGTGGAGATACTTCATTGCTTCAGCCCTCTTGCAGTCATCCTTCCCATCGCAAAAGCATAGCAGGGGCCAAAGGAAGTAGGGCATAAAGAGTGGGGATTAGGGGAGAGGAGGAAACCATGAGTTACGAATACGAAACGCTGAAGGTCGAGGTGGCGGAGCATATTTGCACGGTGATGCTGCATCGCCCGCACCGCCGCAATGCTTTGAATCCCCAGGGCTACAGTGACCTGGAAGCGGTCTTCCGCCAGATCCAGGAGGACCCCGAGGTGCGCGTGGTGGTGCTCACGGGCTGCGAGGGCGCCTTCTGCGCGGGGGAAGACGTCAAGGAAATGATGACGGGAAAGCCTGCCCCGGATAGCCATGCGCGGCTGCGCAAGCCCCGGCCGAGCATGACGCCAGCGGCGGAGGCCATTCTCGCCTGTGATCGCCCCATTATCGCCGCAGTGAATGGGGTGGCGGTGGGTTGGGGTATGGACCTCTCCCTGCTGGCGGACATGCGCTTGGCATCTACGGAGGCGCGCTTTGCGTCTCTCTTTGTGAAGCGGGGGCTGATCACGGACCTCGGTGGCCTTTGGCGGCTCCCGAAGCTTGTGGGCCCGGAGCGGGCAGCGGAGCTGATCTTCAGTGGCCGCATGATTGACGGAACCGAAGCGGCAGCCCTGGGCATGGTGTTGGAGGCAGTGCCCGCCGACGAACTGATGACCCGGGCCCGAGCGCTTGCGATGAGCATCGCGGAAAATCCGCCCCTGGCCGTGCGCTATCTAAAGGAAGGGCTTCGACGCAGTACCTGGAGCGATCCCGAGCCCCTGGGAAGCTGGATCTCCCAAACCCTCGGGGTGCTCTTTGCCACGGAAGATCACCGGGAAGGGGTCGCCAGCTTCCTTGAGAAGCGGCCGCCGAAGTTTACGGGCCGCTAGCGCGGCTTCGTCGTCGCGTTCGCCGCAAGCCCTTCGCGCTGGGGATTGAGCTTCGTGCCCGAGGTTAGGGGAACGCCATTGACGGTGACCGCGAGGGGCGCGTCGGCGCGACGGCGCACTTCTACGAGGTAGTGGTCTTCGAAGGGAAGCTCGACGTTGGTCCAAAGGTAGCAGGGCGTGCCCTGGCGGCGCTTACGTAGACAGCCGTCCACGTACAGCGCGAGGTGATCGTCGGCTTCGGCGATGACTTCGATGGGATGACCGGCAAGGTTTAGGGAAAATTCCGTCGCCATGAGCCTGCCATCGAAAAGTGTGGCCGGCTCGGGACGCCGGCACCCTGCATAGTGGTCGGAGTGACTGGACTCGAACCAGCGACCCCCGCCTCCCGAAGACGGTGCTCTACCAGGCTGAGCTACACTCCGAGGGGGCGAGAGTGTATGCGCTCTCCGCGTTAATGAGAAGGCTTGGAGATAGCAAAGTCGGAAAAAAGCCGCCGCCCCGGCGGCCCCTAAGGCCTAAGGGGAGCGCTAGTAGGCGCGGTGCAGGGCGAAGTCTGCGAGCTCGGCGAGGGCGTCCCGGTAGGGGGAGGGGGGAAGCACCTCAAGGGCCCCCTTGGCGCTGGCGATTTCCCGCTCCGCGGCGCGTTGCGTATACCCCAGGGCGTCGCAGGTCCGAAGCGCAGCTTGCACCGCCGGTAGGGCACTCGCATCCTTACTCGCAAGGGCGTCGCGGACCACCTGGCGCGTGGGCTCGTCTCCGTCCCGGAGCGCGACGATCAAGGGCAAGGTGAGTTTGCCTTCGGCGAGGTCGTCTCCCACATTCTTGCCCAGGGCGGCCGCGTCGCCGGCGTAGTCCAGGCTATCGTCGACCAGCTGGAAGGCGAGCCCGAGGGCTTGGCCGTAGCGTTTGAGGGCGGCGATCTGGGCGTCCCGGTGGGGCGCGCGGGCGGGGCTTAGAAGGGCAGCACTGTGAGCCGCGGCTTCAAAGAGCTTGGCGGTCTTTGCATTAATGATGGTTCGGTAATTGTCTTCCGAGAGGTCGAGGCGGCCGATGTTGGCCAGCTGCATGACTTCGCCCTCCGCAATGACGTTGGTGGCCTCGGCGAGGACCGCCAGGAGTTCTAGCTGCCCGAGCTCAACCATGAGCTGGAAGGCCCGGGAGTAGACGAAATCTCCGACCAAGACGCTGGGGGCGTTGCCCCAGAGGGCGTTGGCCGTGAGCTTGCCTCGGCGCAGCCCCGAGCTGTCCACCACGTCGTCGTGGAGGAGCGTGGCCGTATGCAGGAACTCGATCACCGCAGCGAGCTTTACCCGCGCCTCATGGTCGGCCGCGCAGGCATTCGCTGCGAGCAACACCACAAGAGGACGTAGGCGCTTGCCGCCGGCTTCCACCAGATGCTGGCCAATTTCCTCCACCAGGTGAACGTCGGAGGTGAGCTGGCGGGGAATGAGGGCGTTGACGGCGGAAAAATCGTCGAGGACCGGTCCGTAGAACGGAAGGGGGGGCGCCGGCCGCGGGGTGGTGGCGACAGAAGAATTGGCGGTCATGGTGCGCTCCGCAGGCCCGTGCTGCTCGGTTCCGATAAGGCGTCATCCGCGTCGCGGGGAGGCGTTCCCCGCCATCGCATCCCGGGGAGTATAAGGTGCTTGGGGGCTCTTGTCGCTGGCCGAGGCTTTCCGTATAGTTGCGCGCCTTGCGCGGGGTGCCGCGCGCGCTGTGACCTGCTGATCCCGCTGAGTGGCGCGAGGGATTTGGGCTGCAGACGCCTTCAGGCACAGTGAGATAAAGGCATAGCCTTCGGAGACAATATGTTCGCGGTAATCGAAAGCGGTGGCAAGCAGCACCGCGTCGAGGAAGGAGAAGTCCTTCGCCTCGAGAAGCTTGCAGCGGGTCCTGGCGAAACGGTCACCTTTGACCGCGTGCTGCTGATTGCAGAAGGCGACGACATCAAGGTCGGTACGCCCTTCGTGGACGGCGGTGAAGTCACGGCAGAAGTCGTGGGTGAAGGCCGGGGCGACAAGGTGATGGTGATCAAGTTCAAGCGTCGCAAGAACTATCACCGGAAGCAGGGACATCGTCAGAGCTACACGGAAGTTCGTGTAACGGGCATTCGCGGTTAAGGAGGCGGTAGGCCATGGCACACAAAAAAGCAGGCGGTAGTACTCGCAACGGCCGCGATTCAGAGTCAAAGCGTCTTGGCGTCAAGCTCTTCGGGGGCCAAGCGGCTAAGGCCGGGAACATCTTGGTTCGTCAGCGTGGCACCAAGTTCCACCCGGGCACCAACGTGGGCCTGGGCCGGGATCACACCCTCTTCGCCCTCGCCGATGGTAAGGTGAAGTTTGAGATTCGTGGGCCGCAGAAGCGTCGCCACGTCAGCATCGAGCCGGCCGAGGCCTAAACGGGGCCGTAAGCCAAGGGCTCCCGGTACCCGGGGGCCAGCGAAAAAGCCCCGGTTCCCGGGGTTTTTTTTTGCCCGGCGTGGGGCCGCGGCAGGGGAGGAAGGGGCAGCATGAAGTTCGTAGATGAGGCGGTGATTCGCGTGGAGGCGGGCAAGGGCGGTGACGGATGCTTGTCCTTCCTTCGGGCGAAGAATTTGGCCAAGGGCGGCCCTGACGGTGGCAACGGCGGCGATGGGGGCGATGTGATCCTCTGCGCCGAAGCGGCCTTGAACACCCTCGTGGATTTCCGTTTCCAGCCGCGCTATCGAGCGAAAGCGGGGCAAGCGGGCGCCGGGCGGGAGATGACCGGGCGCCGGGGCGAGGATGCGCTCGTCAAGGTGCCCGTGGGCACGACGGTGATCGACGAGGAAACCCTTGAACCCCTTGGGGATCTCACCGAGCCTGGTCAGACCTTGCGCGTAGCTGCGGGGGGACGCCATGGCCTGGGTAACACGGTGTTTAAGAGCTCCGTGAACCGGGCGCCCCGGCGCACCACCAAGGGAACGCCGGGGGAAGTACGTAACCTGCGCCTCCAGCTCAAACTCATCGCCGATGTGGGCCTCCTGGGCCTTCCCAATGCGGGGAAATCCACGCTCATTCGTGCGGTCTCGGCGGCCCGGCCCAAGGTGGCGGACTACCCCTTCACGACCCTCGTGCCCAACCTGGGCACCGTGCGCATCAGCGCGGAACGCAGCTTCGTGATGGCCGATGTGCCCGGGTTGATCGTCGGCGCCGCGGAGGGGGCAGGGCTGGGCACGCGTTTCCTTCGCCACCTCTCCCGCACCCGCATCCTGTATCACGTGGTGGACATGCTTCCCATTGACGGCTCCGATCCCGCGGAGAATCTAGCGGCCCTGGAACAGGAACTGGCCCGCTTTAGCCCCGCGCTCGCTCGCCGTCCCCGCTGGCTGGTGCTGAATAAGCGCGACGCCCTAGATGAAGCGGGCCGAGCCGTCGTGCATGCGGCCTGCAAAGCCGTGCTCCCGGAGGCACCGATCTTCGAGATCTCCGCGGTTACTGGCGAGGGCACGGAGGCGTTGTGCTACGCCACCGCTGAAGCGCTAGAGGCTCAGCGCGCTGGCGAGCTCGAAGATCCGGCGCAGCGGGAAGCGGAAGCCGCCCTGCAGGCGGCCATCGACGAGGATCTGCTCGCGCGTACGGCGGAGGCGCGCCGCCAGCGCGCGGGGGCGGACGCCGACGACGAAGACGACGAAGACGATAAGAATGATGTCGAGGTGCACTATGTCCGCTGAGGCGGCTGCTGCGATGGACGCCGAGTCGGAACGCGCTGTCCAGGCCGCAGGCGCTGAGCGCCTGCGGGATGCCCGGCGTTGGGTCGTTAAAATTGGCAGCGCGCTGCTGACGGCGGATGGCGCAGGGCTGGATCTCAGCGTGATGGCGGGCTGGGCCCGGGCCCTCGAGCCCTGCCTAGCCCGGGGCGATGAAATCATTTTGGTAAGTTCGGGCGCCGTGGCCGAGGGGGCTAGGCGTCTCGGCTATGCGCAGCGCCCGACCACCCTCGAAGCCATCCAGGCGGCAGCGGCAGTGGGTCAGGTGGGCCTTATTGATGCCTGGGCTAGGGTGCTCGGCGAGTTGGACCGCACCGTGGGCCTCGTGCTTCTGACCCACGATGATCTCGCGGACCGGACCCGCTATCTCAATGCCCGGGGCACGCTGCGGACCCTTCTGGCCCAGGGCGCGATTCCCGTGATCAATGAAAATGACACCGTGGCCACGGAAGAGCTCCGCTTTGGCGATAACGACACGCTGGCGGCGCTGGTGGCGAATCTCATGGCCGCCGACGTGTTGGTACTCATGACCGATCAGCATGGGCTGCGCCTGCGTGACCCTCGCATCGACCCCTCAGCCCCGGTGCTCACCGCAGCGGCAGCGGGAGATCCGCGCCTTGACGCGATGGCCGGGCCCTCCGGGGGGGCGCTGGGCCGGGGCGGCATGGTGACGAAGGTTCGGGCTGCGCGCTTGGCAGCCCGCTCCGGCGCGGTCACGGCGATCGTCGGGGGGCGCACCCCTGAGGGGCTGGCTTCGCTACTTTCGGGCCAGCCCGCGGGGACCTTGCTGCTGCCCGATCAGGCGCCCTTGGCGGCGCGGAAGCAATGGATTGCGGGGCAGCTTCAAACCCGGGGAACGGTGGTGCTCGATGGAGGCGCTGTCCGCGCCGTGCAGGCCGAGGGCCGAAGCCTCTTGGCCGTGGGGGTTCGCGGCCTTCGGGGCCAGTTCTCCCGCGGTGAGGTGGTGGCCTGCGAAGATGAGGCTGGGCGCGTAGTCGCTCGCGGCCTGGTGAACTTCAGCGCCGAGGAGATGGCGTTGATTCTAGGCGCTGGGACTGACTAGATTGCTACGCGCCTCGGTTACCC
>JAURCQ010000058.1 GCA_030828335.1 Gammaproteobacteria bacterium
TATTTGCCTTCGCCGTGTCCTGGGAAGCGACCGTATTTGCCGCCGGCGCCAGCGTGGTGATCCTCCTTCTGTCCCGGAGCCTGGTGCGCATGGGCCGGGACGGCGGCGTGCTGCAAACCCAGTGGTATCGCCAGCTCCTGGCCTCCCTGACGGACACGCTGCAGTCCGTTAAAAGCTTTAAGGCCATGGGGCGGGAGCATCTCGCGGACAACGTGCTCAGCGAAGAAACGAGCGCCCTGCGCGGTGCGCTGCGGCGGGAAGCCCTGGCCACGGCCTCCCTCGAGTCAGCCCAGGAACCCATGTACGCCCTGGTCATTGCCGGGGGCATCTACTTCGCCTTCTCCCTGTTTGATGTGCAGATGGCCACCGCCACCTTTTTAATCCTTGTCCTGGCCAACCTGCTTAAGCAGGTCGGCAAGGTGCAGAAGCAGTATCAGCGCATGGCCATCTACGAATCGGCGTTTTGGGCGCTCGATGAAACCATCAGCGATGCGGAGGGTAAGGCCGAGGTGATGGAGGGCACGCAGCCGCCGCACTTCGAACAGGAAATCACGCTGGAGGGGGTGACCTTTAGCTACGGTGATCACAACATTCTGTCGGAAACCTCCCTGTCCATTCCCGCCGGCGCCCTGACCTGCCTGGTGGGGGAGTCGGGCTCGGGGAAAACCACGGTCACCGACTTGGTGATGGGGCTTGTGCGCCCGACGGCGGGGGCCGTGAAGGTGGACGGCACGGACCTTCGCGATATCGACCTGGCGGCCTGGCGCCACCAGATAGGCTATGTGCCCCAGGAAACGCTACTGCTCCACGACACGGTGCGGCGCAATGTCACCCTCGGGGAAGCGGGGGTGAGCGATGAGGCGGTGGAGAAGGCCCTGCGGGCAGCGGGGGCCTGGGATTTCGTCAGCGCCTTGCCGGAGGGCTGGGATACGGTGGTGGGGGAGCGGGGGACGCGGATTTCCGGCGGACAACGCCAGCGAATCATGATTGCCCGGGCCCTCCTTGGGAATCCGCGCCTGCTGATCCTGGACGAGGCCACGAGCGCGCTCGACCCGGAATCGGACCGGGCCATCGCCGATACGCTGTGTGCCCTCCGCGGTTCCCTAACGCTGCTCGTGGTCTCTCACCACAGTTCCCTCTCGAGCGCCGCGGACCTCGTTTATCGCGTCACCCGAGGCGCCGTGGCCCTGGCCCCCAAGAGCGAGGATGCGCCTGCCTAGGCGCCCTCTAGGAGCGCGGTGATCCGCGCCAGGGTGGCTTCAAGCTGAGGCGCTGCGGGGGCGCCCGGGCCCCAGGCTTCAGGGGGAATGGGCGTGGGGCTGAAGGCGAATTGCGGCCGGTCCCGAAGCCCCTCAAACACGCAGCGAAGATCTCGACTCAGGCGCTGGGGCCCCAGGCGAAAGAGGGCGCTGTAGGCAAGGCTTTGCACGGTGCGGTCCCGGGGCCGTCCCGATCCCCGCTGGGCCATATCGCCCAAGTCAAACACCCGAACCGCTTTCCCGGTGCCGAGGGCTTCCGAGAGCATGGCAATGCTGTCCCCCGTGACCAGCAGGGCTCCGGCGCGGGCGAGGATCGTTCGGTAGGGATTGGGGCCCGAGCCCCAGGGGAGGAAGCGGTCCTGGGGTCGCCAGGGATGGGCGGCAAGGCGTGCCACCGCCGGGGCAGGCGTGCGGGGGCTGGTGGTGACCCAAAGGGGGCGATCCCCGGCCAGGGCGAGGGCCTCCGCGAGGAGACGTCGGGCGCTTTTGGGTCCCAGCGTGTAGGGGCCACTGGGGCCGCCGATGAGTACCCCAAGTGCCTTCCCCGTCACCGCTGGCAGCCGCGCGTCTTCTGCCTCCTTAGCCGTCGCCGGCACGTCGGCCTCAAGGTCATGGAGCGTGAGGGGGTTTTCCAGCACCTTGGGATGGGCCGGGCGTCGATACTGGGGCGTGGTCACCGTAAGGGAAAAGGCGCCCGGTGGTGCCCAGGTGCGCCCAAGAAAAACGGTCATGCCCTGGGGGCTTTGCTGGGCAAGGGCGCGGGCGAGGGCTTCGTTGCGCAGGGCGGCGCTGATGATCAGGTGACCCTTCGCGCTAGGCAGCGCCAGGGGCGCTGCGCCCCGGCTGCTGACCTGATGCGCAAGGCTAAGGAGATTGGCCTGAGGAAGGCGCCAGCGCGGGGTGAGGGTCTCGAGAGGCGCCCCTAGCCGTTGGCTGAGGGCTGCCGCAAGGGCTTCGATTTGCCCGTTCTCCCCTGCGCGATGGCTGCGCAGCGCGACTATCGCGAGGGGCGCCGCCATCGGGGGTCGCGCTTAGCCGTAGGCGGTCGCCGCGGCCCGAGGCTGATCGAAAAGACGCTGAGCCACAGCGGCGTAGCCTTCGATAATCTGCTCCACCTGCTCGTCGGTGTGTGCTGCGGAGAGACTGCACCGCAGCAGGCTGAGGTTTTTCGGCGCGCCCGGGGGGACGACCAGATTTACGTAAACCCCCGCATCGAGAAGGACCTGCCAGGCCGCTGCGGCTTGCTGCGGGCTGTCCATGAGGCTGGCGATGACCGGGCTGGGGGCGGCGCCGAGCTTGAAGCCGAGGCTGGTGAGGCCTTCGTGCACGCGCTGGCAGTTCCTCCACAGCTGGCTGCGGAGGGCTTGCCCCTGGGCCACGCGCTTCAGGGCCGCGCGGGTGGAGGCGATCACCGACGGCGTGCTTGAAGCCGTGAACATGTAAGCGCGAATCTGGCTGCGCAGCGGCGCAACGTCGTGCTTTCGGCTGGCGAAGAAACCGCCGACGCTGCCGAGGCTTTTGGAGAAGGTGCCGGTGACGAAGTCGATCTCGTCTTCGATGCCGAGAGCTTCTGCCAGACCCCGACCCGTTTCCCCCATGATGCCGAAGCTGTGGGCATCATCAAGCAGCAGGAATGCGCCGTGGCGCTTCACCACTTCGCAGAACTGGTCGAGAGGGGCAACGTCCCCGAGCATGCTGTAGAGGCTTTCCACGATGACCAGGGTGCGGGCGCAGCGGTCGCCGAGGCGACGGAGACGCTTGTCGAGATCTGCGGGGTCGTTGTGGCGGAAGCGGTAGATTTCGGCGCCGGAAAGCTTGGCCCCTTCGTAGATGCTGGCATGGGAGTCGGCGTCGAGCATGATGACGTCCCCGGGGCCTGCAAGGGTGGAGATCGCGCCCACGTTGGCCACATAGCCCGTGGTGAAGGCGATGGCCGACCGCGTGCCGAGGAAAACGCTGAGCTCTCGCTCGAGCGCAGCATGACCTGCGTAGGTGCCGTTGGCCAGGCGAGAGCCCGTGGTCCCCGTGCCGTGGGTGCGCACGGCCTGGGCCGCAGCCTCGATGCAGGCGGGGTCGAAGGTCAGGCCGAGGTAGTTATTCGTGCCCGCCAGGATGACGCGCTTGCCTTCAATTTTGCCTTCCGTCGCTGACCCCGTGACGTCGATGGTCGCGCCGATGGCGTTGACCCCAAGCTGGCCAAGCTGGTCTTGGAAGTCTCGGGCCGCGTCTAGCTTTTGGAGAAGGCTCATGGGCAAGTCGCCTAAGTTAGGGTCTGAATACGCTTGGCCAGATCCGCGATGGTGCGCACGTCGCCAAGCTCATTAATAGGGAAGGCCACATCGAAGCGATCTTCGAGCGCCTCGATCAGTTCCATCACGTCGAGCGACGCCAGGCCCAGCTCGTCTATCAAATCACTTTCTGGAGGAACAATGGAGCCCCCAGCGTGTGACTGAGCCAGCAGCGTCTGAATTTCAGAGACGCATTCGTCGTAACTGATCATGCGTAATGGATTCCTTTGACGCCGCCTTTGCTGACTAGAGTCACGCAGCAGCGCCCGTGCTTTCCCCAAAGCGTCTGCAGTTTGTCATCTAAATGCCTGACTTACAACAGGACTTTTTTCTGCTAGGGCGGTATGGGGCTAAGGGGAGAAAGTCTGAGGGGCCACGCCTGACTCTGAAGTGAATCAGAACCACGGAATTGTTTCACAGCCGTCGCAAGGTGCGCGGCGGTGAAACAATTGAGAAACAATGGAGGGAAAGCTTAGGCGTACTCCTCCGTGGGATCGGGGAACTCGAGATGGCGCCGAAGGAGGTGCGTGAGGCCGTAAAAGGGCAGGGTGTCCGCGAGGGCCACGGCCATCTTAAAGAGGTAGTTGCTCACCATCAGGGTGAAAAGGGTAGCGAGGGCCATGTCCCCGGCCATAAAGGCCGCGCCGAAGGTCACGGCGATCACCATGAAGGAATCCACAAGCTGACTAACAAGGGTGGAGAAATTATTGCGCACCCAAAGATGTTTACCCTTGGTGACGCGCTTCCAGAAGTGAAAGAGCTGCACATCGCAGAACTGCGCGGCGATGTAGGCAAGCATGGAGGCGAAGACCGCCCCGGAGGTGCAATAGAACAGCAGCTGGTAAAACTCGATGGTGCCTTCCACGGTGGTGCCGTTGGGCAAAAAGACGCCCTCCGCTAGGCGCAGCTGCTGCCAGGGGGGCATGGCTTCCGGGCCCACGGAGGGGAGGGCCTGGCCGAGCCAAAGCGTGCCGAGGATAAAAAAGTTTAGCCCCAGGCCCACCCACACCAGGAAGTTGGCGCGGGCGCGGCCGTAGAGCTCAGAGATGAGGTCCGTGACCAAGAAGGTAATGGGGTAGGGCAGCACGCCCACGGCGAGGCTCATGGGCCCCAATTCCACGAAGCGCGTGATACCGATGATGTTCAGCATGGTCATCGCGCAGAGGAAGATCCCTGCCAGGATTAGAAACACGCGCTCCCGACGTTCTTCGAGGGGCGGCAGCATGGGGCTCTCCTTTCTTATCTACCGTTCGACTTGCCCAAGATTGGCGTGGAGGACCGCGCCATTCACCACCGGGTGGGTCGCAGCCCACACCACGGTTTCGGCAATTTCCTCCGGAGTGATGAGGCGGCCGAAGGCGGAGAAGGCCGCCACGGCGGTTGCGCCCTCATCGCCCACGTGGGCCCGGAGCATCTCCGTATCGGTGAAGCCAGGGCACACGCAGGCGGTGTGGATCCCCCGGCCGGCGAGATCTTGGCAGGTGGCACGCATGAGTCCAATGGTGGCGTGCTTGCTGGTGACGTAGCTTGCGGCGCCGGCAACGGCCTTCTCGCCGAGGGTGGAGCCCACGTAAATCACCGAAGAGCCTGCCTTCATCTTGGGAATCAGGGCCCCATTCAGGCGGCTCGGGGCCACCACGTTCACCTCCAGCACCTGGCGCAGCGCCTCGGCGGGCAGGGCGTCCACGGCATCCTTTCGCAGCAGGCCCGCGTTGTGGATCAGCACCAGCTGCTCCGCGCTGTCCGCCAGAGCTTCAAGGGTCGGGAGGGTTTGGGTCAGCGCGCCTTCGTCCGTGAGGTCGCAGAGGTGCTGGGTAACCCCCGGTACGGGGCAGGGCCGCCGGGAGAGGTTATGCACGGCCCAACCGTCGGTGAGGAGCTGCCGGGCAACCTCGGCGCCAATGCCGGCGCTGGCGCCGGTGATGATGGCCAGTTTCATGATGCGCACCAGTAGCGGGAGGCCCATTGTTCCGTGCCGCTCGACACCCGCACGCGTAGGCCCGTGATGGCCTCTTGCGGTAGGGAGGGATCGGCGAGGAGCGCTTCTACAAACCACCCCGCCAGGGCCTCCACCGTGATATTGGCAAGGGGCAGCAAAAGCACGTCCCGGGGCAGAAAGGGAATGGCTTCCGCGCCATAGTGCGCGAGCAGGTAGGGCGTCCCTTCCTCGATGCGTAGGTGGGGAGACTGGGTCGGCAGAAGCACCTTTTCGTCGAGCTGATCGCACAGGGCCATGAGGGCTTTCTTGGCGCGGCCATAGTCAAAACAGAGGCCGTCGTCGCCGATCGGCGTTTCGATCTCGCAGCCCACGCGCCAGTTATGCCCGTGAAGGTTTTCCCGCTCCGTGGCCGAGAAAATGGTGAAGTGCCCGGCGGAGAAATTCAGGTAGTCTTTAGCGATCTCGATGGTCGCAAGGGACCCGGGGCGCCGGGAGGCACCGGAATGATCGGTCATGGCAAATCCTTTCAGGGGAGGCTGCGCCCGCGTGCCCTAGGCATGAAGCCTTCACCCTACCGGTTCCAGGGGGCAGGGCGCCAGCAACGGCAACAGCAAATCACAGGGCAGGGGAGGCGCATATGGCAAGCTTTGAACACGAAGGCAGCACCTTAGCCTACGAGGTGCGAGGGTCGGGGCCCGCGGTGCTGGCCCTGGCACCCGGGGGCATGCGCTCGGCGACGGCGCTCTGGGACAACGCGCCCTTCAACCCCCTTTCCGTGCTGAGCGCTCGCTTCACGGTAATCTCCATGGATCAGCGCAACGCCGGGGCGTCCCGCGGGCCCGTGCGAGAGGATGATGGCTGGGGAAGCTTTCTTGAGGACCAGCTGGCGCTCCTAGATCACCTGGGTATCGGCCGGTGCGCGGCCCTTGGCATGTGCATCGGTGGGCCCTACGTGATGAATTTGCTGCGGGCCCAGCCTGAGCGTTTTTATGCGGGCGTGCTTCTGCAGCCCATCGGGCTCGACAATAACCACGATGCTTTCCTAGGCATGGTCGATAGCTGGGCGGAAGCGCTTCTGCCGGAGCGCCCCGATTTGTCTCCCGAGACCCTCACGGGGCTGCGGGACCGCATGTTCTCCGAGGACTTTTTATTCGCCGTTTCCGAGGAGGACGTGCGCCGCTGCCCGGTGCCCCTCCAAATCATGTTGGGTAAGGACCTCTTTCACCCGGAAAGCACCAGCCGCCGCATCGCCGAGCTGGCCCCCCGGGCAGCACTGATCGAGGCCTGGAAGGGGGAAGGGGAGCAGGAGGCGGCGGTGGCCGCCCTGCGCACCTTCCTGCTTGAGCACGCTGGGGAGGGGCAATGACGACTATGGATAACGAAAAGGAACGCGCCTTTTGGAATGGGGCTGGGGGCGAGACCTGGGTGCGTGCCCAGGCCCAGCTCGATCACATGCTGGCGCCCTTGCTGGAGGCTCTACTGGCAAGGGCGGCGCTTAAGCCTGGGGAGCGGGTGCTGGACCTCGGCTGCGGCTGTGGCGCCAGTAGCCTCGCGGCGGCGGAGTGCGGAGCGGACGTGGTGGGCCTCGATTTCTCTGCCCCGATGATTGCCCTTGCCGAGCAGCGCGCGAAGGCGGCGCCGGCGCTGGCCCTGCGCTTTGTCTGCGAGGATGCGACGAAGGCCCAATTCCCGACCCCCTTCGACCATTTGATCTCCCGCTTCGGGGGCATGTTCTTCGCTGATCCCGTGGCCGCCTACGGCAAGCTTCGCGGCGCCCTCCTGCCCGGCGGTCGCATGACCCTGCTGGTCTGGCAGGCTCCGAAGCAGAATCCCTGGATGAGCGTGGTAGGCCAGGCCGTAGCGCCCTTTCTGCCCCCGCCCGTTGGCGGAGCACCGGACCCCCGGGCGCCGGGCCCCTTTGCCTTTGCCGATCCGACTTACGTGACGGAAGTGCTAGAAGCGGCAGGCTGGGCGTCGATTTCCCTGTCCCCGGTGGAGCGCCCCCTTCATCTGGCGAATACCATGGAGGAGGCCTTAGCCCTTCAGAGCCAGGTCGGGCCCCTCGCTCGGGTGCTCCGGGAACTCGAGGACTCGGCACGGGAGGCGGCCCTGGCCGCCGCCCGGGAGGCCCTGGCCCCCCACTTTGCTGCGGGGGGTCTCGTGCTTGGGGCGGCCTGCCACTTGGTGGAGGCGCAGGCGCCCTAGCCGGGCGCCCCTAGCCGGGCGCCCCTGGCCGGGCGCCCCCAACCCTCAGTGCGCGCTGTCCCCCAGCACGGCCCGGCGGGCGGCGCACTGACCCTTGAGTTCGCTGTAATCCCGGGTGCTGAGCCCGTCGAGTTCTCCTTGCACCGCCGCTTCGGCGGCCGGGGTCGCCTTTCCAGCCGTTTCCCGGTCGAGTTCCTCCAGGTGGTTACGAAGGGTCCGCCCTCGAGTCCACCAGTAGGCCTCGCCGGTGACGGCGTAGCACAGCGCGCTCTCCCGCCAGGCGTAGGCGTCGCGATTGAAATCGATGGCGGCAAAGCTCGGCGCGGCCACAGCCACGAGCAAAAATAAGGCGTTCGAACGTAAAGGCATGGGGGCTCTCCGAAAAAATCCGGGAAAGAGCCTGCCAGAACGGCGCGGACTTCTCTATGCTCAGGGCCGGCGGGCGCTGGGAGGGGGCAGGGGTATGCTGAAATCGTTGGCAGGGTTTCTCCTGCGGCGTCTGGGGTGGACCGTGGAGGGGGAGGTGCCCCCGGTGCCCCGTTGCGTGGTGGTCGCAGCGCCCCACACCTCCAACTGGGATCTTTTGTATTTGCTGCTTATGGCCTGGTCCAAGGGGTTAAAAATTTCCTGGCTGGCCAAGCACAGCCTTTTCTGGCCACCCCTTGGTTGGGTCCTTCGCGCCCTCGGCGGCGTCCCCGTGATACGCCACCGCCCGGAGCAGCGCGTCAGCGCCACTGCGGCGATTTTTGGCGCCCTTGATCGGCTTTATTTGGTGATTCCCCCGGAGGGTACGCGAAGCCGGACCGCCTACTGGAAGTCCGGTTTTTACTGGATTGCCCGGGAGGCCGAGGTGCCGGTCCAGCTCACGGCCCTTGACTACACCACGAAAGCAGGCACCTTTGGGCCGCTGCTGGATGCCTCGGCGTCGCCCTCGGCCTTTATGGATCAGGTGCGGGCCTTCTATGCGGGGCGGCAAGGCCGCTACCCCGATGATTTCGGTCCCGTTCGTCTTCAGGACGAAGGGGATGGTTCCTAACCCTTTACCGCTAGGGAGTGTTTTTTCATGAGCTTACCCCCCGTTCTCCAAGGGCGCCTGTCCCTGCCCGCCGTGGCATCCCCCCTGTTCATTATCTCGAACCCTAAGCTGATCATTGCCCAGTGCAAGGCCGGCATTGTGGGGTCCTTTCCTTCGCTTAACGCGCGCCCCTTGGAAAGGTTCGATCAGTGGCTGACGGAGATTAAGGCCGCGCTGGCGGAGCATGACGCTGCGCACCCGGAGCAGCCCTCGGCGCCCTTCGCGGTGAACCTTATCGTCCACAAGTCGAACGATCGCCTCATGGAGGACCTGGCCCTCTGCGTGAAGCACGAAGTGCCCCTCATCATTACCTCCCTTGGGGCGAATTCCGAGGTGAATGAGGCTATTCACAGCTATGGTGGGATCGTGCTCCACGACATCATCAACAACCGCTTTGCCAAAAAGGCCATTGAGAAAGGCGCGGATGGTCTGATCGCCGTGGCCGCTGGCGCTGGCGGTCACGCCGGGTCCACCTCGCCCTTCGCGCTGATCTCCGAAATTCGCGAGTGGTTTGATGGGCCCTTGCTGCTCTCCGGGTCCATCGCCACGGGGGATGCGGTGCTCTCCGCCCAGGCCATGGGGGCAGATCTTGCCTACATCGGGTCTGCGTTCATTGCGACGGAAGAAGCGGACGCGGACCCGGCCTACAAGCAGATGCTGGTGGATTACGCGTCCAGCGATATTGTGTACACCAACCTGTTTACCGGGGTCCACGGCAACTACCTGAAGCCCTCCATCATTGCCTCGGGCCTCGATCCGGACAACCTGCCAGAAAGCGATCCCTCGGCCATGAGCTTCGGCTCCGGTGGCAGTAGCAAATCCAAGGCCTGGCGGGATATCTGGGGCTGCGGTCAGGGCATCGGCTCGGTCAAGGCGGTGGTGCCTGCGGCGGAGGTGGTGGCGCGGCTGCGTCGTGAGTACGCCGCCGCCGTGGCACGCCTCGGTACGCAAACCATCGTCTGATTCTTCCTACCTCCCCCGCCTTACGCCCTGCCGGCGCCGTCGCCAGGGCGTAAGGATGAGCCGTCGCGTGCTGAGCGCAAGCCCCGACCACACCATGAGGGCCGCGCCGATCGAGGCCACGGTGGCGATGATTTGCCCGCTGATCCCTAGCGCTTCCCCGGTATGAAGAAAACGCAGCAGGCGTCGTGCGCGCTGCCCTGCGCTCAGCGTATCGAAGGCCGCCGTTTCCAGCCCGCCATCTTCATAAACCGTTACCGTTGTCACGGCCTGGGGCTGGCCCCCGCCGCTTTCGTCCACGGAGAAGCGGAGGGGTTCGTTTGCCTCGCCCCCTAGGGTTACGGTGAGTTGGCGCCAGCCCGGTACCGCCGATGCGATGAGGGCTTCCAGGGGCAGGGCAGAAAAACGTTCCGCGACGGCCTCCGGTGTGAGCGCGCTATCGGAACGGGCGGGGGCAGGGGCTCGGACGGGCGGCGCTTCTCCGGCTAAGGCGTAAACCGCGTCATTAGCCCAGCGGTAGTAAAATACCGTTCCCGAAGCGCAAATGATCAGCAGGGGGAGAAAGGCCCAGGCGCCGATCATCTGATGAAGGCGGAGGTCCCGAGCCTTCGCCGTGGGGGGCGCGGGCCGCCAGGTGAGCTGCTGGCGTAGCCAGGGCCAGCGCAGAATACGGGGCCACCAGAGTACGGCGCCGCTGAGGATAAGACCGAGGAACACGAGATTGGCTGCGCCGAGAACTGCCCGGGCCTGGTCCCGCTCCACCCCGGCCAGGGTGAGCCAGCGATGATAGGCGCGGAGGGTTGCCAGGGCTGCCCGCATCGTTGGTGCGGGATCCTCAATGGCGCTGCCCGTACGCGCATCCACGAAGGTGACGGGGCCACGCCCCTCCTGCACCGTGGCAGGCTGAGCGCTATCCCGCGTCAGCGTCAGGCGGAGCGTTTCCGCCGGGCCATGGGCGCTCACCAGCGCGGAAAGCCCGTGCTCAAGGGGCGGGCGCTTGTTGGCGGAGGCGGGAAGGGCCGATGCCGAGGCGAGGAGCTGCCGTTCAAAGCCCAGGAGCGCGCCGCTCACCGCCAGGGAAAGGATGGCGAGACCGGCGATCACCCCGCCGGTCAGGTGAAGCCAAAAAAGCGCCGTACGCAGGGGTCGTTTCAACGGGGGCTCATCCTTGTCTTAGATAGGAAAGATTATCATTTGCAAATGGATTTCCCAAGCGACTTCGCCTAGCGGTTCAATTCTGTTTACGCGTAACAAGCGCCTGGGCCGTCGCAAGGGGCGCAAAAAAAGACGGTCGCTGCGATTAGGGCTAGAGTGTTGGGACGACAGGGAGAAGGGGGGCGCTATGGCAGAGGATAGGAATCACAA
>JAURCQ010000059.1 GCA_030828335.1 Gammaproteobacteria bacterium
CGTTCCAGCCCACCACGGCGAGGAAGGCGAGGGCAGCGAGGCCCGGAGGCGCTGCGGGGGAGGGCGCTCGGTGCCAGGGGAGGAACAGCGCCGTGGTTCGGCCGAAGGCGCGGCGCTGCTCGCCGATGAAGTGGTAGATCCGGTCCCCGGGGCGGGTGGTGGCGCGGAGCACCGGCGCCAGCCAGCGTAGGCGCTGGCCCGAGGCAAACACCGTGGCCAGGGCCCCCCAGCGCAGGTGCCGGGTGCCGTCCTCCGTGACCACGATCCAGCTCACTTCCCGTTCAAGCAGGGGGCCCAGTTCCGGGTCGTCTTGCGCCGGGCCCAGGTGGCGCAGGTTCAAGCCCAGGATGCGCCAGAGGAGCAGGCAGGTCTTCTCGCAGAAGCCGCAGTCCCGATCGAAATAAATCGCCAGGGGCAGGGCAGGGCGTGCGGTGAGGCGCGCCGCGCCATCCCAGAAGGCCGGGGGCAGCAGCACCAGCAGGGAAGCGATGCTGATGAAGGGGAAGAGCCCGATCTTCAGATGGAGGATGAATCCGAGCTCGAGGGTAATCAGCCCGAGGGCCGCCAGGGTGCGGGGCCAGGGGTTTTGCGTGGGCCAGAGGGCCAGTACGGGAGCCAGCAGTTCGAGCCACCAGACGTAGCGGCTAAGGGGAACGGTCAGGCCGTGCCAGTCGGCCCAGAAGGGCGCGAGGTAGGCCGCAAACTGATTGTGGGAGAGGGCGTAGTAGATCGCTGTGCCGTCAACTCGCCAGGCATCGCCGTTTTTCAAAAACGCGGAGAAAAAGTACACGGCCAGCACCTGAACAATCAGGGCCTTCGAAGCGATGCTGAGGTGCCTTGCGCTGAGGTCCCCGGGGGCTTCCTTGGGGCCAGGCCGCTGCACCGCCGCCGCCAGGGAGAGGCGCGCGCCCCAGGGCAGAAAAAGGCCCCAAAACAGGAGCAGGAGCAGCAGGTTGTCGCCCCCCTGGAGCACCAGGGGATTGCGATTGTGCAGCGAGGCCAGCAGAAGAAAGCTGACGAGGGTCGAGAGCCAGGGACGGATGCCCAGGGTCAAGGTAAGGGCCGCCAGGGCCGCCAGGATCCCGAGGCCCACGGTCCACCGGGGATCGTCGAAGAGCCAGTAGAGGGAGTGGCGCCAGGGCTCGGCCAGGCCTCGGGAAAGCTCCGCCCCATAGAGCCCCTCAGCCCCGAGGAAGGTCAGCCAGTCGCTACTGCGCAGCGCGAGGTCCGCCAGGATAAGAAGCCCCACGGCCATGCGCAGCAGCCCCAGGGCCCGAAGATCGATGGTGAAGGGCGCCCGAAGGGCTGGGGGCAGGCGATCCATTTAGGGGGCGCCGGGGGCGTAGCGCTGATCCCAGCCCAGGGCATTGTGCGCCTTAAGCACCTCAAGCACGGCGGGAATGGAAATGGCTTTGAGCTCGCCCCGGGCCGAGCGCACCGTGGTGGCCATGAAGAGGGCGTTGTAAACCGCTTCCTCCGTGGCCTCCGCCGCCGCGGCAAAGAGGGGGGAGAGGGCCGCATTGACCAACACGCCGCCGCCTTCAGGGGTGCGGCTTTCCCGAGGCTTTCGCAGCTCCGGCGCCGCAGAAAAGGCAATGATGTAGTCCCCGGAGCCGTTGTGGGCGTAGGAGCCGGTACGGCCGAGGCCCATCATGACCCGCTTGGCGATGCGCTCTAGGCCAAGGGCAGAAAGGGGGGCGTCCGTGGCCAGCACGATCATGATGGAGCCGTCTTCCCGGTCCTCCGCGGGGGGCGCCTTCGCCAGGGCCTCTTGGTAGGGAAACTGCGCAAGCGCTCGGCCCACGGGGGCGCCGTTCATGGTCAAAAAACCGCCGTAGTTCGTTTGCACGAGCACGCCGAGGGTCCAGCCGCCGAGGCTTTCCGGCAGGACCCGGGAGCTCGTACCGATGCCCCCCTTCCATCCAAAGGCCTGGGTGCCCGTGCCTGCGCCTACGCTACCTTCGGCAATGGGCCCCCCCTTGGCGGCCTCCAGGGCTTCCCGCACGTGGGCGGGCTGCACCGGGTCGGACCACATGTCGTTCACCCGGCCGTCGTTCGTTTCCCCCACGATGGGGTTGATGGTGTGCTCCCCCATGCCCGGCTGGTCGTAGAGCCAGTCCACAAGACCCCGGGCGGCGCTCCAGACGCAAAGGGTGCAGGTGAGGACGATGGGCGTTTCCAGCTCCCCGAACTCCCGCACCTGCGTTTCCCCGATGAGCTTGCCGTAGCCGTTCCCCACGTGAATCCAGGCGGGCATGGGATGGGTGTAGAGGTTACCGGAGCCCGGGATAATGGCGGTGACGCCGGTGCGGATCCGGTCCCCCTCGATGAGGGTTTTGTGCCCCACCTTGACGCCCGCCACATCCGTGAGGGCGTTTAAGGGGCCGGGGGTGAAGACCCCGGGCACGACGCCGAAGTCCCGGGCGCGCCCCCGGGGGCCATCCTCGGCGCCCGCGCTGAGGGTGAGGGCGAGAAGCGCGAGGGCGCTGAAAAACCGGCTCGGGGCCATGGCGGAGCTCCTAATCTTCCTGCTGTTGAAAGGCGTCGAGCTCCTCATCGCTGAGGAAGTGCAAAAGCTCCCCGCCGAAAAACCACAGCAGGTGCCGGTCGACCCCTTCCCATAGGGAAGGGAAGCGGCGGTGAAGGCGGAGCAGGACGTCCTGCCCCAGGGGTTCATAGTCCGGCTCCTGGGTGCTGACGGCCTCCAGCAGGCGCTCGAGGCTGGCCAGGAGCGGGTCGAGCTCGTCGCTTTCGCTTTGCGCCTTGGCCGCGCCGAGGAGAGCGCTAAGTTGCCGCAGGCGCTGAAGATTTGGGGCCAGCGCGCGCGGGGCCGCTGGGCTTTCGTCCGTTCGCATTTTACCCCCCCTCTGCTAGAGTACGGCGCCGCTGCTTTATTCCCTTCTACAGGACGCGTTATGACCACCGCCGCATTGTCCATTGCTGGCCTAAAGAAAGTCTATGCCGACGGATTTACCGCGCTAAGGGGCATCGATCTTGAGGTAAAAGAGGGCGATTTCTTCGCCCTGCTCGGGCCCAACGGCGCAGGCAAGTCCACCACCATCGGCATCATTTGCTCCCTCGTGCGTAAGACCGAAGGGGCCGTGAAGATCTTTGGCATCGACGTCGATAAGGACTTTGCCGCGGCGAAGCGCCTCATCGGCGTGGTGCCCCAGGAATTCAATTTCTCCATCTTTGAAAAGGTGGGGGATATCGTTGAAGTGCAGGCGGGTTTTTATGGTCTCTCTATCCGGGAAGGGGCGGTGAATACGGAGAAGTACCTAAAGCGCCTGGGGCTCTGGGACAAGCGCAATGCCCAGGCGCGGCACCTCTCCGGAGGTATGAAGCGGCGCCTTATGATTGCCCGGGCCCTGGTGCACGAACCCCGGCTGCTTATCCTCGACGAGCCCACGGCAGGCGTGGATATCGAAATCCGCCGGTCCATGTGGGCGTTTTTGGAGGAGATGAACAAGGCGGGTACCACCATCATCCTCACCACCCATTATTTGGAGGAGGCCGAGTCCCTGTGTCGCAACATCGCGATCATTGACCACGGGGAAATTGTGGAGAACACCTCCATGCGGGCGCTCCTGGGGCAGCTCACCACGGAGACCTTCGTGGTGGATCTGGCCGAGCCCGTGGCGGCCGCGCCGGAGGTGCCGGGCTTTGCCTTCCGGAAGGTGGATGCCCAATGCCTCGAGCTGGATCTGACCCGCGGCCAACATTTGAATGCGGCCTTTGCCGCCCTCGATAGCGCTGGGCTGAAGGTGACGAGCCTGCGCAACAAGAGCAATCGCCTAGAGCAGCTGTTCGTGAGCCTCACGGCGAGCGAAGGCAGCGCGGAGACCCTCATTCATGGCTGAGTCCACCCCCCATCTTTCCCCGGCGGAAGCCAAATCCACCCTGAGCGCTGACTGGGTTGCCTTTCGCACCATCGTGATCAAGGAAATCCGTCGCTTCCTGCGTATCTGGCCCCAGACCCTGGTGCCGCCGGCGATCAGCATGGTCCTCTACTTTTTGATCTTCGGAACCTTCATCGGCAGCCGGGTGGGGCAGATGGGCGGCCTGGATTACATGGCCTTCATCGTGCCCGGGCTGATCATGATGAGCGTGATCACGAATGCCTATTCGAACGTGGCGTCGTCCTTTTACTCGACGAAGTTTCAGCGCAGCATCGAGACCATGCTCGTAGCGCCTATCCCGAACGGGGTGATCCTGGCGGGGTTTGTGGCCGGGGGCGTCGCCCGGGGCCTGTGCGTGGGCGCCATCGTCACCATCATGGCGGGCTTCTTCGTGGACTTTACGATCCACAGCTTTGCCCTCACCGTGGGCATGATTCTCATGACCGCCGTGCTTTTTTCCCTGGGCGGCTTCATCAACGCGGTATTCGCCGATAAGTTCGACGATATCTCCATCATTCCTGCCTTTGTGCTCACGCCCCTGACCTACCTTGGGGGCGTGTTCTACAGCCTCGATCTGCTGCCGGACTTCTGGCGCACCGTCTCCTACTTCAATCCCATCGTGTACATGGTTTCGAGCTTCCGCTACGGCATCTTTGGGGTCAGCGGGGATGTGCCTGTTTACCTGTCCGTCGCGGCTATTGGGGGTTTCGTGGTGCTGTTCTGGACCATCTCCCTGGTGCTGCTCAATCGTGGAACGGGCATCCGGGCCTAGCATGGCCGGGCCCATCGCCGGAGACGTCACGGCAAGCCCCCTTGGGCGCGAGCAGGACTACGCCGGGGGCTACGATCCCTCTCGCCTCTATCCCATCGCTCGCGCGGACAGTCGCAGCACGCTTGCGGCCGCGCCGGCCCGGGGTTTTCACGGGGTGGATTGGTGGACGGCCTTCGAGCTGTCCTGGCTCGATGGGGAAGGGCGCCCCCAGGTGGCCGTGGGGCGCTTTTCCGTGCCCGCAGCCAGTCCCTGCATCGTCGAGTCGAAATCCCTGAAGCTCTATCTTGGTGGCCTGTATAACGTGGCCTATGAAAGCTGGGCGGCGCTGGAAGCGGTGCTGGCAGCCGATTTGTCCGCGGCGGCGGGCGCCCCCGTGGGGGTGACCCTTGAATCCCTTGAGGCCTTTGAAGCCCGGGGCTTTGATCGCTTCGTCGGCGTCTGCGTCGATACGGCACCCATGAGGCCTGGGGCGAAGCTGCTGGCGGCGAATGGTCAGGGCACTGGGTCGGTGCGTCAGCGCTTCCACAGCCATCTGCTTAGGAGCCTCTGCCCCGTGACCGGCCAGCCCGATTGGGGTTCGGTGGAGCTGCTCTTTGAGGGGCCGGAGCTCGATCCCGCGGGGGTGCTCGCCCTAGTGCTTGCCCAGCGCGAGCACAACGGATTTCATGAGGCAACGGTGGAGCGGCTCTACGCAGCCCTGGAAGCGCTGGCAGGCTGCACCTACGCCGCCGTGCGCGCGGCCTACTGCCGCCGTGGGGGCATCGATATCACCCCCTGCCGAGCCTCGGCCCCAACGCCCTTCAGCCCCCTGCGCCTGGCGCGCCAGTAGCCTGCTCCCGGGCTCGCAGGGCCGCCACGATTTCTCCGTGCTTCTCCCGGGTCATGGGATAGGTCAGGAGGGGGAGGGCGGCCAGCAGTAATCCGCCGGCCGTTCCTAAGGCGTAGGTCAGCATGAGCCCGTCGAGGGCCGCGGCGTCGTTCTGCGTGCCGGGCACAAAGCCGAAGGCCCAATCGAGGATGGTGAAGCTGAGGCCCACGCCCAGCGCCGCCCCCAGCTTGTTTGTGGTGGTGAGCAGGGCGAAGTAGAGCCCGGCCCGCTTCTGCCCACTTTTCAGCTCATCCTCGTCCGTGAGATCCGCCATCATGGAACGCAGGAGCGTGGGGGCGGCGCCAAAGGCCAGCCCAAAGGCGATGGTGAAACCCCAGAGCCCAAGCACGCTTTCCGGCGTGGCCGTGGCCATGAGGATGAGATTCACCGCTGCCGCGTAAACCAGCGCGCCCTTCAGGGTACGATCCTTCCCGTAGCGATAGGCGAGGCGCAGCCAGAGGGGCATGCAGAGGAAGCCCGCGAGGAAGTAGAAAAGCAGGGCCAAGCTTGCGTGACTCGGCAACCGGAAGTAGGCGATGGCCACGAAGATATAGAGCGCCCCGGACACGGCCGTGCCCAGTCCCGCCAGGAGATCGGCGGCCAGGAGCCGCCAAAGCAGAGGATTCCCCACTAATAGCTTCAGCGCGGCCTTCAGGGGCAGGGACGATTGGCTCTTCTCCCGGGAGTCGGGAACGTAGCGCAGCAGGGGCACCACGAGGATCGGAAAGAGCACCAGGCAGAAGAGCCCCATGCTCGCGACCTTGCTTTCCTGGCTGTCCTCCCCGGCCAGTTCGAGCGCCGCCGGCAGGGCTAGCACGAGCGTCATCCCCGCAATGGTGAAGATTTCCCGCCAGCCGTAGAGCTCGGAGCGGGCGTCGTAGCCCGTGGCCAGCTCCGCCCCCCAGGACAGGTGGGCGATGGTGAGCATGGTGTAGGCGGCGTAGAGCACAAGGAGCCAGAAGGTGAGGTAAAGCGCGCCCGGCGCGGCTTCGACGTCCGGCAGAAACACCTTCCAGACCGCGAGGCAGAGGAGGGGAATGGACAGGGCGGCCCAGTGCTTTCGCCGCCCCCAGCGGCTGTCAAAGCGGTCGATGGCGACGCCCATGAGGGGATCCGTGACCACATCGAAGAGCCGGGCGGCGGTGAAGATCATGCCAACGGTGGCCAGCGACAGGCCCACCACCTCGGCGTAGAAGCGCGGTAGGTAGACGGCGATGGGCATACCCATGGCGGCCATGGGCATGGCGATGGCGGCGTAGCTCGCCAGCAGGCGTCGGCGCGAGGCGCCGGCGGATGGTTCTATGGTCATGGTCTCCCCCCTTCGGGGAGCCTAGCGAACTTTCCCGCGGCCGTCTTTCCTAATCACCTCGCCGGGGCCAGAGCCGGGCCCGAAGCCAGCCCAGCACCGTATTGCCCCTTAGGAAGGCGTTATCGAGCTCCCGAAGCCAGGCCTCCAGGCCCTCGGGATCGGCAAAAAGCTCGGCGCGGGTGCGCCGGGGGCGATGGGGATCAAGGGTTTTCACCACCGTGGCCGGATTGCCCGCCACCACGGCGAAGGGGGGGACGTCCTTGGTCACCACAGCTCCCGCGGCGACGATGGCGTGGGCACCGACGCGCACGCCCTTGCATACCGTTGCGCCATCGCCAATCCAGACGTTTTCTTCGAGAACGATCGGCGCGCTGGCCCCCACCACCTCCGTGCGGTCATAGAGATCGTGCCAGTCCGCGTCCGTGAGGTAGGCGCCGGCGGCCACCATGCAGCTTTCACCCAGGGTCACCTCCACGGCGGAATCGATGCGGACCCCGGGGCAAAGCAGGCAGTAGGCCCCGATGGTGATGCGCCCCTGACCCTTGGGGTGGACCCAGCTGGAGAGGGTGATGTGGCGATCGGCGGCGGCGACCCAGTGAACCTGAGCGCCCACGGTGATGCCGGGGCCATTCACGCGCACAAACCAGGGCTTCATGAAGTGGAAGCCTGGCCCTAGGGCGTCGAGCTGCGGGGCCAGGCGCCAGCGCACGTAGAGGCGCTCCAGCGCCGCGTAGGCGCGCTTCAGGCTGGCAGGGCGGTGGTCCCGGCGCATGGGCGCTCCCTGGGGTGATTAGGCAGGGTGCACCCTACCGGGCAAGAACCCGGGGCGGAAGGGTTAAGGCTAACCCGTAAGGCTCGACAGAAGGCCGTTGCGATCGAGAAAACGCATCACCATGGCCACGCCCCAGCCCCCCCACATGAGCCAGCTTAGGAGGCTGTCCCATTTCTTAAAGCTGGGGGCCTCTTCGGCGCCCGCGAGGGCGCCCCGAGGTTGGCTTAGGGTCACCGCCAGCCCGGCAAAGAAGGCTGTCGTGCCAATGGCAAAGGGCACAAGAATGAAGGGGCTCATGCTGCCTCCCTAGAGATCGATCAGCCGCTTGTTGGGATAGAAGGCCAGCATGAGCTGCTCCTTGATGGAGAGCGGAACCGCCTTGCCGGCGCCGATTTGCCCCACCTCTTCGTCCCCGCAGTAGGTGCCGAAGACCCGATCCCAGAGGATGATCTGGCAGCCGTAATTGGTATCGCTGTGCTTGCGATCCACGGCGTGGTGCACGTGGTGCTGGGGCGCGGTGGCGAAGACCCAGTCGTACACGGGTAGGGATTTGAGGGGCAGGTTGGAATGATTCAGCTTGCCGTTCCATACCCCAAAGGCCGCGGAAACGGCGAGCACGGAATCGCTGGCGCCGACGAGGGCCAGAATCACCGGCGTGCTGAGGGCCAGGGCCAAATACTCGAGGGGATGGGTGCGGGCGCCGCGCATGCAGCTCATTTTCGTGATGTGGTGATGGGTGGCGTGCATGCGCCAGAAGAAGAGGGACTCATGCTGCACTCGGTGCAGCCAGTAGTAGATGAAGCTCGAGCACACCCGGAGCAGCACCGCGGCGGCCACGAGCCCCACCACGCTTTCCGGGGCGATGGTGATGTCGAGGAGGGCGCGGTCGCGGATTGCGCGAAAGCCTTCAGAAATGGGCGTGCGGTAGAAATCGCTGATGAGCGGGCCCCAGAGGAAAGCGCCAAAGGCGAGCCAAAAACCGTCCTCCGCGAGCTCCTTCGGTTCGAGTTGCCAGTCCTTGCGCTTGCCCCAAACCCGCTCTGCCACAATGAGGAGAGGCACGGGAAGCATGACCATGACCAGGGCGTAGAGCTTATGGTTCATCCACTCCCCGGTGACCATGGTGGCCACGAGAAAAGCGGAGCCTAGGACGAGGACGGGCTGGAGCACCATCCAGAAGACGTCGCGAAGGCTTTTGACCCTCGGGTCCGGTTGCGTAGTGCCGCCGAGATCGGCGCTGCTAAGGGCCTGATCACTCATGGAACTGACCTCCGTCACTTGCCCGTGCGCGTTAAACATCACTGCCGTAGAGCAGACTGCAAAAAGCAGACCAGTGCGTGGGGGGGGCGCGCTTGGGTGCGGGGGTGGGTCCTAGGCATGGAGATTTCCCGATTTTTCTCGGGTTTCCCGCGCGCTCGAATTTCCACGGGGGCCGCGGCCGACCTTCCTGACCGGGCGGCCTAGGCGCGGGGCGCCACCGAATGAGGCATGTGCTCAGGCGCCTTGCCCCATCAATGGGCGCGTGCGCGCGGGGGTTCCAAGGGAAACGCAAGGGATTCCCCTGCTTTCGCGACGCCGCAGGCCTGGCACGGGCCTTGCTCCTTTCCTAGCCGTTCCCGCGCCTCGGGCGGGCGGTTGGAGAGGATAACGATGAAGCGATACTTCGGCTTGCTGGTGTCGGAATGGGTCACGGCCATTATGGTGGTGGTGGTCACGGTGGCCGTGATCTACGGCTTCCTCGTGGGTGGGGAGCGAGACGCCAGCGTAAGGGATGCCGACGACGCTTTGGCGGCGCTTAAGGCCCGGGCCGAGGGTGCCCTTGCTCGAGGGGAGACCCTGCGCTGCGATAGCGCGCTGCTGGCGCCGGAGCAGCTTGAAACGGCTTTCCTGTCCCTGGCCATTGCCGCCGTGCCCGTCGATCCCAAAGATCCTGCCGCCGGCTACGCGCCAGCGATTGTTGTTGACGTCCAAAAGGATCAAGTCAGCGGCGACACCTGGGATACGGCCCAGCGCTGGCTAAAGTCCCTCAAGAAGGCGCAGGGGAAAGAAGAAAAGGGCGGCGCTGAAGGCGACCCCACCGATCCCGGAGAAGCCGTGGTGGAAACGACAGAGCAATCGCTAGGCGAGCCAGACGGCATGCTTCGCGTGTCCTGGAGCTGGAAGACCCTGCTGCGCTATGAAGCTTTAGCGATCGAGGCGGCGGTTTGTGCACCGCCGAAAAAGACGCTTTGAAGTTGGCGGAGAGAGCGGGATTCGAACCCGCGATAGGCTATTAACCTATACACGCTTTCCAGGCGTGCTCCTTAAACCACTCGGACACCTCTCCGAAGGCGCGCGAGGTTAGCGCAGCCCTCGCTCAGAGGCAAACGCTCTTGTCACAAGAAAAGCGTGGTCACCGCCCTAAGGCTGCTATAAACTCCGCGCCTTGCTTGGCCAGGGATTACCCTTATCCGACGCTAAGCTTATGAATTTTCAGGCGATGCCGTAGTTGCACGCGCCAGCGCAGCCCGGTCATTCACGGGGTCACGGTCTTCAGATAGGGCAGAGACAGATCACGATGCTGACGGAAAAACAGATTCGACGCGCACCAAAAAAAGACTACATGAACGAGGCGCAGCTCGAGTTCTTCAAAAGCCATCTTTTGGAACTCAAGCGCGAGACGATCTCCCATATTGACGAAGCGCGGCAGCGCCTGGCCGATGCCAACCGGGAGACCGACGAGCTGGATCGTGCCCTGACGGAGGAAGAAAACCGCCTCCGCCTGCGCATCGCCGACCGTGAGTCCAAGCTCCTACCCAAAATCGACGAAGCGCTCAAACGCATCGAAGAGGGGGAATACGGCTGGTGCGAGGAGACCGGGGAGCCCATCGGCATCGAGCGGCTCCTGCTTCGCCCCACGGCCACCCTCTGCGCTGAAGCCAAGGCGCGGCAGGAGCGCCTGGAGCGCAATTTCCGGGATAGCTAAGCGTTCCCGGCTGCGGGCGAGGGGGAAGACGTGTATCCTCTCGCTCCGTGTTTTATGGCAGTCCGCCCGGTCCCTCCGCATTGTGACGCTGTGAACCCCGCCAGGCCCGGAAGGGAGCAACGGTAGCAGTATTCGCGAGTGCCGGAGTGTGGCTGGGTTGGGCTGCCGCCTCCTTCCTCAGTACAGTAGCCCCTCCTGCGCAACAGCGCCGTCATTTGGGAGAGGGGCTATGGCCATTATCAATCGCTTTACGGAAAGGCTCGGGATCACCATTCCTGTGGTGCAGGCCCCCATGGGCTGGATTGCCCGCGCGCAGCTGGCTGCCGCCGTGAGTAACGCGGGAGGGCTTGGCGTTATCGAGACATCCTCCGGGGAGTTCGATAATGTCCGCGCCGAAGTCGCGAAAATGCGAGA
>JAURCQ010000005.1 GCA_030828335.1 Gammaproteobacteria bacterium
AGCAACGTCGAGAAGATGGAGCCAAAGTCGGCGTTCACCTTGGTCCACGTGACTTTCAACGCCTCCTTCTTCTTCTCGTCCAGCTCGGAGATGACCGCTTCGATCTTCGCGCGGTCGTTCAGCACGATCCGGCGCTTCTCCTGCAGCGCCTTGAACTCGGACTCGGCTTTGTCGAACATCGCGATCACCTTCTTGTTGATCTTCTTAGCGAGGTTTTGCTGCGTCGCCTCGGCGTCCGCGAGCTCCGCCGTCGCCGCCTGCTGATTCAGGCGCCGCTTCGCGTGCTTGATACCATCCAGGGCCTGCTCCGCGGCCTTGCGCACGGCATCCAGCTGCCGAGGACCACGTCGGGGCAGGGCCCGGAGCGCCTGGCGCAGGGCGCCCACGGGAAGGGCGTTTAGGGCCGCCTCGTCCTGGGCCTGGGCCGTGCCCTCCCTCACCTGCTCGGTGAGTTCCCGGAGGGCCTGGGTTTCCGCGTCCGCGGCCTCCTTGGCTTCGCTGCGCGCTTTCTGCAGCTGGCCAAAGATGGCATCGCAGTGACCGCGGAAGGTGGTCCAGAGGGCCCGGTCGATCTTCCGCGGCGTAATGTCGATTTCCGCCCAGCGCCGCTGAAGCGCCTTGCACTGCTCCGCCGCTTCCCGGCCGCCCTCGGCGACGAGGGCCTCGGCCTCCGCAACGAGCGCGCGCTTGGCCTCCACGTTCGCCTGCCAGCGGGCCTCGAGCTGGGTCTTCAGGCCCCGCATGCGAGAGAAGAAGGGGCCCGCGAGGCGCCGCCCGCCGTTATCCACGGGCTCGTGCTCCCGCCACTGGGCATTGCTATGGCGATAGAGACGATCGAGGGCTTTCCAGTCGGGCGCCTCCCAGTTCACCGCATCGAGGGTTTCCTCGAGAGTCTTCAGTAGCGCTTCCCGCGCGGCGGTGTTGGCGGCCCGCAGTTGATTCTGTGCTTCAAAGGCTGCCCGCGCCGGCTCGAAGGCCGCTTCCGCTGCGGCATCGAAGCGTTTTTGCAGCGCCTTGCCCGCTTCCCCCCGGGCGGGGCCGAGACCGTTCCAGGCACTACGCAGGGCCTTCACATCCTCGGCGCGCTGCTTGCCCGCGGCTTCCTGAGCCTCAGCGGTCTCACCTTCAACGGCGGTCGCCGTCAGGGCTTCGAGCTGGGCGATGAGCCCTTCCCGGGCCTCTAGGCTCGCCTCAAAAAGCTGGTCCCGGAGGGCCTGGTAGCGGGTCTCCAGGGCCTCAAGGTCGATGCCACCCTGGTGCACCGGGGGCAGGGCCGGGTGCAGGGTTTTCAACTCTGCGAGCATGCCCCCGGCGGCTTTCGTTTGTTCACTCGCCAGGGCCCGATCAAAGCGCTGAACGCGCTTCTCCGCCCGCTCCTTGGCGCGCTGGGCCAGGGCGTCGAGGGCCCGAGCCGTTTGGCTCAGGGCATCGCGCTGGCGCCGGGCCGCAAGGGCCTCCGGGGGCAAGGCCCCTTCCCGGGGCCAGGCCAGGGCCGTGACCCACGCCTCGAGGGTTTGAAGGGCTTCCCCGAGGGTGCCGGCGCTGGCCCAGAGCTGGGCCGCAGCCTCCGGATCCTTCGGGGGATGCTCGGGCACCTCGGGAAGCTCGGCGGGCATCTCGGGCAGGGGGCCCGCGGCGTGGAGTCGCTCGAGGGCAGACACCCGGTCGCCGAGGGCCTGGGCCAGGTGCGCGAAGGTATTTTTCAGGGGCGTGAGCACGGCATCGGGCAGGGACGGCTCGCTCGCGAGAGCGTCCTCCCAGCGCGTGGTCTCGAGGGCCAGCGCCGTCTTGAGGCTGGCGAGGAGCGGTGCCCCCGCACCGGGGGCCCCTTCCCCCCGGCTGATGCGCAGATCCGCGTCGGCGAGGAGGGCTTCGACCCCTTCCAGCTGCGCCTTCAGCTCATCCCGCTTGTTCGCGGCGGCGGCTTCGAGGGCCGCGGCGGCGTCGGCGGCGCGCTTCTCCTCGGCGAGCCGCGCATCGAGGCGGGCGAGGCTGTAATCATAGGCCGCGAGGGCCCCAGCGCCGGCCTCGGCGCTATCGCCGAAGTGCTCAAGGGTTTGGGCGAGGGCAGCGAGGGCCGCCCGATGTTCACTTCGCTGGCGCTCGGCGCTCTGGTAGCGCTCCAGCAGGTGCCCATCGTCCGTGCCCTGGGCGTGAGCCGCGAGGCGCTGGCTTTGCGCTTCGAGCTCGAGCACGAGGGCCTCGAGGGCCTTGCGAGCGCCGCGGTAGTGATCGAGGCGGGCGCGGAGCTGCTGCGCCACGGCCTTGTCCTTGCTGCGGACCTGCTTCTCAAGGGTTCGCAGCGCGCCGTGGTGATGCACCCGCGCTGCGGCGGCGGCCCGCACCGCCGGCGCCGGATGGCGCGACGCGATGTGGGCAAAGGTGTCTTCTTCCTTAAGGGCCGCGAGCACCGGTTCGAAGTGCTCGGGCTCCCGGCAGGCATCGATGAGCTGGCGCAGCGTGACTTCCGGAAGCCCCTCCATGAGGGGCGCCAGCGCCGTCCCCGCAAGCAGCAGCTCTCCGAGCACCACCCGGGCGGCGCCCCCCACCCCGGGGGTGGCCAGGTGCTCGACGCACAGGGCGGCGTCCTTTAAGTGGCGAAGGGCGCTCTCTCGGACGGTGCCGTCTTCGTCCTCCGTCATGACGGCCAGGAGCTTTTCCCGATCCTTTTCCGGATCGAGCTTCGCCAGGGCGGCCAGGCGTCGGGCGGGGTCCGGGGCCGTGAGGTCGGTCCCCGTGAGCTGCTGCAGGTAGCGAGTAATCATCGATGGGTCTCGAGGTCTGGCCGGGGCGCGGGCCCCGGCGAAGAGGGTGGGCTAGAGGGCGTTATGGGCCCCGTCGCAGAGGGGCGCCTTGGCCGAGGCCTTGCACCCGCAAAGGTAGTAGGTCTTCGCGGCCGGCGCCTCGAAGGCCACGGGGGTGAAGTCCGTGCCCTTGTGGGAGCCATCGCAGAAGGGCTGCTTGCTGCTGCGCCCACAGCTGCACCAAAACACCTTTTGCCCCTCCGTGAGTTCCACGGGGAAGGGCGCCTTCTGGGCTATAACGGCGTCGCTCATGGGCGATCTCCTTTCGCTGTTTACAAGCCTTCGACCGAGGCGGTCTTAGCCAAAGTCCCGCTGGTCCCACCAGGGGAAGAAGTCGGGCATGTCCGTGCTCGGCTTGCCGGTGAAGGCCGGGGGACGCTTCTCGAGGAAGGACATGACCCCTTCCTTCGCATCCGGGCCCCGACCCGTGCCATAAACGCCCCGGGAATCGATCTTGTGCGCTTCCATGGGGTGATCGGCGCCGAGCATGCGCCACATCATGTGGCGAATGAGGGTGACGGAAAGGGCAGAGGTGTTCTCGGCGATTTCCTTGGCAATTTCCTGGGCCCGGGGCAGGAGCGCCTCCGGTGCCAGCACCTCCTTCACGAGACCGCCGGCGAGGGCTTCCTGAGCGGAGAAGACGCGGCCAGAGTAGGCCCACTCCAGGGCCTGGCTAATGCCCACGACCCGCGGGAGGAAGTAGCTCGAGCAGGCTTCGGGGACGATGCCCCGGCGGGAGAAAACAAAGCCAAACTTGGCGTTCTCCGAGGCGAGGCGGATATCCATGGGCAGCTGCATGGTGGCGCCCACGCCCACGGCCGGGCCATTCACGGCCGCAATGATGGGCTTGTTGCATTCGTAGATGCGCAGGGTCAGGAGGCCGCCGCCGTCCCGGGGGGGCAGGGCGCTTTTGTCTTCGCTCCGGCCCTGGGCGTCGTAGTCGAAGGTTTCCCCGCCCTTCTCCAGGTCGGCGCCGGCGCAGAAGCCCCGGCCTTCCCCGGTCACGATGATGGCGCGGACGTTGTCGTCGGCGTCCGCCGCGTCCAGGGCGGCGATCATCTCGTGCATCATGGTGTTGTTAAACGCATTCAGCCGGTCGGGCCGATTCAGGGTGAGGGTCAGCACGCCCCCGTCAAGTTCGTAGCGAATCGTTTCAAAGTCCATTGGTCCCCTCCAAGGTCCGTTAGGCGCCAGGCGCGTAGTGTGCCCTGGGCCGCGCCACCTTTCCATGGACGGGAGCGGTTGCCCCGGCCTGGGGCCCCGCCTATCATCGGAGCGCTGCGCGTCGACGGGGGAGAAAGGCTGCGCCAGCGGAGGGGGCTCGGGGAGCGCCGCCGCGGGTAAGCTGCGTCTCCAAGAGCCCGCGCCCCGCGGGTGCATGGCAGCATGCGCCCACCTTGGATTGGTTGCCGCCCGGCGGCAATACAGAGCGAGAGGACACCATGGATTTAGCGTTAACGGATGCCGATCTGGCGTTTCAGGCCGAAGTTCGTGAGTTCATTGACACCTATTGGCCGGAAGACGTTCGTCGCGCCCGCGCGACCTCGAGCCGCTTTGAGGAGTCCCGCGGCCATTCGCCGGAGGTTCGGCGCTGGATCGATGCGCTGAACGAGCGCGGCTGGGCTGTTCCGAACTGGCCCCAGGCGTGGGGCGGCACGGACTGGAACCCCACGCAAAAGTACATCTGGGATAAGGAAACGGCGAAGGCCGAATGCCCCCAGCTTTCCGCCTTCGGCGCGCGCATGCTGGCCCCCGTGCTCTACACCTGGGGCACGGACGCGCAGAAGAACGAGTTTCTCCCAAAGATTCGCGAAGAGCGGATGATCTGGTGCCAGGGCTATTCCGAGCCCGGTGCGGGCTCGGACCTTGCCGGCCTCGCCACCCGCGCCGTTCGGGAAGGGGACGAGTACGTGGTCAACGGCACCAAGCTCTGGACCTCCGGCGCCCACGTGGCGGACTGGATGTTCTGCCTGGTGCGCACGGAAAGCGGCGGCAAGAAGCAGGAAGGCATCAGCTTCGTCCTGATCGACATGAAGACCCCGGGCATCACCGTGAACCCCGTGTACATCCTCGGCGGCATCCACTCCGTGAACGAGGTGGAACTGAAGGACGTGCGCGTTCCCGTGGAGAACCTGGTCGGGGAAGAGAACAAGGGCTGGACCTACGCCAAGGGCCTGCTCACCCACGAGCGTACGGGCATCGCTGGCGTGGCCCGGAGCGAAGTGCAGCTCGCGCGCCTAAAGCGCATCGCCCAGGACACGGGCATGGACGGCGGCTCCCTCTGGGACGATGCGGCCTTCCGCACCCGGGTCACGGAGCTCGAGGTCGAACTCGAAGCCCTCTCCGTCACGGAACTGCGCGTGCTGGCCCAGGTGGCTCAGGGCGGCGCCCCGGGCCCCGAGTCCTCCATCCTGAAGATTCGCGGTACGGAGATCGGCCAGGCCATTGCCATGATGACCATCGAAGCCTTTGGTTACTACGGCATGCCTTATCCGGAGCAAACCCTGATCGATAACGAAGGGCCCATTGGAAACCCCTACGTCATGCCGACCATGAAGGGCATGCTCTACGGCCGGGCCTCGTCGATCTTTGGCGGCTCCAACGAGATTCAGAAGAACATCATTTCCAAGGCGGTGCTGGGGCTCTAAGCCCCACGCCAGTGACTTCAGACCAACCCCTAGAGGAATAGACATGGATTTTTCCCTTTCGGAAGAGCAAACCCTCCTGAAGGACAGCCTTGAGCGCTTCATTCAGAACGACTACGACTTCGATACGCGCCGCAAGGTCATGGCGGGGGAAGAGGGTTTCTCCCGCGAGAACTGGAAGCAGTTTGCGGAGCTGGGCTGGCTGGCCGTGCCCTTCGCCGAGGAAGACGGCGGCATCGGCGGCGGCGCCCTCGAGCTCATGATTGTGATGGAACAGCTGGGCCGGGGCCTCGTGGTCGAGCCCTACCTGGCGACCGTGATCCTCGCCGGCGGCGCCCTGAAGTACGCGGGCAACGAAGCGCAGAAGGGCGCCTACCTCGGCGCCATCATCGAGGGCAGCAAGATGGGGGCCCTGGCCTTCGCCGAGCCCCAGAGCCGCTTCAACCTGGCCGACGTCGCGACCACGGCCACCGCTGACGGTGACGGCTACGTGCTCTCCGGCCACAAGGCCGTGGTGCTCGGCGGTCCCTCCGCAGACTTCTTCGTGGTTTCCGCCCGCACCAGCGGCGGTCCCCGGGACGCGGACGGCATCACCCTGTTCCTCGTCGACGGCGACGCTGCGGGCCTCTCCCGCCGCGACTACCCGACGGTGGATGGCCTGCGCGCCTCCGAAGTCACCCTCGAAGGGGTGAAGGTCGGCGCCGACGCCGTGCTGGGCACGGTCGGTGGCGGGCACGCGGTGCTCGAGCAGGTCATCGACGAAGCGACCCTAGCCGTGGGCGCGGAAGCGGTGGGCGGCATGGAAGTTTGCTACAAGGACACGGTGGAATACTCCAAGCAGCGCGTACAGTTTGGCCAGCCCATCGGCAAGTTCCAGGTGCTTCAGCACCGCATGGTCGACATGTTCATGGAATACGAGCAGGCCAAGTCCATGATGTACCTTGCGGCCATGCGCCTCGACGAAGGCTACGGCGCTGTTGCCAAGAAAGCCGTATCCGGCTTCAAGGTGCAGGTCGGTAAGTCGGGCCGCTTCGTGGGCCAGCAGGCCGTGCAGCTACATGGCGGCATGGGCATGACCGAAGAGCTCAACATCGGTCACTATTTCAAGCGCCTCACCATGATCGACACCACCTTCGGCAATGCCGATTTCCACCTGAAGCGTTACGGCGCCATCTAAGGCCCCTCGCGTTCGAAAAAAGGGAGGCCTAGGCCTCCCTTTTTTGTGCCCGGCCCCTTAGGGTTGGGAGGTTCGGATCACCTGGGGGAGAAGGGAGCATGGCCATTCCGCAATGGTTTTGGGACGCGGTGGAAGCGCCGCGGCAAGACAATGCCGTGGAGGTTGATGAGGCTGACGTGACCTATACGCGCTGGGCGGGCCCCGCGGGCGCCCCGGGGCTCCTGCTGGTTCATGGCATGAACGCTCACCGCCGCTGGTGGGATTTCATCGCCCCCCAGCTCACCGATCAGTATGAGGTGGCGGCCCTCGACCTGGCCGGCATGGGGGATGCGGATGATCGCTACGACTATTCCGCGGAGCTCTGGGCCGAGTCCCTCGTGGCCGTGGCCGACGCCGCCGGCCTTCCGGACAACACGCTCATCGTGGGGCACAGCTTTGGGGGGCGCATTGGCCTGGAGGCTGCTGCACGGCACAGCGACCGCTTCGCGGGCCTGGTGCTCGTGGATGCGGGGGTGCGCGATCCTGCGGAGGCCGTGGATCACAGCGGTCCCCGGGTGGGGGGGCGCCCCGTGCTCTATCCCGACGCGCAAACGGCCCAGCAGCGCTTCCGCCTGCAGCCCCCCCAGAGCTGCGAGCACGAATTTCTCCTGACCTACATTGCCAAGCACTCGGTCATGGCCATCGACGGTGGCTACGCCTTTAAGTTCGATACGGACATGCCCGAGGTGATGACGGGCGTGGACCGGGACCGGGCGGAGGCCAACCTCCGAGCCCTGACCCTGCCCCTGGGGCTGATCTACGGCGAGGACAGCGAGCTCTTCTCCAAGAACACCCTGGGCTACATGGAAAGCGTTCGGCCCTTCTCTGCGCCTCCCGTGGGGCTGGCGAAGGCTCAGCATCACCTCTTCCTGGATCAGCCCCTGGCCTTTATTGAGGCCCTCCGGGGCCTGGCGCCCACCCTCCTCGGGGCCTAGGCGCCATGGCGGGGCTTAAGGTGCTCGGGGTGGGCTTCGGCCGCACGGGCACCTACACCTTAAAGCGGGCCCTGGAAATGCTGGGCTACGGGCCTTGCTATCACATGGCGGAAGAGATGGCTCAGCCGAGTCACGATGGCCCCTGGCTCGAAGCCCTAGGCGGCGCGCCGGAGGCGGCCCTCGGGCTGCTCGAAGCCTACCCCGCAGCGGTGGACTGGCCCGCCCTCTTTCTTTGGCGGGAGGCCCTCGGGCGCTGGCCCGGGCTCAAAATCATTCTGACGGAGCGCGATCCCGAGGCGTGGTACGCCAGCGCTGCGCGCACCATTGTGGCCACCATGGAAACGCCCCTGCGCCCCGGGGATGGGATTCGCCCAAGCCACCGCGCGCTAACCCGGGCCATGATCCTAGAGCGCACCTTCGGAGGACGCTTCCACGACAAGGCCCAGGCCCTGGCGGTTTACGAGGCCCACCGGCGCGCGGTGCGCGCGGCGGTGCCGCCGGTGCAGCTGCTGCGCTTCGACGTGGAAGCGGGGTGGGGGCCCCTCTGCGCGTTTCTCGGCCTCACCCAACCCGCGGAGGCCTTCCCCCGGGAAAACAGCTCGGCCGCCTTCTCCACGCTCTTTGGGCCGCCGGGGGCGGCACCGGAAGCGCCTTAGCGCCCTTTAGCCCCCTTTAGCCCCCTAGGGAGTAAGGACGCCCTGCTCGCCGCGGATGGCCTTGGCCACCGCATCCACGTGCGTGGGCTCGAGGTGCAGGTGATGGGGCCCGGGCATCTCCAGCACCGTCAGGTTCGGATGGTGCTCCCGGCGGCGCTCGAGGCCGCCGCGATACCACCGATCGCCCTGGGTGGCGGCGATGAGCAGGGCCGGCGCCGTGCTCTGGGCCATGAGCTCATCGAGCTGGCGCTCCGTGATGCGCAGGGGCGTGGCAAAGCGGATCCGCGGATCGGTGCGCCAGGTAACCCCGCCCTCCACGGCGTGGTGACCCCGCGCCACGAGCTCGGAGGCCGCAGCCAGGCTTTGGTCCGTAGCCTGGGTAACCCGCTCGGCCATGGCGTCGGTGCTTTCGTACACCGGTGGCTTTTTCTCCGAGGCCTTCAGCATCTGCAGGATCGCTTCCTTATTGCGATCGTTGCAGTCCTTCGGGCTGCCCTGGTGATGGACGAAGCCGTCGATGCTGATGGCCTGGGTGATGCGCTCGGGGAACATCCCCGCCGTCTCTGAGGTTACCGCGCCGCCCATGGAGTGGCCGATGAGGCCGAAGCGCTCAAAGCCTAGGGCCTCGGCGGCCGCCACGACGTCCTGCACGTCGAAAAAGGAGGTGTAGTGAACCCCCGGCGCCCGGTGGTCCGAGAGCCCATGGCCCGCAAAATCCAGGGCGATGAGGTTCAGCTCCGGGAGCAGGGGCGCCAGGCGATTGAAGGTGTTGGCGTTATCGAGCCAGCCGTGAAGGCCCAGGAAGGGCGCTCCAGCCGGGTTGCCCCAGGCCTTAGCGGCGAGGCGAAGGCCGGGCACATCGATGGTGAGCGCTTCGCCGAAGCGGAGCGCCGCGGGGGAAACGGCACTTTGAGTCATGGGGGAATTCCTTAGGGTAGCGCCGGCGCAGCCCTGGGGCGGCTGCGCCGGTCGGGCGGTCGAGCTAGCCCTGGGCGAGGCTAGCGAAGGACTTGCCGTCCTTCGCGAGGCGCTCAAGCAGGGGCGCCGGGGTCCAGAAGTCGCCGTACTTCTCGCGGAAGCCTTCGATCTTCTTCAGCACCACGTCAAGGCCCATTTGATCGGCCCAGAACATGGGGCCGCCGGTGACCTCCGGGAAGCCATAGCCGTTGATGTAGACAATGTCGATATCGCAGGCGCGAATAGCGATCTTGTCTTCGAGGATGCGCGCCCCTTCGTTGACGAGGGCGAGGATGCAGCGATCAAGCACCTCTTCGTCATCGATGGCCGTGCGCGTAATGCCCAGCTCGGCGCTCGTTTCCTCGACGATCTTCACCACCTCCGGGTCCGGCTGGCCGGCGCGGCTGCCTTCCTGATAGATGTAGAAGCCGCGGTTGGTCTTCTGTCCGAAGCGCTCGAGTTCGCAGAGCTTATCGGCCACGCGCGCGGTGATGGGCACCTCCTCGGGCTTGAGCCCCGCGAGCTTGCGGGCCCGCCAGCCGAGATCGAGACCCACCAGATCGTTCATCTGGAAGGGGCCCATGGGCATACCGAAGCCGCCGATGACCTTGTCCACCTGGTAGGGGGTGGCGCCCTGGAGAATCATTTCCCCAGCTTGACGCGTGTAGCCGCCGAGCATGCGGTTACCGATGAAGCCCGGGGCGTTGCCGGACAGCACGGCGACCTTGCCCAGGATCTTCCCGAGGGCCATGGAGGTGGCGATGGTGGTGGCGGAGGTCTTCTCGCCCCGGACCACTTCCAAAAGACGCATGACGTTTGCCGGGCTGAAGAAGTGCAGACCGATGACGTCCTCCGGGCGGGAGGTGACGGAGGCCATGGCATCCACGTCGAGGCCCGAGGTGTTGGAAGCGATGATGGCGCCGGGCTTGCACACCTTCTCGAACTCTTCGAAGACCTTCTTCTTTACGTCGAGGTTTTCGTAGACCGCTTCCACCACCACGTCGGCCTGGCCGAGATCCTCGTAGGCAAGGGTGGTGGAGATCAGCGCCATGCGCTTTTCCGCGGCTTCTGCGCTGATGCGGCCCCGCTGCACCATGCCGTCGTAGTTGCGGCGGATGATGCCCATGCCGCGGTCGACGGCGTCCTGGTTCATCTCGAGCACGGTGACGGGAATGCCCGCGTTGGCGAAGCACATGGTGATGCCCCCGCCCATGGTGCCGCAGCCCACGACGCCAGCGCTTTCGATCTTCTTCACTTCCGTGCCCTTGGGGACATCGGGGATCTTGGCCACTTCCCGCTCGGAGAAGAAGAGGTGGATCATGGCCTCGCGCTGCGGGTGCCGCAGGCACTTGCCGAAGTTTTCCTGCTCCACCTTCATGCCCGCGTCAAAGTCCCCGGCTTCCACCGCGGCTTCCACGCACTGGATGATCATCTCCGGGGCGAAGCGGCCGCGCATTTTCCGGGCGGCGTTCTTACGCGCAGCGTCGAAGATTTCGGCCTTACCCCGGTCCGCGGTGACCTTGTCCGTGAGATCCCGGACCCGCTTCTTACCCTTGCCTTCGGCCACGGCAGCGCGGGCCCAAGCGAGGGCGCCAGCAATGAAATCGTCGCCGTCGATGACCTCATCGACGATGCCCAGATCCTTAGCCACGGGGCCCGGGATGGGGTCGCCGGAGAGGATGAAGCCCAGGGCCTTTTCGGCGCCCACGAGGCGCGGCAGGCGCTGCGTGCCGCCAGCGCCGGGGAGCAGACCCAGCTTCACTTCCGGCAGACCCACGGGGGCCTTCGGGGCAATGACGCGGTAGTCCGCGCAGAGTGCCACTTCCAGGCCGCCGCCGAAGGCCGTGCCGTTGATCGCGGCGATGACCGGCTTCTCGCCAAATTCCATGAGGTTCAGGCACTCGTGGAGCCCGGCGCCCTTGGATTCGCCGCCGAATTCGGAGATATCCGCGCCGGCGATGAAGGCTCGGCCTTCCCCGTAGAGCACGATCGCCTTCACGGCGTCATCGGCGAGGGCTGCGGTGAGCCCGTCAAAGAGACCCTGGCGCACGCCGCTGGAGAGCGGGTTCACCGGGGGGTTATCGATACGAAGGATGGCCAGCTCGCCGTCCACGGAATAATGCACCGTACCTTTCATGCGTCTCTCCCTTGCTCGCAAAGTGCCGTGCCCAGCGCCGCAGCCCCCCTGGGACAATAAGGTGCAGGCCAAGCGCGATGGAAATCGTCGGTTTGACGGGGAAGGGCGGCCGCCCCCTCGCGCTGCGCCGGCCCCCGCCGTGGCCTGAGCATAGCGAATTTGCGCGGGCCCTGCCCCCCTTCCGGGGGCGTTGCATTTCTTGGGGGGGCAGCGTTTCATTAGGGTGAATTAATTGGGAGGAAAGGGAATGGCTGAACTATCGGAATGCCGCGCCTTCACGGCGCCGGAGCCCGGGGAAGACTGGGCGGCGCTGGCGGCCCGGGTGCTGCCCGGTACGCCGGAGGGGGAAGCGGTGGAAAAGCTCCAGAGCTGGAATCTGCACCTTTTTGCGCGCCACCCCCGGGGGCAGTTTCTCGGCAGCGACGTGGTCTTTACGGCCCCGCCGACGGCGTGAGCAAAGCCCCCTTCATCGAAGCGGCGGAAATCGCCCCGGGGCACGACGGCGCCGCGGAGCTGGTGCTTTTTGTGCGCTATCCCGGGGCGGGCCGGCAAACGGTCACGCTCGATGCGGATGCCGCGGAAGTGCTTTTTGAACACACCCAAACCGGGGACGTGAACGCCCTTCAGGGCGTGCCCTGGCATCACCTTAAAGACGTCTTACAACAGCGCCCAGATCGCGGCGCAGCGGGAGGGAACAGCTAATGGATTGGATTATTCGCGGGGGTCGTATTGTGGACGGGTCGGGCTTGCCGGCCTTCGAGGGCGACGTCGCCCTAAAGGATGGCAAGGTCGTGCGCCTTGGCGGGCGCATCGAGGCCGAGGGGGCTCAGGTTTTTGACGCCACGGGCTGCATCGTGGCCCCGGGGTTCATCGATCCCCACACCCACTTTGACGTGCAGCTCCTTTGGGACGGGCAGGCTCGCCCGGCCCTCGAGCACGGCGTGACCACCATCGTTCCCGGGAACTGCTCCCTGTCCCTCGCGCCCCTGAAGGCCGGGGATCGGCAGCGCGTGGTGGGCATGTTCCAGCAAATCGAGGAGATGCCCGACGCCGCCTTCGACGGCGCCTTCGAATGGCGCTGGGAATCTTTCGATGGCTACCTGGCTGCGCTGAAGGAAAGCCTCTCCATCAACGTCGCGCCCCTCGTGGGCCACTCCGTGATCCGCCTTTGGGTCATGGGCGCGGCGGCCACGGAGCGCGCGGCGACGGCGGAAGAGCTGGCGGCCATGCAGGATCTTTTGGCCCAGTGCCTGGAGGCCGGCGCCGTGGGCCTGTCCACGAGCTTCGTGGACGTGGATGAGAACCTCATGCCCGTGCCGAGCCGCTACGCTCACTTTGAGGAGCTCGACGCCCTCGCGGCCGTGCTGGGCCGCTACGGCCGCATGCTGCAGGTGGTGCCCGAGTTCTACGCCACGGACATTACCCTGGCCCGGGTAGATCAGCTTGCCGAGCTGTCCCTGCGCTACGGCATCCCCACCACCTTTTCGCCCCTCTTCGATTCCGCGGCGACGCCGGAGAACGTGCCCCGGGTCATGGCCCGGGTGGCGGAGCAGATGGCCCGGGGCGCCCAGGTGTGGCCCCAGGTGCAAACCCGGCCCATCGATATCAGCTTCACCTTTGAGGTGGCGAGCTTGCTCTTTGCCGGCCTGCCCAAGTGGTACCGCACCATGCGCATGGGGGCGGAGGAGAAAATCGCCGCCCTGTCCGATCCGGCATGGGTGGCCCAGTTGCTGGCGGAAGCGGAGCCCGGTGGCAACGGCGCCCGCTGGGCGGCGGTGCAGGTGCGCGGTGGGGTGAGCGATGCGAGCCTCCTGGGCCAGACCCTTGGGGCCCTCGCGGAGGCCCGGGGCAGCTCCCCGGCGCAGGTGATGATTGACCTGTCCCTTCAGCACAACCTGGAGGCGTCCTTCATCGCGGCGTCCCTTGGGCACAACGATAGTGAGCGGGTGGGGGCGCTCCTCGCCGATGGCAACGTCCACGTTGGCGCCTCCGACGCCGGCGCCCACATCCAGTCCTTTGCCACCTACGGCGATACGGGTTACCTCCTCGGGCACTTCGTCCGGGATCAGGGCGCCCTGAGCCTGGAGGCGGCCATTAAGAAGATCACCGCCGATACGGCGCGGATCTGGGGCCTGCCCGGCCGGGGCCAGCTGGCTCCGGGCTTCGCTGGGGACGTCGCCATTTTCGATGCCGCGGAAATCGACCGCTGCGCCGAGGAAGCCAGCTTCGATATGCCGGAAGAGGGCATGCGCTACGTGCGCGCCTCCAAGGGCATGGTGGGGGTGTTTGTGAATGGGGCGCTGAGCTGGTCGAAGGCCAGCGGCTACGCCGATGCCCCCGTGGGGCAGATCGCCACCCAGCTTCCCGGCGCCGCCTCCGCATGAGGGGCGAGGTCGAACACCGCATCGTCGACGCTGCGGGCACGCGCATTCATCTGGCGTGCCTGGGGGCGGGGCCCACGGTCCTGATGGTCCACGGCTTTCCCGAGTCCTGGTATTCCTGGCGCTATCAAATGACGGCGCTGGCGGAAGCGGGCTACCGCGCCGTGGCCATGGACGTGCGCGGCTACGGGCGCTCCGCGAAGCCCACGGCGGTGGCGGACTACCGCATGGTGCGCAATGTCTCCGACGTGGTGGGCGTGGTGGATGCGCTCGGGGAGGGCCCCGTGGCCCTCGTGGGCCACGACTGGGGCGCCCCCATCGCCTGGACCAGCGCCCTTTTACGCCCCGATCGCTTCCGCGGCGTGGCTGGGCTGTCCGTGCCCTACGCGCCGCCGAGCGCCGGCCCCCGGCCCACCACGGCCATGCGCGCCATGGCCGGCCCGGACGCCGAGTTCTACGTGGAATACTTCCAAAGCGTGGGCCGGGCCGAGGCGGAAATTGAGAAGGACGTGCGCCAGTGGCTCTTGGGCTTCTACTGGTGCGCCGGGGGTAATATTGAAAACGGCCCCAACATTTCCCTCGTGCCGAAGGGCACGGAAATGCGCGACCAGTTTCAATACCCGGAAGCTATGCCTTCCTGGATGACGGACGAGGATCTCGACACCTACGCCGCCGCCTTCGAGGCCGGGGGCTTCTTCGGGCCCCTGTCGCGCTATCGCAACGTCGATCGGGATTGGGAGGACCTCCGGGCCTTTGCGGGCCAGCCCATCGTCATTCCGTCCCTGTTTATCGGCGGCGATCGGGACGGCCCCACCATCTGGGGTGCACCGGCCATTGCGAAGTTCAGCGAGACCCTGCCGAAGCTGTACCGCTCGGAGATTCTCGCTGGCTGCGGCCACTGGGTGCAGCAGGAGCGGCCGGAGGAGACGAACGCGCTCCTCCTCGACTGGTTGGGGACGCTGCCCTAGGGCGCGCGGGACGGGATAGGGGAGGAGAAGAGCATGATGGCAGAACGCTTAGGGAATCGGGCCCTCGTGCTGGGGGGCAGCCTGGCCGGGCTCCTCGCGGCCCGCGCCGTAGCGCCCCACTTCGACGAGGTGATCATCGTGGACCGGGCCGCCTTCGGCGACGATGCGGCGCCACGCATGAGCGCGCCCCAGACCTACCATCTTCACGTGCTGCTGAAGGGCGGGGAGCAGGCTATGGAGGCGCTGGCTCCGGGCTTTCTCGCGCGCCTTGAGGCCGCGGGGTCCGTGCCCCTCGACCCGGGCCACGATTTCTTCTCGGCCTCGGAGCTGGGCGTGGCCAAGCCCTTCGAGACGCCCATGCGCGTGCACGGGCAAAGCCGCTGGCTCCTGGAGCATTGCCTGCGCCAGCAGGTGTGCGAGGGCACGGCCAACCTCACCCTTCGCAGCGGTGTGACGGTTCGGGGGCTGGTGATGGACGCCGCGGGCACCGCGGTGGAAGGGGTGCGCTTGGAAACGACCGCGGGGACGGAGGAGACGCTCTCCGGGGATCTCGTCGTCGATGCCTCCGGGCGCGGGGAGGGCGCCATCCGCTGGCTGAAGGCCCTAGGCTTCCCCGAGCCGCCGGTGGAAACGGTGAAGGTGAGCTTTGGCTACGCGAGCACCGTGGTGCGCCTGGCGGAGGATCCCGCGCGGTCCTGGAAGGCTGTGGTGGTGGGCAACCTGCCCCGGGACGGCGCGCGCGGTGGCGTGCTCATGCCCATCGAAGGGGGGCGGCACATTTGCTCCCTTGGGGGCCGAGCGGGGGACTACCCGCCAGATGATGAGGCGGGGTTCCTCGAATTTGCCAAGGCCCTGCCCAACCCTGCGCTCTATGAGGCCCTGGCAAGCGCGACCTTCGAAGCGCCCATTTCCAAGCTGATCTATCCGGCAAACCGCCTACGGAATTATGCGGCCATGGCGGAGCGTCCCCGGGGCTTCGTGCCCGTGGGGGATGCGCTGTGCAGCTTCAATCCAACCTATGGCCAGGGCATGAGCTCCGCGGCGCTCCAGGCCAAGGCCTTAAGCGAGGCCCTCGCCGGCGCCGGGGATCTTCAGGCGCGGCTCGAGGCTTACCTCACGGAGGCCGCGGATGTGGTGCGCCTCCCCTGGCGCCAGGCGAATTACAACGACTTCCTCTATCCCACCACTGAAGGGGATCGGGCCATGTTTACGCCAGAGGAAATGACCTACCGCACCCAGGTGCAGATGGCCGCCCTTCGGGACGATCAGGTGCGCGAGTGGTCCGCGGCGGTGCAGCATTTGCTCATGCCCTTTGAGCGCCTGCTGGAGCCGGACGTGCGGGCGCGGGTGGCGGAGGCCCTGGCCGCCTAGGGGCCCCGGGGAAAAGACGCTTTTCATAGAGTCGGGGAGGGCTCGGAATGTTTGAAACCATCACCACGGACCTGCGCGATGGGGTGCTGCTCATTACGCTCAATCGCCCGGAGCGGCTGAACGCCTGGACCTACAAAATGGGGGCCGAACTCGCCGCCGCGGTGAGCGCGGGGAATGACGATCCCGAGGTGCTGGCTATGGTGGTCACGGGGGCCGGCCGGGGGTTCTGTGCCGGCGCCGATATCGGTGACGTCTTCGCGGAGCAGGACCGGGGGGAGGGCGAAGGCTCAAGCCCCCGGGACTGGGTGGGCCTGGTGCGTCGTTCCAAGCCTCTCATCGCCGCCATCAACGGCCCTGCCATCGGGGTAGGCCTGACTCAGGTGCTGCCCTTCGATGCGCTCTACGCGGCGGAAGGGGCGAAGCTGAGCCTACGTTTTATCCGCATGGGTCTCGTGCCGGAACTGGGTAGCTCCGCGCTCCTACCCCAGCGCGTGGGCTTCGGGGCTGCGAGCGATCTTATGCTCACGGGGCGCACCGTGTTGGCGGAGGAAGCCCTGGCCCTGCGCCTGGTGGATCGGGTGCTGGCGCCGGAGGCCCTGGTGCCGGCAGCCCTCGATGCGGCCCGAGCCATGGGGAGCAACCCCCAGAGTGCGCTCCGCGCCGTGAAGGCGCTGCTCACGGAAAACGCTGCGGAGACGGACCTCGCCGTGGCCCAACGGCGGGAAATGGCGGCGCTGCAGGAGGCCTATGAGTCCCCGGAGCACAAGGAAGCCATTACCGCCTTCCTGGAAAAGCGGGAACCGGACTTCCGCAAGGCCCGGGGCGCCTAGGGCGTCCCTTCGGGCAGGGGCGGCGCCGCCCCGAGGTGCTTCCACAGGTGGGTATAGGTGAGGGCCAGGCGCTGGGCCAGGTCCTCCCTACGCACGGGATTGCCGTGGCCCCCATCCTCCGTTTCCCAGTACCACACCGGGGCCCCAAGGGCCTTCAGCTTGGCCGCCATCCAGCGCCCATGGGCCGGATGCACGCGGTCGTCCCCGGCGCTGCCGTAGATGAAGGTGGGGGCATAGCGCACCCCCTCCTGAAGCTGCTGGTAGGGCGAGTAGGCCTCTAGCCAGGCTCGGGCCTCTGGGTCCCGGGGGTCGCCGTACTCGCCGATCCAGCTCGCCCCAGCGAGGAGCGTGTGATAACGCAGCATGTCCGCCAGGGGCACCCCGGAGATAAGGGCCCCGTAGCCCTGGGGGCGGCGGGTGAGGGCGGCGAACACCAAGAGCCCGCCGTTGCTGCGCCCTTCGATAGACATTTGGGCCGGGGTCGTGAGCCCCGCCGCCGTGAGGTCGTCGACCACGGCTTCAAGGTCCTCAAAGCTCCTGAGACGATTGGGGCCCAGGGCCGCTTGGTGCCAGGCGGGGCCGTAGAGGCCACCGCCGCGGAGATTGGGCACCACAAAGCGTCCGCCTTCCTCTAGCCAGAGCCGGCCGTAGACGCCGGGGGTGGCTTCATAGGTGCCGGCGTAGCTGGGCATCAAGGTGTTGGCAAAACCGCCATAGGCAAAGAGGTGGGTCGGCCGGGGCAGGGCATCCTTCGGGCCCACGAGCCAATAGGGCACGGTGGTGCCATCGGCGGAGCGGGCCTCGCGCCTTTCGACTTTGAAGGCGATGGCATCAAAGAGCGCCGGCGCCTGGAGCGCGGGGCTAAAGGTGCTTCCCGAGACCCGGGCCAGGGTGGGGGGCGAAAGGAAGCCCTCGTGGGTCACCCAGAGCGCATCCTGGCTGCGATCCGTGCCCAGGAAGGCCAGGGCCCCGGGGCCGCCCAGGCCGATCGCCTGCCGGGCCCAGGGGGCCGTGCCGTCGGAGGCGCGCAGGCTTTCTAGGGTGCTGACCCCCTCGTCGAGTACGTGCAACCAAAGCCGCCCCTGACCGAGGGCGACGTCTTCCAGCGCCCGGCCGCGGGACGGCGCAAAGAGCACGGTGGCCGCGCCCAGCGCCTCGGGGGCTTCGCTCGGCACAGCAAGGAGCGTTCCGGCCGGGTACGGGGCTTCCGCTGCCCGCTCGGCGGCCCAGGGGCGACGGAGCTCGACGACGAGCTGCCCTGAAAGCAGACCGTGGAGCCGGGCCGTGGCGGGGAGGGGCAGGGGCGTTTTCGCGACGCCGTCCCAGCGCCAAAAGTTCGCTTCAAAAAAGCTGGGGACCTCCACCAGCAGGTCGAGGACCGTGCCGTCGTCATCCTCGAGGCGCCGGGCATAGGCGCGGACGCTGCCTTCCTCTGCCTCATGAATGATGGGCGCTTCAGCGAAGGCCGTACCCCGGATCCAGAACGCCACCTGGCGGGCATAGCCGGAGTTCGTGAGGGAGCCGGGTCCTCGATCTGTGGCCACGTAGAGGGCGTCCGGGCCGGCCCAGCGCACGGTCATCTTTCCCTTCGGGAGGCGGAAGCCGTCCGCGACGAAGGCGCCCTCGGCGAGATCAAACTCCCGGAGCACGGTGGCGTCGCCGCCATCCGGGGAGAGGAAGAGCAGGCAGCGGGTCTCCGGGGCGGGGCGGCAGCTGCTGTGGTGGTAGGTCCAGTTTTCTCCCTCCGCGACGCTTAAGGCATCGAGGTCGAGGAGGGGGGTGAAGACGCGCTCCCCAGCGGCGAGGGCCGGCCCATCGAGGAGGCCCCAGCGCCCCCGGGGATGGTCCTGGGTTTTCTTCAGGGTGGTGATGCGCCCCTCGGAGAGGCTGAGCTTGGGGAGGGCGTCGGCGTAGCGCTCCAATGCCTCCAGGGCTTTTTCGTAGCGCTGAGCCAGGGCCTCCGGGGGCCCGGTCTCGCCCTCGGCCCGGGCCCGCTCCCCGCGCACCCAGGCCTTGGCGGCGGCGCCGCTGACCTCGGCGAGCTCAGCCTCCGAGGGGGACGGTGCGGCATTACCGTTAGGGGCGCCGTTAGGGGCAGGCGGTGCGGGATCGGAGCAGCCGGCGAGGGCGAGCATGATCACGAGGGGAAGGGCTAGGGGGCCTTTTGCTATCGGTTTTGCCATCGCCATGATCTCCGGGAGGGGTGGGCCCCCAGGGTTTGTGGGTGCATAAAAAATGCCGGCGCGGGGCCGGCATTTTAGCGTTGCGTAGGCTTCACGGGGCCCTTAGGGCCTGGTGCTTAGTCCCAGCTGAGGGCGCCGCCGACCTGGTATTCCGTCACCCGGGTCTCGAAGAAGTTCTTCTCCTTCTTGAGGTCCATGATCTCGGACATCCAGGGGAAGGGATTTGCCACCCCAGGGAACTGCTCGGGCAGGCCAATCTGCGCCAGCCGCCGGTTCGCAATGAACTTCAGGTACTCCTCCATCATGCTGGCGTTCATGCCCAGCACGCCCCGGGGCATGGTATCCCGGGCATATTCGATCTCGAGCTGCGTGCCCTCGAGGATCATCTGGATGGCTTCCTGCTGGGTTTGCGCATCCCAGAGGTGGGGGTTTTCGATCTTGATCTGGTTGATCACGTCGATACCGAAGTTCACGTGCATGGACTCGTCGCGGAGGATGTACTGGAACTGCTCCGCCGTGCCCGTCATCTTGTTCCGGCGCCCCATGGAAAGAATCTGGGTGAAGCCGCAGTAGAAGAAGATGCCTTCCAGCACGCAATAGAACGCGATGAGGTTCCGCAGCAGCTCCCGGTCCGTTTCCGCCGTTCCCGTGGAGAAGGTGGGATCGGAGATGGCGCGGGTGTAGGACAGGCCCCAGGAGGCCTTCCGGGCCACGCTGGGCACCTCGTGGTACATGTTGAAGATCTCGCCCTCATCCATGCCGAGGGACTCCACGCAGTACTGGTAGGCGTGGGTGTGGATCGCTTCCTCGAAGGCCTGGCGCAGCAGATACTGGCGGCACTCAGGGTTCGTGATGAGGCGATAGATGGCCAGCACCAGGTTGTTCGCGACCAGGGAGTCGGCGGTGGAGAAGAAGCCGAGATTGCGCTTCACGATCATCCGCTCGTCTGGGGTGAGGCCGCCTTCGCTCTTCCACAGTGCGATGTCGGCGTTCATGTTCACTTCCTGGGGCATCCAGTGGTTGGCGCAGCCGTCGATGTACTTCTGCCAGGCCCAGTCGTACTTGAAGGGCACGAGCTGGTTCAGGTCAGCGCGAGCGTTGATCATGCGCTTGGCGCCGACCGTGACCCGCTCCACCGATTCGCCGCCGCCCTGGGTGCCGTCGCCGAGCTGAGCGAGGGCGCGCTGGGCCGCCTGAAGATTATCCGCCGGGGCGCCGATGTCCGTCTCTTCCGCGAGCGCCGGGGGCGCTGCCGGAGCCGGGGTTTCCGGTGCGGATGCGGCCGGTGCAGGGACTTCCGGCGCGGATGCCGCCGGTGCAGGGGCAGCCGGTGCTACCGCCGGAGCGGCCTCCCGAATCGGGGCGCTCGGCGGAGGCGGCGGGGCCGCGGTGGTGGTTTCTTCGTTGTAATCATCCCAGCTCAGCACTGTGATTCCTCCTTGGTACGTCGTTTAGGCGCCCGTTGCCATTCGTGTATGCGGCCTATTGGCACGCTTCGCAGTCCGGATCATCTAAGGAACAGGCCATGGGCACGGGGGCCGGGCCAGCGGACAGATCGGGGGCCGTGTCAGCCTTCGGAGCCGGTGCCGGGGCTGCTGCCGCCGGTGCCGCTGCCGCCGGGGCTGCTTCGCTCTTCGCCGATACGGCATTGAGCTTGCTGCCTTCCACCGTGGACTTCTCCGTGGAGGTAGCCCCCAGGGCGCGCAGGTAGTAGGTGGTCTTGAGGCCGGAGAGCCAGGCCATCTTGTAGGTGACGTCGAGCTTCTTACCCGACGCGCCCTTGATGTAGAGGTTCAGGGACTGGGCCTGGTCGAGCCACTTCTGCCGGCGCGAGCCCGCTTCCACCAGCCACCGCGGCTCCACTTCGAAGGCCGTAGCATAGAGGGCCTTGAGGGCTTCGGGCACCCGGTCGATTTCCTGGAGGCTGCCGTCGTAGTACTTGAGGTCGTTGACCATGACCTTGTCCCAGAGCCCGGCGGCCTTGAGGTCGCGAACCAGGTAGGGGTTCACCACGGTGAATTCCCCCGAGAGGTTCGATTTCACGTAGAGGTTTTGATAGGTCGGCTCGATGGACTGGGACACCCCGGTGATGTTGGCAATGGTCGCCGTCGGCGCAATGGCCATCACGTTGGAGTTCCGCATGCCCTGGGTCCGGACCTTCTCCCGCACCGCGTCCCAGTCGAGGCGCTGCGTTTCGTCCATCTGCAGGTACTGATCGCCGCGCTCCCGGCGGAGGATAGCGATGGAGTCGATGGGGAGAATGCCCCGGCTCCACAGCGACCCTTCAAAGCTGTTGTAGCGGCCCCGCTCCACGGCGAGATCGCTGGAGGCTTGGATCGCGAAGTAGCTGATGGCCTCCATGGAGCTGTCGGCGAATTCCATGGCTTCGCTTGAGCTGTAGGCAAGGCGCTGCTTGTAGAGCGCGTCCTGGAAGCCCATGAGGCCAAGGCCCACGGGGCGGTGACGCATGTTCGAACGCCGGGCCTGGGGCACGGAGTAGTAGTTAATGTCGATGACGTTATCGAGCATGCGCACGGCGGTGCGCACGGTTTTCTCGAGCTTCGCCATGTCGAGGCCGCTTTCCGTGGTGTGCTGAGCCAGGTTCACGGACCCGAGATTACACACGGCGATTTCGTCTTCGCTGGTGTTGAGGGTGATCTCCGTGCACAGGTTTGAGGAGTGCACTACGCCCACGTGCTGCTGGGGCGACCGCAGGTTGCAGCTGTCCTTGAAGGTGATCCAGGGGTGGCCCGTTTCAAAGACCATGGACAGCATTTTGCGCCAGAGGTCAGCCGCACGAATGCGGCGGAAGTTCGTGAGTTCCCCGCGATCGGCGAGGGCCTCGTAGGCCTCATAGCGAGCCTCGAAGGCGCTCCCCGTGAGGTCGTGGAGGTCCGGCGTATCGCTGGGGGAGAAGAGGGTCCAGGCGCCGTCTTCCATGACCCGCTTCATGAACAGGTCGGGGATCCAGTTTGCCGTGTTCATATCGTGGGTGCGGCGGCGATCGTCGCCGGTGTTCTTCCGCAGCTCGAGGAATTCCTCGACATCCAGGTGCCAGCTTTCCAGGTAGGCGCAGACCGCCCCCTTGCGCTTGCCGCCCTGGTTCACGGCCACGGCGGTGTCGTTGACCACCTTCAGGAAGGGCACCACGCCCTGGCTCTTGCCATTCGTCCCTTTGATATAGGCGCCCATGGCCCGCACCGGCGTCCAGTCGTTGCCGAGGCCGCCCGCAAACTTGGACAGCATGGCGTTGTCGTGGATGGCCCCAAAGATGCCGTGGAGATCGTCCGGCACCGTGGTGAGGTAGCAGGAGGACAGCTGGGGCCGCAGGGTGCCCGCATTGAAGAGCGTGGGCGTCGACGACATGTAGTCGAAGGACGAGAGAAGCTCGTAAAACTCGATGGCGCGCGCTTCCCGGTTCTCTTCCTGGATGGCGAGGCCCATGGCCACGCGCATAAAGAAGCACTGGGGTAGCTCGATGCGCGTTTCCTTTGAGTGCAGGAAGTAGCGATCGTAGAGGGTCTGGAGCCCCAGGTAGGTGAACTTGAGATCGCCCTCGGCCTTCAGGGCCTTGCCAAGGCGGTCGAGGTCAAAGCGGGCCAGCTCCGGGTCGAGGAGCTCCAGCTCCACGCCGCGCTGGATGTAGGCGGCGAGGGCCGGGGCGTAGAGCCCTTCCATCTGCCCCTGGGTGGCGGTGTAGTCCCCTTCGGCGGCGTCCGGGCGGCGCACATCAAGGAAGGTTAGGGCTTCCCGGCGGAGCTCATCGGCGAGCAGGCGCGCCGTGGCGTAGGTGTAGTTCGGCTCTTCTTCCACCAGGGTGCGGGCGCTAATGACCAAGGAGGTGCCCACGTCAGCCTGGGAGATGCCGTCGAACATGTTCTTGAGCGCTTCGTCGAGAATGCGCTGCCCATCCACCCCTTCGAGGCCCTGGCTGGCCTCCTGGACCACCACGCGGAGGCGCTCGACGTCCAAGGGTTGGGTGGTGCCGTCGTCGAGGGTGACATTGATGCCCGTATCCCGGGGCACCTCCACCGCGTCTACGGCACGCTCGGCCTCCCGGACCTGGGCCCGGGATTCGCGATAGAGCACGTAGGAGCGGGCCACGCGCTGTTCCCCGGAGCGCATGAGGGCCAGTTCGACCTGATCCTGGATGTCTTCGATGTGCACCGTGCCGCCGGAGGGCATGCGGCGCTTGAAGGTGCCCGTGACCTGGCTGGCGAGATCGGCGACCAGTTCGCGGATGCGGGAGCTGGCGGCGGCATTGCCGCCCTCCACGGCGAGGAAGGCCTTCGTAATGGCCACGGCGATTTTGCTTTCGTCGTAGCTGACCACCGTGCCATTGCGCTTGATGGTGCGCAGCTGCCCTGGCGCCATGGCGTCGAGCGTAGAGCGCTGGGTAGCGGGGCTCGGTCCCGCCCCCAGAGCTCCAGCGGCCGGAGCGGTGGTGCCGTAAGCGGATTGCGATTCAGTTTGCATGATGCCTTTGCCCCCAAAAAATTCATCGTCGTCAGGCTCGCCAGGATCCGGGCCGAGACGAATATCAATATATTGTGTCTAGCGTTCTGTCCTCGCCCGTCGTCTTGGGGCCGGCCATCCCTGGTGCCATGAGGCACAGGCCACGCTGCTTTGCCCCGCTTTTCCGCCCCTGTCTTCGCAGCTTTGGCGAATTTTGCGGGCAAACAGGCCCTGCGCCACTCAAGACGAGCACCCACTGTAGACGCTAGATATGGGGGAGTGCAAGGCGCTTCTGCCCCATATACAGGGGTTTTTCCACAGGGCCTGTGGATAACCCCCCTTCTTAGCTCACATAAGTTGTGGATAACCCTGCTAAGACTTCAGATTTTCTACACTTTCTTTTCTTTTCCGTTCTTTCCCGCACCGCCCCGGGGGCCGCTAGAAGGATGTCAAAGTCTAGCGTGGCTAGATGTGGTATGTATACCTATACAGTAACCGCTCGTCGAGTGACCCGGTAGCATCGAAAAAAAACGGGCCCTGGGCGTGCCGAGGGTGGCCAGGAAACGAAGGGGAGAGACCGCCATGCGACCGATTCTTGCTCTGGACCAGGGGACCTCCAGTTCCCGAGCGATTCTCTTTGACGACGCGGGACAGGTCCTCGCGGTCGCGCAAACCCCCTTCGCCCAGGCCTACCCCGCCGATGGCTGGGTGGAGCACGATGCGGAGGAAATTTGGCAAACCACCCTCGCCGTGGCCCGGGAGGCCCTCGCCAAGGGGGGCGTGGCCGCGCAGGACCTGCTAGCCGTGGGCATCACCAATCAGCGCGAAACCACGGTCCTCTGGGATCGGACCACGGGGCAGCCCGTCGCCCCGGCCATTGTTTGGCAGGACCGCCGCACGGCTGCGCGTTGCGAAGCGTTGCGGGCCGAGGGCCTTGAGCCCCAGGTCACGGCGGAGACGGGGCTGTGCCTCGATCCCTACTTCTCCGGCACCAAGCTCGCTTGGCTCCTGGATCAGGACCCGGCCCTTCGGACCCGGGCGGAGGCCGGGGCTCTGGCCTTTGGCACCATCGATAGCTGGCTTATCTATCGCCTCACCGGCGGCGCCGTCCACGCTACGGATGCCACCAATGCCTCCCGGACCCTCCTTTGGAACATTCATGACGGGGCCTGGTCTCCGAGGCTCTGCGAGGCCCTGGTCATACCCCCTGCCGTGCTCCCGGAGGTCCGGGATAGCGCGGGCTTCTTCGGTGAGGTGGTGTCGGCGCATCTTGGCGCCGCCGTGCCCATCTTCGGGGTGGCAGGGGACCAGCAGGCAGCCCTCTTTGGCCAGGCGTGCCTGGCGCCAGGAGACGCGAAGAGCACCTTCGGCACCGGCTGCTTTGCCATGAGCCACTGCGGCACGGAGGCGCGCCGCTCCCAGCATCGCCTGCTCACCACCGTGGCCGTGCAGCTTGGCGGTGTGCGCCAGTATGCCCTTGAGGGCAGCATCTTCGTGGCGGGGGCGGCGGTGCAGTGGCTCCGGGATCGCCTTGGGGTGATCGCCTCGGCGGGGGAGACCGAGGAGATCCTCGCGCGCACCGGGGGGGACGCGAAGGGCGTCTACCTGGTGCCGGCCTTTGCGGGCCTTGGGGCTCCGCACTGGGATCCGGACGCCCGGGGCCTCGTGACGGGCATGACCCTGGCCACGGGGCGTGATGAGTTGGTCACGGCCACCGTAGCCTCCGTGGCTTTCCAGATGCGTGATCTCCTAGACGCCATGAGCGAGGATGGGGCGCGGCCAGCGCGCCTGCGGATCGACGGGGGCATGGTGGTGAATGACGCTTTCTGCCAGCTTCTGGCCGATACGCTTGAGCTGCCCGTGGAGCGGCCCCAGCTGGCGGAGCTCACCGCGGCGGGCGCTGCGGCCCTCGCGGCCCTAGGGGCGGGTCATTACCCTGGGCCGGAGCAGGTGCGGGCCCAGTGGCGTCTAGACCGGGCCTTCGAGCCGCAGCGCAGTGCCGATCAGGTGGGCGCCGCCCTCGCGGGCTGGCGCCGCGCCGTGGCCAAGGCCCGGAGCGCTTAAAAAATCATCGCTGTTTGAGGGCGCTTCGGCGCTAAGGACTACCCATGAGCGGACGCAGGGACGCGGCCCCCATGATGTTCACGGCCTTCGGCCTGGCCCTGCTTTGGGGCTTGACCTTCGGGGCCCCCGGCGGGGTGCTCCCCGCGGCGCTCCTCCTTTTACCCGCGCAAGGGCTGTTGCCTTCGGCCCCGTCCCCTTGGTGGCGGGCCTGGCTGAGCGCGGGGATCCTCGCCTTCGGGGGCGCCGGGGCCCTGGCCTCGGCGGGTCAGCTCGGGGAAGGGCTCGCCTGGGGCGCTGCCCTCCTCGTCCTACACCAGGGGCGCCTAGGCCTGGGGGCGCGCCTAACCGCCCTGGAGCGGGCCAGCCATCACGATGCGCTCACGGGCGCCTTCAATCGCCATCGCCTCCCGCACCTTGAGGCAGCGCTTGGGCGGGCCGGAGCCGTGCTGATCTACCTCGATATTGATGGCTTTAAAGCGCTGAATCGGGCTCGGGGGCAGGGCGCAGGGGACGCGGCGTTGCGACGCTTAACCGAGGCCCTCGGCGCCGCGCCCGTGGTACGCATGGGGGGAGACGAGTTTCTCGTGTTTTATGGGGAGGCGGTGCCGGGTGCGGCCTCGTCCTGCACGGCTGAGGCCTACCTTCAGGCCGTGCTCCAGGCGCTCACCGAGGAGGGGCTGTCCTTCTGCGCGGGCCTTGCGCCCCTTGAGGGCCCTCTGGCCCCAGCCCTGGCCCAGGCCGACGAGGCCCTGGGGCGGGCGAAGGCTCGGGGGCCCGGTCAGCTGTGCTGGGCAGGGCCCGTGCGCTAACGCGCGTCCTTCAGCAGGTACTCAAGCAGCGCTTTCTGGGAGTGCAGGCGATTCCCTGCCTCTTCAAAGGCCACGGAGCGGGGATCTTCGAGCAGATCCTCGGAGATTTCTTCCCCCCGGTGCGCGGGGAGACAGTGCATAAAGAGCACGTCGTCCTTGGCGCGATCGAGCAAGCGCTGGTTCACCTGGAAGCCCTGGAAGCGGCGCAGGCGTAGCAGCTGCTGATCTTCGTGGCCCATGGAGGACCAGACGTCCGTGACGACGAGATCGGCATCCGCCACCGCAGCTTCCGGGTCGTGGCCCAGGGTAGTGCGATCGCCGTAGCGACGGAGCCATTCCGCGTTGGGCTCAAAGCCCCGGGGGCAGGCCACGGCCAGGTCAAACTGGTAGACGTGGGAGGCGATCACGTAGCTCTGGCACATATTGAAGCCGTCGCCGATGAAGGCCACGCGCTTGCCCTGAATGGGGCCCCGGTGGCTGTAGTAGGTCTGCATGTCCGCGAGCACCTGGCAGGGATGCTCCCGGGACGACATGGCATTGATGACGGGAATGGTGGCGGCCTGGGCGAAGTTATCGATCTTGGTTTGGTCCGGGGTGCGGATCATGGCCACGTCGACCATTTCCGAAAGCACGCGCGCCGCATCCTCGACCAGCTCCCCTCGGCCCAGCTGCGTATCCCGGGCCGATAGGAAAATCGCGTGGCCCCCAAGCTGAGCCATGCCCGCCTCAAAGGCCACCCGGGTGCGGGTGGAGGCCTGCTCAAACAGCATGGCCAGGGTTTTACCCTTCAGGGTGGCCTCGTGCTGCCCCGCGCCGTGGGCCGTGCGGAGCGCCATGGCGCGATCAATGAGGGCTTCGTGGGTGGCGAGATCGAAATCCGCTACCGATAGGTAATGCTTCAGCGTCATGCCTCGGGTCCTTGCTGCGCGGTGCGCAGAGTTAGCTGCGGATGAGCTCGACGACCTGGTCGACGATGTGGTCGGCCTCGGCGTCCGTCAGAATGAAGGGTGGGAGGAGGCGAATCACCTTTCCCTGGGTAACGTTCAGCAGGAGCCGCGCCTCCAGCGCCCGCTCCACGAAGCGCTCCGGCGCCTCGGCGAGTTCGATGCCCAGCATGAGGCCGTGGCCCCGCACTTCGCGAACCCGGTTGTCGCCCGCGAGGGCCTGCTTAAAGCGGCTTTGCATGCGATCGCCGAGGGCGGCGACCCGGGGCAGGGTATCGCCGTTGGTGAGCACGGAGAGGGTGGCGAGGGCGGCCGCGCAGGCCAAGGGGTTGCCTCCAAAGGTGGAGCCGTGGGTCCCCGGGCCGAGCACCTCATGGGCGGCGCCACCGGTGAGGGCCGCGCCGATAGGAAAGCCGTTGGCAATGCCCTTCGCCGTGGTCAGCACGTCCGGCAAGATGCCGGCATGTTCGTGGGCAAAGAGACGGCCTGTGCGCCCGGCGCCGCTTTGCACTTCATCAAGCATGAGCAGCCAGCCCTTGGCATCGCAGAGGGCTCGAAGGCCCGGGAGGTAGTCCGCCGGCGGGACCACGATGCCGCCTTCGCCCTGAATCGGTTCGACAAACACGGCCACGACGTTGCTTTGGTGCTCTGCAATGCTCTCCACCGCGGCCAAATCGCCGAAGGGGGCGCGTACGAAGCCCGGGACGAGGGGCTCGAAGCCGGCCTGCACCTTGCGATTGCCCGTGGCCGTGAGGGTGGCCATGGTGCGGCCGTGGAAGGCCCCTTCCATCACGACGATCGTCGGATTGGTGACGCCCTTGCGGTGGCCATAGAGCCGGGCCAGCTTGATCGCAGCTTCGTTCGCCTCGGCGCCGGAATTGCCAAAAAAGGCCTGCTTCATGCCCGTGAGGGCGCAAAGGCGCTCCGCGAGCTGCTCCTGCAAGGGGACACGGTACAGATTGGAGGTGTGGATCAGCGTGCGCGCCTGTTCCGCGATGGCCTCGGCAACGACGGGATGGGCGTGGCCCAGGCCGCAGACGGCGATGCCGGAAAGGGCGTCGAGGTAGCTCTGGCCGTCCTCGTCGGTCAGCCGCGCGCCGGCGCCGCTGACGAAGGCCACGGGAAGACGCGCATAGGTATTCATCACGGAGGCGGAAGCCACGAACCACTCCTCAAAAAACAAAACGGCGACCCAAATGTCGCCAAAGGCATATGCTACGGTGCGCCCACCCTGGAGGCAATTTATCTAGGCCCTTTCTTCAAGCTTTCTGCGGCGTTAGGGGCTTTTAGGGGGCAGGGAAGACGGAAGCGGGAGGGTCGATGGACGGCATCACCTTGGCGCTCCTGGCGCATCGCGCCGGGGCCCTTTGCGAAGAGATGGGCGTGGTGCTTAGGCGCACCGCTCTGTCGCCGAATATCAAGGATCGGCTTGATTACTCCTGCGCCCTTTTCGACCCCGAGGGGGCGCTCTTCGCTCAGGCTGCCCATATCCCTGTGCACCTTGGCAGCATGGCCTATGCGCTCCGCGACGTGGTGCGCCAGTTCCCCTGGGCGCCAGGGGATGCGGTGGTGTTTAACGATCCCTTCCTCGGGGGCACGCACCTTCCCGACGTCACCGTGGTGGTGCCGGCCTTTCTCTCCGGGACCCTCCTAGGTTTCGCCGTTACCCGCGCTCACCACGCGCACATTGGTGCCGCCGTGCCGGGCTCCATGCCCCTGTCCCAACGCCTTGAGGAGGAGGGCCTGTGCCTTTCCCCCACCTACCTGCTGCGCGGGGGTCTGATGCCCGAGGCCACCTTCGCGGCGCTGGGCGGCCTCCTCCGGGGGCCGCGCCCGTCCCTCGCCGCCTGGCGGTCGGCGCCGGGACTCGAAGACTTCGCCGCTCAGCTTGCAAGTGCCCAGGCCGGGGCCACGGCCCTGTCGGCCCTTGCGGAGAAGGAGGGGGGCGCGGAGGCCCTTGCGGCGGGGGTGGACGCCCTTCATGACTATGGGGAGCGCCTTGCTCGGCAGGCCCTGGCGGCGCTCCCGGAGGGGCGCTTTGAAGCCGAGGATGCGCTCGATAGCGACGGCTTCTCCAGCGAGCCCATCCCGCTCCGGGTGGCCATCACCCTAGAAGGGGGGCGGGCGACGGTGGACTTTACGGGCTCCGCGCCCATGGTGGCGGGTAACCTGAATTGCCCGGCCGCGGTAACCGCGGCGGGGGTGTTTTACGCGTTTCGCTGCCTCATGCCGCCGCAAACGCCGGCGAGCGCCGGCGCGTTCCGTCCCATCGAATTGGTCCTTCCCACGCCTTCCCTGCTGGCGGCGGAGGCTCCGGCGGCGGTGGCCGCGGGGAATGTGGAAACCTCCATGCGCGTGGTGGACGTGGTGCTGCGGGCCCTCGCCCAGGCCCTCCCTTCGCGCATGCCCGCGGCGAGCCAGGGCACCATGAACAATCTGGCGCTTGGCGCCGGGGGCGATGACCCCTGGGACTACTATGAAACCTTGGCTGGGGGGCATGGCGCCTCAGCCCGGGGCCCGGGAGCTTCGGCGCAGCACAGCCACATGACCAACACCCTCAATACCCCCATCGAGAGCGTGGAGCTTCACTATCCCCTGCGCGTGCTCGCCTATGGGCTTCGCAGCGGCTCCGGGGGCGCGGGGCGTCACGCCGGGGGGGAAGGGATCCTTCGCCGCTACGCCTTCCTGGCGCCGGCCACCCTGACCCTCCTGACGGAGCGGCGGAGCCTCGCCCCCTGGGGCTTCGCCGGTGGCGAGGCGGGGCAGCCGGGGCGAAATACCCTGAATGGCGCTGAGCTTCCGGGGAAGGTGAGCTGCGAAGTGGGGCCCGGGGATGTGCTGACCATCGAAACCCCCGGGGGCGGGGGCTACGGCGAAGGGGCGCCCGAGCCTCGCCCATAAAAAAAGGGTCGGCAGAGGCCGACCCTTTTTTGTCCTCTGCTAAGCGTTTCGCTTAGAACTCCATGCGGATGCCCAGGCGGATCCGATAGACCGAGTTGCCGGCGCTATCGAAGCCCGTGGGATCGGCGTCGAAGTCGTTGTAGCGATAGACGCAGGCCGCTTGGCTTACGCAGGTGGTGCGCACCGCATCCCCGGTGAGGGCCGTAGCGCCGTTCACGCCGTTGGCCGCGAGGTCCGCTGCGCTGATGAGGTCCGCCTGCACGATGTTGGCCTGGCCGAAGCTCGGGCCGTTCGAGAAGGTGCCCCACTCGTCGTTCAGCAGGTTCAGGAAGTTTTCGATATCGAGCTGGAGCTTGATCCGGTTTTCCCCGACGTAGCGCTCAAGGCCCGGGATGGAGGGCAGATCCTGCTGCAGACGAAGATCCCAAATGTTGTTCCAGACGCTGCTCTGGGCGTTCACCGCCTGTACGCCCGCGGGGATGCCCTTGCGGTCGAGGTAGGCGAAGAAGCCGTTGACGTCGAAGTTCTCCCCGTAGACCACCGCCGTATCGTTACGCCCGTTGGGCACGTAGAGAACTTCGACGTCAACGGCTTCTTC
>JAURCQ010000060.1 GCA_030828335.1 Gammaproteobacteria bacterium
GGCGCCGTGCTCCCAAAGCATCTCGTGGGGGTAGAGGTAGATGGGAGCCTGCTCTGGATTTACGAGACCTTGCCCGCGGAAGCCGGCCCGCGCATTGCGCGCATTCGCCACGAGGCGCTCCTCGCGCTGTGGCCAAGCCAGGAAAACTGGGTGAACGTGGTGGACGCTGAGGGGGTCCGAACCCTGATTCTGCGGCGGGAGGCGCCGGAGCAGGCGCTGGCCAGTGCCCCGAGCCGCCCCCTGCCGCAGTAAGAAGTTGCTAGGCGGTCATGCCGCCGTCAATCACCAGCTCCGTGCCCGTGATGTAGCTGGCTTCGTCGCTCGCGAGGAACACCACCCCGTCCGCAATTTGCCGAGCTGTCCCCGTGCGCCCGAGGGGCACGGCGAAGGCCGCCATGGCGTCGATATCCACCGTATTGGCCCCCTCGGCGAGGGGAACGGCGTCGATCTTCCCCCAAATGGGCGTATCGATGATGCCCGGGTGCACGGAGTTCACGCGGATATTCCACCCCGAGCGGGCGCACTCCAGCGCCACGCCCTTGGTGAAGAGGCGCACCCCACCCTTCGTGGCGTTGTAGGCCGCCAGATTGGCGGCACCCTTGAGCCCCGCCACGGAGGACAGGTTAATGATGGCGCCGCCCCCGGCCTCGCGCATGGCGCGAATGCCGTGCTTCACCCCGAGGAACACGCCGTCGAGATTGATCGCCTGCTGGCGCTGCCAGTCCTCAAGGGTCATATCGACGATGCTGCCGCCGATGCCGATACCCGCGTTATTCACCAGAATCGACAGGCCCCCGAGGTCCGCCTGAGCGGCGGCCACGACCTGTTCCCAGGCCGGCTCGGAGGTCACGTCGTGGGCATAAAAGGCGGCCTTCCCCCCGGCCGCCTCGATGCCCGCCACCACTTCCCGGCCGAGGGCTTCCTGGATGTCGGTGACCGCCACCGCCGCCCCTTCCTCCGCAAGGCGCTCGGCGCAGGCCCGGCCAATGCCCGAAGCCCCGCCGGTGACGAGGGCTACCCGTCCTTGTAAACGTGCCATGGTGCGCCTCCCCTAGAGCATGTCGCCGCCGCAGGCCCCAGCGGTGGTGCCCGTGGCTTTGAAGGCCTTAATCACGTTCCGCCCCGTGGTCCACTTATGAACCTCATCGGGCCCATCCACCAAGCGTTGGGAACGAATGTGGGTGTACCAGGCCGCCAGGGGCGTATCCCGGGAGTAGCCCAGGGCGCCGTGGAGCTGGATCGCCGTATCCACCACCTTGTGCACCATGTTCGCGAGGAACACCTTGGCGATGCCGTTTTCCTGGCGGATATCCATCTTGTTCTCCGCCTTATAGGCAATGTGGAGCAGCATGAGGCGCGCGATGTAGAGCTCGCTGGCGCACTCCGCCAGCATGAACTGCACGGCCTGGCGCTCGTCGAGCCCCTTGCCGAAGGTGGTCCGCTGGGTGATGTGGGCCGTAGCCATATCGAGGGCACGCTGGGCCATGGCGACGTTGTGCATGCCGTGGCGTAGGCGGCCGTAGGCCAGGCGATGCTGGCCCATGTTGAAGCCGTTCCCCTCGCCGCCGAGGAGGTTCTCCGCCGGCACCTCGAGATCCTTAATTTCCACCTCGGCATGGCCGCCCCCCAGGATGTGGGACAGGGGCCCTTCCAGAGCCATGGTGGGGATATCCCGCTTAATGTTGTACCCCGGGTTGGGCAGCTCCACGATGAAGGTGGAGAACTGCTGGTGCCGCGGCGCGTCCGGGTCCGTCTTCGCCATCACCACGGCGATATCGGCGACGCTGGCCGCGGAGGAGAACCACTTCTCCCCGTTCAGCACGTAGGTGTCGTTGTCCTTCTTTTCCGCCCGGGTTTGCATGCCCGTAGCGTCCGCCCCGGCGGCTTTCTCCGTCATGGAGTAGCAAATGCGCTTCTCGCCGTTCAGCAGCGGCTTCAGGAACTTTTCCTTCTGATAGGGCGTGCCGTGCTCCAGGAGGGTCATCATGGTGGCATCGTCCGGGCCCTGCGTATTCATGGACAGGGCGCCGAGATAGCTCTGCCCAAGCTCCATTTGCACGAGGGCGTTGGCCAGCGGGCCCAGGCCCATGCCGCCGTACTCCTCGGGGATGAAGGGACACCAGAGCCCCTGGCCCCGGGCCTTCGTGCGCAGCGCCCCGAGCACGGTCTTGTAATCGTCGCCGTCAAGCAGGCGCTTTTCTGCGGGGATGCACTCGTCCTGCACCCACTGGCGCACGCGCTCCCGTAGAACCTTGGCTTCCGCCGGAATCTCAAAATCAATCGCCACAGCATCCTCCCCCTTTGGTGCGGCATGGAGGGCGCACCCCTTGCGCCCCCTGCCTTGAGCCTAGCAGAGCGCGCCCGTGCCTCGCATCACCGCTGCGAGGGGCGGGGGCGGGGTGCTAAACTCCGCGCTCCTAAAGGCCACGGCAGATTTCCGCTCCCATGAATGATCGTTACCGCGCCCCCCTTCCCGGCTTTGACCTCGATTTCTACGACACCCGTGCCGCCGTTGAGGCGCTGAAGCCCGGCGCCTACGCCACCCTGCCCTACACGGCCCGGGTGCTCGCGGAGCAGCTGGTACGCCGGTGCGATCCGGAAACCCTCGACGCCAGCCTCCTGCAGCTGATTGAGCGGAAGCGCGATCTCGACTTCCCTTGGTATCCCGCGCGGGTGGTGTGCCACGACATTCTGGGGCAGACGGCGCTGGTGGATTTGGCCGGGCTTCGGGACGCCATCGCCGAGCGTGGCGGGGACCCCGCCGCGGTGAATCCCGTGGTACCTACGCAGCTCATCGTCGACCACTCCCTGGCCGTAGAGCATCCCGGCTTTGAGGAGGGGGCTTTCGAGAAGAATCGCGCCGTGGAAGAGCGGCGCAACGCGGACCGCTTCCACTTCATCAACTGGTGCAAGGACGCCTTCGATAACGTCGACGTCATCCCCCCGGGGAACGGCATCATGCACCAGATCAACCTGGAGAAAATGTCGCCCGTGGTGCAGGCCCGGGACGGCGTCGCCTTCCCCGACACCTGCGTAGGCACGGACAGCCATACCCCCATGGTAGACGCCTTGGGAGTGATTTCCGTGGGCGTCGGTGGCCTTGAGGCCGAATCCGTCATGCTGGGCCGGGCCTCCATGATGCGGACCCCGGATATGGTCGGCGTGGAGCTGACCGGGCGCCTCGCCCCCGGGGTCACGGGCACGGACCTCGTTCTGTCCCTCACGGAATTCCTCCGCAAGGAACGGGTGGTGGGCGCCTACCTCGAGTTTTATGGCGAGGGCGCTCGCTCCCTAAGCCTCGGTGATCGCGCCACCATTTCCAACATGACGCCGGAGTACGGCGCCACGGCCGCGATGTTTGCCATCGACGAGCAAACCCTCACCTACCTGCGCCTCACGGGGCGCGAGGATAGGCAGATTGCTCTGGTCGAGGCCTACGCCAAGCACTGCGGCTTCTGGGCCGATGATCTGGCCCAGGTCGACTACGAGCGGGTGCTGCGCTTCGACCTGAGCACCGTCACCCGCACCCTCGCCGGGCCCTCCAATCCCCACGCGCGCCTGCCCGTCAGCGAGCTGGCGAGCCGCGGCATCGCCGCTCCCTACGAGGAAAAGGCCGGGGAAATGCCCGACGGCGCGGTCATCATCGCCGCCATCACAAGCTGCACGAACACCTCGAACCCTCGGAACATGATTGCCGCGGGGCTGTTGGCCCGGAACGCCAATCGCGCTGGCCTCACCCGTAAGCCCTGGGTGAAGACCTCCCTCGCGCCGGGGTCAAAGACGGTGAAAACCTACCTGACGGAAGCGGCCCTGCTGCCCGAGCTCGAGCAGCTGGGCTTTGGCGTGGTGGCCTTTGCCTGCACGACCTGTAATGGCATGTCCGGCGCCCTGGATCCGGTGATTCAAAAGGAAATCATCGACCGGGACCTCTACGCCACCGCCGTGCTCTCCGGCAACCGCAACTTCGATGGCCGCATCCACCCCTACGCGAAGCAGGCCTTCCTGGCCTCGCCGCCCCTGGTGGTGGCCTACGCCCTCGCAGGCTCCATCCGCTTCGATATCGAGAAGGACGTGCTGGGCACGGACAGCGCCGGCCAGCCGATTCGTCTTGCCGATATCTGGCCGAGCGACGAAGAAATCGACGCCCTGGTGGCCGAGGCCGTGAAGCCCGAGCAGTTCCGGGACGTCTACGACCCCATGTTCCTGAAGGTCGAGGACGTCACCGATGCGGTGAGCCCTAACTACGATTGGCGCTCCCAGAGCACCTACATCCGGCGCCCGCCCTACTGGGAGGGGGCCCTGGCGAAGCCGCGCACCCTCAGCAGGATGCGCCCCCTCGCCGTGCTCGGGGACAACATCACCACCGATCACCTGTCCCCTTCTAACGCCATTCTGGCCAGCAGCGCCGCCGGGGAATACCTCGCGAAAATGGGCCTGCCGGAGGAAGACTTCAACTCCTACGCCACGCACCGGGGGGATCACCTCACGGCGCAGCGAGCCACCTTCGCCAACCCGAAGCTCCTCAATGAGATGTGCCGGGACGAGACGGGCGAGGTCATCCAGGGGTCCCTGGCCCGCCTCGAGCCCGAGGGCACGGTGCACCGCATGTGGGAAGTGATTGAAACCTATATGGAGCGCAGCCAGCCCCTGTGCATCATCGCCGGCGCCGACTATGGCCAGGGCTCGAGCCGGGACTGGGCCGCGAAGGGCGTGCGCCTGGCCGGCGTCGAGGTGATTGTGGCCGAGGGCTTCGAGCGTATTCACCGCACGAACCTCATCGGCATGGGCGTCCTGCCCCTGGAGTTCACCGGCGGTGACACCCGGAACACCTATGCCATCGATGGCACGGAAAGCTTTAGCGTCGAAGGGGAGCTCGCCCCCGGATCCCTCATGACCCTCGTCATCACCCGCACCAACGGGGATCGGGTCGAGGTGCCGGTGAAGAGCCGCCTCGACACCGCCGAGGAACTCCACATCTACGAGGCCGGCGGCGTGCTCCAGCGCTTCGCCGAGGACTTCCTGGAGGCCCAGGGGTGAGCGTGTTTAAACCTCAGCAGAAAATTCGCGCGACCTATATGCGGGGGGGCACCTCGAAGGGCGTGTTCTTCAACGTCGCCGACCTGCCCCCCGAGGCCCAGGTGCCCGGCCCAGCCCGGGACGCCCTGTGCCTTCGGGTCATCGGCAGCCCGGACCCCTACGGCAAGCATACGGACGGCATGGGTGGGGCCACCTCCAGCACCTCCAAGGTGGTGCTGGTGAGCAAAAGCGATCGCCCGGGCCACGACGTGGACTACCTTTTCGGCCAGGTCTCCATCGATTCGCCCTTCGTCGACTGGTCCGGCAACTGCGGCAACCTGTCCGCTGCCGTGGGGCCCTTTGCCATCGCCGAGGGGCTGATCGACGCCGCCCGGGTGCCCGCGGAGGGCCCCTGCGAAGTGCGCATTTGGCAGGCCAACATCGAGAAAACCCTGCTCAATCAGGTGCCCATGAGCGGCGGCGCGGTGCAGGAAACGGGGGACTTTGAGCTCGACGGGGTGACCTTCCCCGCCGCCGAGGTGCCCGTGGATTTCCTCGACCCCGCCGACGGCGAGGGCGCGCTCTTCCCCACGGGGCAGCTCGTGGATCGCCTCGAGGTTCCCGGGGTGGGCACCTTCGAGGCCACCATGATCAATTCGGGCATCCCGACGATCTTTCTCCGCGCCGCGGAGCTCGGCTACACGGGTACGGAGCTTCAGGACGCGATCAATAACGACGCCGCGGCCCTCGCCCGCTTCGAGACCATCCGCGCCCACGGCGCCCTGGCCATGGGACTGATCCAGGATGTCAGCGAAGCCGCCAAGCGCCAGCATACGCCGAAGGTCGCCTTCGTGGCGCCGGCCACCACCTACGCGGCCTCCAGCGGCAAAACGGTGGACGCCAGCAGCATCGATCTGTGCGTGCGCGCCTTGTCCATGGGCAAGCTTCACCACGCCATGATGGGGACGGCGGCCGTGGCCATTGCCACCGCCGCGGTGATTCCCGGCACGCTGGTGAACGAAGCCGCGGGCGGCGGTGAGCGAGACTCGGTCACCTTCGGCCACCCTTCTGGCACGCTGCGGGTCGGTGCCGAGGCTGCCGCAAGCGCCGATGGCAGCTGGGCCGTGAAGCGGGTCCGCATGTCCCGGAGCGCCCGGGTCCTTATGGAGGGCTGGGTGCGCATCCCGAGCGACCATGGCTGAGCCGGCCTCCGAACTCGTCGTCTTTGACCTCGACGGCACCCTCCTGAACGCCGATTCGGAAATCTCCGGCTTCACGCGGGAAACGCTGGCGGCGCTCCGAGCCCGGGGCATTCCCTACACCGTCGCCACGGGGCGTGCCCGCCATGGCGCCGCAGATCTTCTCGAGGGCCTGGGCTTTGACTACCCCCAGGCCTTCAAGAATGGGGTGCTGCTTTGGCACCCCCTAGAGGCCCTGTACAGTCACCATCATCATCTGCGCTTGGAGGAGATCCGCTCCGTGCTGGCGGCCTCGCGGGCAGAGGGCCTAAGCCCCTTCCTCGCGACCCTCGAGCCCGGGAACGTCCATCGCATCTACCACGCGCCAGAGCTGAACGAGACGGAGCAGGCCCTGGCTCGGGCCTTCCGGGAGCGGGACCAGGTCGATCTAGCGGACCTTGCCACCCTGCCCGCCGATGCGGAGATCACCAGCATCAGCGCCCTCGGTCCCCGGGAGGCGGTGGAGCGCCTCGCCGCCGCCGTCGCCCCCTTCCCGGAGCTCGTCGCCTATGCCGGGGACGCCTTCGAGGGGCCAGGCCTCGGCTGGATCGATATTCACCACGGCGCCGGTACGAAGGGCACGGCCGTGGAGGCGCTGAAAACGCTGCTGAACGTTGAACGCCTTGTGGTTTTTGGCGACGGCAGCAATGATCTGCCCATGTTCGCTGTGGCCGATGAGGCCTACGCTCCGAGCAACGCCAGGCCCGAGGTGCTACAGGCGGCGACGGCGGTGATCGGGCACCACGACGAGGATGGCATTGCCACTTTCCTTCACGAACGCTTTAACCTTTAAGCCCAGAAGCCCTTAGGAGGTCTTCCCATGTCGAGCAGCCGGTCTCCCTTACGAACCTTCGCCGCCCTAGCCCTGGGTGCTCTCACCCTAGCCAGCGCTACCCTCCGCGCCGATCATCACGGCGACGATCACGCCAGCCTCTGGGCGGCCATCACCGGGCCAGCCCGAAGCGCCGATAACGTGCGCCGCGACGGCTATCGCAAGCCCCTGGAAACGCTCGAGTTCTTCGGCCTTAAGAAGGACATGACGGTGCTCGAAAGCTGGCCCGGCGGCGGCTGGTACACGGAAATCCTCGCGCCCTACCTGGCGGAGGATGGCCTGTTTATCGGCGCCACCTACGATCGGGACCCGGCCACCCAGCTCGAATGGCAGGGGCGCTACAACGCCACCTTCGATGCCAAGCTCGCCGCGGACCCGGCCAGCTACGGCGCAGTGGAAATCAGCAGCCTTAAGGATGGCACCTCGACCATTGCGGACGCGGGCTCCGTGGACCTGATCCTCGACTTCCGGAATGCCCACAACTGGCTGCGCCAGGGGGGCACGGTGCCCCAGGCGTGGTTTAAGGCGCTGAAGGCCGGAGGCGTGGTGGGGATCGTCGACCACAGCGCGCGCCCCGAGGTGGCCTATGACTCGGGCAACGGCTACCTGCACGAGAGCCAGGTGATCGAGGTGATGGTGGCCGCGGGCTTCCGCTTCCTCGGCCGCTCCGATCACCTCGCGAACCCCCTCGACCGGGGCAACCACCCCAAGGGGGTGTGGACCCTTCCCCCCACCCTGCGCCTGGGGGAAGAGAACCAGAACCACTACCTGGCCATCGGCGAAAGCCACCGCATGGCCCTGAAGTTTCTAAAGCCCGCCAACTAGCGGACGGGCTTTTCCCCCGTGGCCTGGGCCGCGCGGCGCGCCGCGCCGGCCTCGGCCAGGGCCTTCCGGTCCCGGAGGGCCATGAAGTTCTCCCGCCAATGGCGATCCGCGGCGGGATCCTCCACCCAGCGCTCCGGCGCCTGCACCGTAGTGCGAGGGCCATAGGCCCCCTCTAGAAGCCTCAGGGCTTGGGCAAAGAGTCCCTTCTGCTCCGCCGGCGCCCAGGGCCGACCGCAGGGGTTCCCCAGGGGATAATCGACAAAGAGAAACCGCGGCACCCCACAGGTTTCCACAATGTCTCGCGCCGAGCCCACCACCACGGTGGGGATTCCTGCAGCCTCAAGATGACGTGCGACCAGGCTCACGGACTGGTGACACACGGGTCAAAGGGCAGCGAGGAAGGCGATATCGACCTGGTCGTCCTGCAGCCAGGAAAGGATGGCCGGCGCGTCCTCTTCCCGGGTCCTACGCTGGCTGTATTCCGTAGGCACGCCATAGAAACGCGGGCTCACGCTCCCCAGCACGCCCTCGGCGACGGCCGCCTCCGCGGCCGCGATGGGCAAGAGGGTTTCCGGGTCATCGGTATGGGTCGCATCCCGATCCCAGAACATTTCCGTATGAAAGGCCCCTCGAGACGCTAACGGTTGAGCGTAGAGCATGCCGGCCCGGCCCTCGGATCGAGGGGCGCGATCGGCGGTGGTGATCAACCCCAGGCGCAGGGACTTCAGCGGTCCGGGCATGGGGGCAAAGGGCACGGTGGCTTCCGTTGCCCAGCGATAGGGGGCTTCGTAGCCCTGGGCTTGGTAATACTCGCGGCTTTTGTCGATGTAGCTGACAAAGCGCGGGTGCGTGGTGGTCATCAGCGACTCCCCAAATGGCAAATGCCTTTGGAGCCTAGCGCCTTTTCTTCCCCGCTGCCTAGGCGCCGCGCCTCAGGCGCCGGAGGGGGCAGCGCCCCGGCGATAGGCCCAGAGGGGACTCCGGGCGATCACCGCCAGGATCACCAGCAGCATGAGCCCCGCGGGCATGAGTAGGGCCAAGCGCGGCCCAAGGCGCTCCACCAGATAGCCCGACAGCAGCGCCCCTAGGGGGCCGGCCCCCATAAAGGTGAGGGTGAAGAAGGCCATCACCCGGCCCCGCTGACCCTCCGGAGCGCCCTCCTGCATGAGGGCGCGGGCCATGGCCATCACCATGCCGCCGGTGACGCCCCAGCAAAAGTTGAAGAACAGCACCCAGGCAAAGCTGGGGGCTAGGCCCATACCGGAGAGCCCCCCCACGCCCAGGAGCACCCCCAGCAAAAGGAGGCGCCCGGGATGGAGCACATCGCCATAGCGCAGAAGGCTCACCATGGTCACCACGGCCCCCACCACATGCACGGCATTGAGCGCCGCCAGCTCCGCCGCGCCGGCGTTAAAGACATCCCGCACCAAAAGGGGAATGCCCACCTGAAAGCTCCCCATAAACAGAAGGCCCACGGCTAAATTCATCAATACCACGGTGCGAAGCGCGGGGACCGCGAGCACCGTTCGGATGCCCGCCCGAAGCCCCTGGGTGAGGGGCTCGGCGCTGGCCCGCGCGGGCGGTGGTGCGGGCAAGCGGCGGCGAAGGGTCGCAAAGCACAGGGCCCCAAAAGCCAGAAAGATGCCTTGCAGGCTGAGCACGCCCAGGGGGCCCAGCGTATCGGTGAGCCCGGCTACCAAGAAGCCCAAAAGCTGAACGCCAAACTGCACCAGGGAGACCTGCACCACGGCGCGCTGAAGCCGATCGCCGGCAAGCTGCGCCAAGAGCCCATCCCGGGCCGGGGTGAGAAAGGCCTGCACCACCCCCATGGCCAGGGCGTAGACCAGCACGCCGCTATAGGACAGGGCATCCTGGGCCAGCAGCGTGAGGAGCCCCAGCACGGGCAGAAGGGACAGGCTTTGGGCCCAGGTGGCCAGGCGGGCGCCGCCCAGACGATCCGCAGCCACCCCCGCCCAAAGAATCAACGCCAGGGTCGGCAGCATCATGGTGAACTGGGCCAGCCCCACCTTATCCGGGCTCTCGTGGAGGGCCAGGGTCACGAGCCAGGTGAAGAACACCGTTTGCACCCCGAGGGCGGCAAACCAGCTGCCCGTCGCCAGCAAATAAAGCGTGAGGGGGCGCACGGGGGAGAAGGTGACAACTTTGGACACGAGCGGGCTCGGCAAGCAGCGGTGCTCGAGTGTACGCCGATCCATCGGGCAAAAAAAAAGGCGCCCCAAGGGGCGCCCTTTTTCTGGAGCCTAGGCAGCCCTTAGGCGCCCATAGCCTCGAGCACCCGGGGAAGGGCGTCGACGTAACGCTGCACGTCCGGGATTCGGCCCGTGCTGACCCGGGACCAGTTGGTGTAGTCCTGGTAGATGCCGCGAATAAGCACGTTCTGCTTCGCCATTTCCTGTCGGAAGGTCTCGGCGTTCAGGCTGCCAAGGTTCACGAACACGAAGCTGGTCTGGGAGGGCGCAGCGGTGAGGCCGTTCTTCTTCACCGCGTCGTTGATCATGTCCCGAGCTTCCCAGATCTTGTTCCG
>JAURCQ010000061.1 GCA_030828335.1 Gammaproteobacteria bacterium
GAAGGGCAGAAGGGGATAGGCGCCGTGGTAACGCGCCGAGGTCTCCGAGGCCGCTGCCCCATCCCGCGCCGCTTCGCCTCCGGCCTTGAGCCAGGGCTGATCCCCTTTTCTGAGCGCCACCACCACCCCGCCTTCGAGGCCGAGGGTGAGGGAGAGGGGGCCAGCGGTGCAGGAAAGGGTATCCATGGCCGGGAGTATTAACCCGGAGGTTCGGCTTTGGCTACGGGCGTGTCGTCCGGCTCGAAGATGTCTTCGATACGCTGATCGAAGACCGCCGCGATGCGAAAGGCAAGGGGCAGGGCGGGATCGTACTTGCCCGTCTCGATGGCGTTCACCGTTTGCCGGGAGACCTCCAGGCGCTGGGCCAGGTCGGCCTGGGTTAAGGCGAACTCCGCCCGCAGGCCCTTCAAGCGATTCTTCATTGGTAGCGTTTCACCGCAAAGAAGTTGCCCCCGGCCCAGCCAAGGGTCATGACGGCGAGGAGGACGGCCAGATTGAGGGGCGGAGCGCCTGCGGCTTCGGCGACCAGGTAAGCCATGGCAAAGGCGTAACCGACTCCGAAGCCCACGGCGAGCCCCTCGATTTGGATGCGGCGCTGCATTTCATCGGTCATGCGCAGAAACTTCAGGTAAGCGCGGAGTACGAAGACGGCGACGACGCTTGGGCTGAGGACGAGGAGCCCTTGGAGGGGGAGGGCCAGGTCCAGCTCGGTGAGCAGCGCGCTGGCGGCGACCACCGTAAGGGCCCAGGCGATGCTCCAAAGGCTGAGCTGTTTGTTGTTCTTTAGATCGGTCGGCGTGGCGCCGCCGCCCACCCCGAGGGTGTGCCAAATCGAAGGTTTGTCCGGGTTCATGAGCGCAGTCCCCGCTGAAGGTTAAGGAGCTTTGTCTTTATGTAAAATAAGCTTTACATAGCGAAGGCTAGGGTCTCCGGGCTTTCGTGTCAAGCACCCTTTACCTCTTGCTTCACCGGGCTGTCATAATGGCGAGGCAACCTGGGTGAGCAGCAGCGATGGGGCGAGCCCGCGTTGACTTCCCTGCCCCTTGGCAGGTATGAAGCGCCCATGGGGAAGGTTTCGGAGCTGGCCCTAGCCCCTAGGACACCCCAAGGAGGCCATAGCGGTGACCCGAAGAGCAGCGCAAGGCGGTGTGCGAGGGGTTGCCAGCCGGCGACGACGAACGGTCAGCACGGAGCAGACAAACGGCTTGAGCACCGTAGAAACCCTTACCCTAGAACCCAATGAGCCGCAGCGCCTCGCGCGCCTCTGCGGCCCCTTCGATCAAAACCTCAAGCAGATTGAAAAGCGCCTCGGGATCGAGATTCGAAACCGCGGAAATGCTTTTCATCTTGCCGGGGATGGCGACGGGGTCGCCCGTGCCGGGCGCCTACTTCATCGCCTGTACCGGGAAACCCTGGGCGAAGAGGGCGTGACGCCGGAGCAGGTGCATCTCCATCTCCAGGAAGCGCGGGCGGAAGCGCCGCCGCCCCCCGAGCCACCGGCCCCGGGGCTGCCCGCCCTGTCTCCGGCCGGGGGCATCGTGCGCGAGGCCCCGGTGGAAGATGGCTCGCTCATTCGCACCCGGCGGAAAACGGTGAAGCCCCGGGGGGAGAATCAGCGGGGCTACGTGCAAGCGGTGCGAGATCATGACATATGCTTTGGTATTGGTCCTGCGGGCACGGGGAAAACCTACCTCGCCGTGGCCTGCGCCGTGGAGGCCCTGGAGGCGGAGCGCGTGGCGCGTATTCTCCTCGTGCGTCCGGCGGTGGAGGCGGGGGAAAAGCTTGGATTCCTTCCCGGCGATCTGTCCCAAAAAATCGACCCCTATCTTCGCCCCCTTTATGACGCCCTCTACGAAATGCTCGGCTTCGAGCGGGTTCATAAGCTCATCGAACGTAACGTTATTGAGGTGGCACCCCTCGCCTACATGCGCGGGCGGACGCTCAATAACGCCTTTGTGATTTTGGATGAATCCCAGAACACTACCGTGGAGCAGATGAAGATGTTCCTCACGCGCCTGGGCTTTGGGTCCACCGCCGTGATCACGGGGGATGCGACCCAGGTCGATCTGCCCCGGGGCACGCGCTCGGGCCTTGTGCAGGTGGCAGAAATTCTCCGGGACGTGGTGGGCATCCACTTCACCCACTTCGGATCCAAGGACGTGGTGCGCCATCCCCTGGTGCAGCGCATCGTCGAGGCCTACGACCGTTTCGAGGCGGACAGCGAGGGGTGAGCAGTCCCCCCTTTCTGACCGTTCAGCGCGCCTGCGCCGGGCGGACGCCTACCAATGGCGCCTTTCGCACTTGGATTGAAGCGGCCCTTCGGAGCGCCCAGGCGGCGCCCGGGGCCCTGGTGCTGCGCATCGTCGATGAGCCCGAGGGCGCCGAGCTGAATCAGGCCTGGCGCAGTCGCAGCGCCCCCACCAACGTGCTGAGCTTCCCCGCGGAGCTTTCGGAGAATCCCGAGTTCCGTGTGCTCGGGGATTTGGTGCTCTGCGCGCCGGTGGTGCGCCGGGAGGCCCGGGCCCAGGGAAAGCGCCAGGCGGCCCACTGGGCCCACCTGGTGATTCATGGCACGCTTCACTTATTGGGGTACGATCACATCGTTGAAAGCGAGGCCGAGGCCATGGAGGCGCTGGAGTGTGCGGTGCTTGCGGGGCTGGGGTTTCCGGACCCCTACCAGACGGATTAGAGAGAACGCAGCGTTATGTCGGACAGTAGCAACAGCGAAGGGTCGAGTCCTAAGGGCTGGCTTGAGCGCCTGACCCAGGCCTTCTCAAGCGAGCCCGCAAGCCGAAGAGAACTCATGACGATCATCCGCGACGCCGCGGAACGATCGCTCCTAGACGCGGAAGCGCTCAGCATTATCGACGGCGCCATGGCCGTCTCGGAGATGCAGGCTCGGGACATCATGATCCCCCGCAGCCAGGTGGTGTTTGTCCCCGATGATGCGCCCCCGCGAGATTTCCTACCCCTGGTCATCGATTCCCAGCACTCCCGCTTTCCCGTGCTCGACGAGGAAGCGGACGATGTGAAGGGCATCCTCCACGCGAAGGATCTGCTCCCCTTGCTGCTGAGCGGGAAGGTGGATCAGTTCAAGCTGCGGGACCACATGCGCCCGGCCCCCATCATTCCGGAAAGTAAGCGCTTGAACGTCTTGCTCACGGAGTTTCGGGAAAACCGTAACCACATGGCCATTGTGGTGGACGAGTACGGCGGTGTGGCTGGAGTGGTCACCATTGAAGACGTGCTGGAGCAGATCGTCGGGGAAATCGAGGATGAGCATGACGTCCACGACGACAGCCTCATTAAGCAGCTCGACGCCAGCGCCTGGAGCGTGAAGGCCGTCACCCCCATCGAGGACTTCAACGAACGCTTCGGCACCCAGTTTTCCGATGAAGAGTTCGACACCATTGGGGGGATCATCACCCAGCGCTTTGGCCACGTGCCCCAGCGGGAGGAAACCATCACCGTGGGGCGGCTGCGCTTTCGGGTTCTGAACGCCGATAGCCGACGCATTCGGCTGCTCCACGTGGTGCGCCTGCCGGAGCGCGCGGCGGAGTGAAGCGCTGGGGGGCGGTGGGCCTTGCCCTCCTGAGCGGTGCCCTGATTCCCCTGGGCCTTGCGCCCTTTTCCTGGACCCTGGCCGGGCTCGCGGCGCCGGCCTGTCTGTTTCTTGCCCTTGAAGGGGCGTCCCCCCGGCAGGCCCTCGGGCTCGCCTATCTGTCTGGGCTCGCCCGCTACGGACTTGGCGTCTCCTGGGTCTATGTCAGCATTCAACAGCACGGGGGGGCCTCCCCCGCCCTCGCCGGGGCTCTGGTCGTCCTTTTTGTCGCTTTTCTCGCCCTGCTGCCGGCGGCCTTCGGCGCGCTCTATGCGGCTCTGGCGCCCCGCGATGGGTTGGGCCGGGGCAGCGCCTTTGTGCTGGCCTGGCTGGGCCTAGAGGCCTTCCTGGGGGTCTTCCTGACGGGCTTTCCCTGGCTGCGCCTGGGCTACACGCAGGAGGCTTCGGCCCTCGCCGGCTACGCGCCCCTCCTGGGGGTGCTTGGGGTTTCCCTGGTCACGGCGGCCTTGGGCGTAGCGCTCGCCCAGCTGTTTGCTGCGCTTTGGCGTGGGCCTCGGCGCGCGGGGCAGACCCTGGCGTTGCTGGGGGTCGGGGCTGGGCTCTGGCTAGGCGGGGCGGGAGCGCAGCGCGTCGCCTTCACCGAGCCCGCGGGACCGGCCCTTTCCCTGGCCCTGGTGCAGGGCGCCGTGCCCCAACAGCTCAAATGGGATCCGGCGGCCCGGAGCGAGATCATTGCGCGCTATGAGCGCCTTTCCGCGCCGCACCTAGGGGTCGACGTGCTGTTCTGGCCCGAGGCGGCCCTGCCGGTCTTTGCGGCCCGAGCGCCGGGGCTTCTTGCGCGCCTTGAGCGTTCTCTGGCCGAAGCGGGCGGCGCCCTCGTGCTCGGGATCCCGGACCTCACCCCGGACCCCGCCGCCCCGGACACGCTTCGCTTTCTCAATACGGCGCAGGTGCTGGGCGCTGGCTCTGGGCGCTATGTGAAGCATCACCTGGTGCCCTTTGGGGAGTACGTGCCGTTGGAAGGGCTGCTCCGGGGGCTGATCGACTTTCTCGATTTGCCCATGTCCCGGGCGCTTCCGGGCCCCGCGGCGCAGCCGGCCCTGACCGCCGCGGGGCAGCGCTGGGCTACCCCCATTTGCTACGAGGTGGTCTTCCCGAGCCTGGTCCGGGACCTGGCGCGGGACGCCACGGTGCTGGCCACCCTGTCCAATGACGCCTGGTTCGGAGATTCCCTCGGGCCCGAGCAGCATCACCAAATGGCCCGCTTTCGGGCTCGAGAGCTGGGGCGCCCCATGGTGCGCGTGACCAACGATGGGGTGACAGCGCTGATCAATGCCCAGGGGGAGGAAACGGCGCGCCTGCCGCGCTTTCGCGCCGCCGTGCTCACGGGCACGGTGCAGCCCCAGCGGGGCCTGACCCCCTATGCCCGCTTCGGCGATGGGCCCCTCTGGGCTTTGGCGCTGGGCCTCCTGGGGCTCGCCCTTCGGGGGCATCGACGGGACGTCTAGCCTAGGGTCCGTGCTATTCTTGCGCGCTGAGGGGCCTTAGCTGGGCCCGGTCCTCCTTCCTCCGCGCCAAAGGAAAATCGCGTCGCCATGTCCTCTGCGTCTACCCCCGCTTACGATCCCGCCGCCGTTGAAGCAGATGCGCAAGCGCGCTGGGCTGAAGATCGCGTCTTTGAAGCCGATGATCAGGGCGAGGCGCCCTTCTACTGCCTTTCCATGTTTGCCTACCCCAGCGGCCAGATGCACATGGGGCACGTGCGCTGCTACACCCTTGGGGACGTGATCGCCCGGTACCAGCGCCTAAAGGGTCGCACCGTGCTCCAGCCCGTGGGCTGGGATGCCTTCGGGCTTCCGGCGGAGAACGCCGCCATCAAGAATCAGGTGCCGCCGGCCCAGTGGACCTACGCCAACATCGATGCCATGCGGGCGCAATTTAAGCGCCTGGGCCTGGCCCTCGACTGGTCCCGGGAATTCGCCACCTGCGATCCCAGCTATTACCGCTGGGAGCAGTGGATGTTCCTGAAGCTCGTGGAGAAGGGGCTCGTGGAGCGCCAAACCACCACGGTGAACTGGGACCCGGTGGATCAGACCGTGCTGGCGAACGAACAGGTGGAGAACGGTCGCGGCTGGCGCTCCGGAGCGCTCATCGAGCGCCGGGAGATGCCCCAGTGGACCCTTAAGATTACGCGCTACGCCGATGAGCTGGTGGACGCCCTCGATTCCATGGACGGCTGGCCCGAGCAGGTTCGCACCATGCAGCGCAACTGGATTGGGCGCTCCGAAGGGGTGGACATCGACTTTACCGTGGAGGCCCCGGAGGGCACGCCGCCGGTGTCGACCTTAACCGTCTATACCACGCGCCCGGACACCTTCTTTGGCTGCACCTACGTCGCCGTGGCCCCCGATCACCCCCTGGCAAAGGCCGCCGCGGAGCAGGACCCGGCCCTCGCGGCCTTCCGCGCCGAGTGCCAAAAGGTGCGGGCGGCGGAGGCGGATCTGGCGACCCAGGAGAAGCTCGGTCTGCCCACCCCGTACACCGCGACCCACCCCCTAACGGGCGCGCCCCTGCCCATCTGGGTGGCGAACTTTGTGCTCATGGACTACGGCACGGGGGCCGTCATGGCCGTGCCCGGGCACGACGAGCGCGATTTTGAGTTCGCCCAAAAGTACGACTTGCCCATCGTTCAGGTGGTGGCGCCGAAGGCCGATTCGGCGGAGGCAGCGGACCTTTCCCAGGCGGCCTACACCAGCAAGGACGGAGTGCTCGTGAACTCTCCCGGCTTTGACGGCCTGGCCTTCCCCGAAGCGTTTGATGGCATTGCGAGCGCCCTCGAAGCGAAGGGCGCCGGACGTCGCCGGGTGAACTACCGCCTGCGCGATTGGGGCGTGTCCCGGCAGCGCTACTGGGGCTGCCCCATTCCCATGATTCTCTGCGAGGGCTGCGGCCCCGTGCCCGTGCCCGAGGAAGACCTTCCCGTGGTGCTGCCCACGGACGTGGTTTTCGATGGCGTCGCCTCACCGCTGAAAACCGGCGCCATGGCGGAGTGGCGGAAGGTGGACTGCCCGCGCTGCGGCGCCGCGGCGGAACGGGAAACGGACACCTTCGATACCTTCATGGAATCGAGCTGGTACTACGCGCGCTTCGCCTGCGCCGACAACGACAGCGCCATGCTGGACGAGCGGGCCAAAAAGTGGACCCCGGTGGATCACTACGTGGGCGGCATTGAGCACGCCGTGCTCCACCTCCTCTACAGCCGCTTCTATCACAAGCTCCTCCGGGACGAGGGATTGGTGGACTCGGACGAGCCCTTCAAGCGCCTGCTCCTCCTGGGCATGGTGTTGAAGGACGGGCGGAAGATGTCCAAGTCCGCGGGGAATATCGTGTCCCCCAATGCATTGATCGACCGGCACGGGGCCGATGCGCTGCGCACCTTCATGATGTTCGCAGCGCCCCCGGATCAAACGGTGGAGTGGAGTGATTCCGGCGTCGACGGGGCCACTCGCTTCCTGCGCCGGCTCTGGGGACAGGTGCAGAGCCACGTGGCGGCAAACCCCGCGGCGCGGCCGGCGCTGGACCCCGCGGCGCTCTCCGAGAGCGGAAAGGCCCTGCGGCGCCTGGCCCATGAAACGCTGGCCAAGGCCGACGACGACTTCGGCCGTCGCCTCGCCTTCAACACCGTGGTGTCCGCAGTCATGAGCCTTAGCAACGAGCTGGGCCGCTTTGAAGGCGACGGCGACGCGGCCTGGGCCCTGCGTCAGGAAGTGCTGTCCATCGCCGTGCAGGTGCTTTCCCCCATTGCGCCCCACCTGTGCCATCGGCTGTGGCTAGACCTGGGCCACGCGCGTCCGGTGGTCGAAGGGCCCTGGCTGACGGTGGATGAAGCCGCGCTGGCCCGGGATGAAATCGACCTGGTGGTGCAGGTGAACGGGAAGCTCCGGGGCAAGCTGACCGTGCCGGCGCAGGCCGATCAAGCTGCGGCTGAGGCTCGGGCTCGGGAAGAGGACAACGTTATGCGGCACCTGGAAGGGAAAACGGTGCGTAAGGTGATCTACGTGCCCGGTAAGCTCTTAAATTTTGTGGTGGGAGGCTAAGGTGACGCGCAGAAGCCTTTTTGGCGGTCTTCTGGTCCTGAGCCTCGCTCTCACGGGCTGCGGCTTCCGCCCCGCGGGGACTCTCGCCCTGGCGCGGCTGGCGAATACGGAAGTGGAGGATCGCACGGGACGCTCCGAGGTGGCCTTTGAGGTCGCCCAGCAGCTGCGTCTAGAAGCCCAGGGTCTCAGTGACGAGGCCCCGGCGCTGCGCCTGCGCATCCTCGAGGAGCGCTTCGATGAGCGCCCCCTCACCATTACCTCCGGGGCCCGGGTGGGGGAGTTTGAGCTCATCACCACGGTGCGCTTCGACCTGCTCGCGGAAGACGGTACGCCGCTCCTCGAGCCCCAGACCCTCATCACCGATGCCCTGTACCTCCGGGATCGGGGGCAACTGCTCGGATCCCGGGAAGAAGCGCGAACGCTGCGCCGGGAAATGGTTCAGCGCCTCGCTCGGCGCATGCTGCAGGCCGCCATGGTTAAGGCAGCGCCCTAGGCCCATGCGGCTCCGGGACGAGCGCCAGCTGGCCGAGACCCTTCAGAGGGGCCTCCCCCGCGCCGTCCTTCTCAGCAGTGATGAGCCGCTCCTGGTTCAGGAGGCGGCGGGACAGGTTCGAGAGGCGGCCCTTGCTGCCGGTGTGGATGAACGGGTCCCCTTTCACGTCGATAGCCCGAGCTTCGATTTTCGCCAGCTGTTAGATAGCAGCGCGTCCCTGTCCCTGTTTGCCTCCCGGCGCCTTCTTGAGCTGCGCCTCGGGAGTTCGGGCCTGGGGCAGCAAGGTTCGGCGGCGGTGCTCGAATGGCTGGCCGGAGACAGCGACGACGTTTTGCTGATTCTGGCGCCCCGCCTTGATGCGCGGGCCCAGAAAGCGAAGTGGGTCCTCGCTTTAGAGAAGGAAGGGGTGCACCTTCCGCTCTGGCCCCCGGGGCTCGACGGCATGGGGCGCTGGGTTCAGCAGCGGCTTCGGAGCGCCCGGGTGACCGTGGATGAGGAAGGGCTGACCTTCCTGGTCAGCCGCCTCGAAGGCAATCTACTGGCAGCGGCCCAGGTGGTGGATCGCCTCGCCCTGCAGGGGGTAGGTAAGGCCTGGACCGTCGAGAGCCTCGCCGAGGAGCTCGACGACGATGCCCGCTATACGCCCTTTGAGCTGATCGACGCGGCCCTCGCCGGGGACGGCGCGCGGGTCCACCGCATGCTCGCGGTGCTTCGGGAGGAGGGCCTCGAACCCCTGGCGCTCGTGGCGCTTCTGGCTCGGGAGCTGCGCATCCTTCTCGGGCTTCGGGAGGCCGCGGACCGCGGCGCGCCCCTCGGGGCGGCTATGGCCAGCGCCCGGGTGCTCAAGCGGCGCCAGGGACTGGTGGAGCGCGCCCTGCGGCGCCTGTCCCGGGCCGTGCTTGCCGGCGCCCTTCGCGATCTGGCCCTAGTCGATCAAGGCGCAAAGGGCATGAACGCCGTGGTGCCCTTCGAGGAGCTCGATCGTCTGCTGCTGCGCCTTGCAGGGTACCGCACCACCCCCCTGGCCCTGCGCAGCCGGCGCTACCTCGAACCCTAGTTCACCACGCTGTCCGCTTCGTCTCCCAGGGCGACCAGGTAAAGGCGCTCGCCGTCCGTTTGTAGATGGGTGATGGAGCCGTTGCCCGGGCGGAAGGACACCATGGCGGCGCTCCCCGTGGCTGCGCCGACGGCCAGATTAATGGCCACGAAGTGGCTAAAAAACACCGAGGGCGCTGGGGCCTCGCGGAGGCAGGCGATAAGCCCCTGGCGCCAGGTCTGCTGCGCCGGCGGCAGCCCCTCCACCGTTCCCGCCATGATCTCCCGGAGCCAGGGAGCGCGGGCCTCGAGGGCCTCATCGGGGGCGGGAATCTCGCTGATCCGCGTTTCCAGCTGCGGCCGCAGACCAAGCGCCGCGGCGAAGGGGGCCGCCGTTTCCTGGGCCCGGGCCAGGGGGCTCGCCAGGATCTTCGGGGCGTCGAGGTTCAGCGCGGTCAGGCGCTGTGCTGCGAGGGCAGCTTGCTTGGCCCCGAGGTCGCTGAGCCCCGGGTCCCGGTGCTGCGCATAACCCGCCGCGGCTTCGCCGTGGCGGACCAGAAAAAGATCGATGCGTGCCATGGGTCCTGCTTCCCCCTTGCTTGAAATGGGTCCCCCCTTGGGGCCCAATAGGTGCCGTGCAAATGCCTGTGAAGCCCGCTGATACTGGAATCTCTATGAATCATCAAAGCTCGGCGCTGTCCGTGGACAGCCAGCCCGATACGCAGCTTTCCGTTCGCGACGTTTTTGGCCTTGATCTGGATCTCATGGTCCCTGCGTTTTCCGAACGGTCCGAGTACGTCCCCGATCTCGATCCGTCCTACCAGTTTGATCACGATACCACGCTAGCGATTTTGGCCGGCTTCGCGCACAACCGGCGCGTCATGGTGCAGGGCTATCACGGCACGGGGAAATCGACCCATATCGAGCAGGTGGCCGCGCGGCTGAATTGGCCCTGCATCCGGATCAATCTCGATTCCCACATCAGCCGGATCGACCTTGTCGGTAAGGACGCCATCGTCTTAAAAGACGGCCAACAGGTTACAGAATTCCGTGAAGGCATCTTGCCCTGGTCGTTACAGCATCCGGTCGCGTTGGTTTTCGATGAATACGATGCAGGCCGGCCCGATGTGATGTTCGTAATCCAGCGCATTCTTGAAACAGAAGGCAAACTGACGTTACTTGACCAGAACCGAGTT
>JAURCQ010000062.1 GCA_030828335.1 Gammaproteobacteria bacterium
AAAACGCCAAAGGGCAAGATCAGCCAAAAGCCCTGGAGCAGGAACATCAGCCCAATCATGAGGGACACCCCACTGATGCCTACGAGAAACCAGACGTTATCGCGCCAGCTAAAGGAGCGGTTGGGCTGAAGGATGATCGTGCCTTGCGTGCCGTGCTGATTGAGCTCCGTGGCCACCATGGCTGAGCTTCTCCTCCGTTGCGCCCGAGGCGGAGTCTACCCAGCCCCCGGAGAGATACAAAGGGTTGGCGAGGCCTTGATATGGGTCATTTCGTCGCACCCCCCTTTAGCTCTAGAGTCAGGTTTTTCTTGGAGATTCCGTTATGGCAAGTCCCTACAGCATTGCAAAGGCCTCCCTGGCCCAGGCCCTAAGCGAGGCGGAAGCCGCGGACATCGAAGCGCCCCGATTGCTGAAGGCTTTTCTGCAGGCGCTCCTGGCCACCTATCAGCAGCATCACAGCGTGGCCGATATTCGCAGCGAACTTGAGTTCGAGCTCGAACACATGGGCGGGGATACGGACATTCCCTTTATGCGCCCCTAGGCCTAAAGCCTTGAAAAGGCGCGTCTGGCCCCCATCTTTCTAACCATGAGCGCAGCGCTTTGCTGCCAGCGTATATGAGGGAATGGCCATGCGAAGGGACCGCTTAACCAACCGACTTCAAGCCGCCCTGGGGGAGGCCCAATCCCTAGCCCTCGGGCAGGATCACAGCGAGCTCGCCCCGCCCCATCTGCTGGTGGCCATGCTTCAGGACAAGGCCGGGGACTTCGGGAAATTTTTGAAAAGCGCAGGCGTTGATAGCCAGAAGGCACTTCGGGGCTACCAACAGGCCCTGGCCCAGCTGCCGAAGCTCAAGACGCCTACGGGGGAGGCTCAGCCTTCCCCCACCTTTGTGCGCCTATTGAATCTTGCCGATCGGGCCGCGCAAAAGCGCGGAGATGATTTCATCAGCTCCGAGCTTGTGGCCCTTGCGGCCCTGGAGCTTGGGGGCGAAAGCGCGGCGCCGCTGCGCGCCGCTGGAGCCACGGCGGAGAACCTCCAAAGCGCCATCGATGCGTTGCGGGGCGGGGAAAACCTTTCTAGCGCCGACGCGGAGGAGGGGCGGCAAGCCCTTGAGCGCTTCACCGTCGATCTCACGGAGCGGGCGGAGGCGGGCAAGCTCGACCCGGTCATTGGGCGAGACGATGAAATCCGCCGCACCATCCAGGTGCTCCAGCGCCGGACGAAAAATAACCCCGTGCTCATCGGTGAGCCCGGGGTGGGTAAGACCGCCATCATCGAAGGGCTTGCGCAGCGCATTGTGAACAAGGAAGTCCCGGAAGGGCTTCGGGGTAAGCGCGTGCTCTCCCTCGATCTCGGCGCGCTTATCGCCGGGGCGAAGTTCCGCGGGGAATTCGAGGAGCGCCTAAAAAGCGTGCTCCAGGGCCTCGCTAAGGAAGAGGGGCAGGTCATTCTCTTCATCGACGAGCTCCACACCATGGTGGGGGCGGGGAAGGCCGACGGCGCCATGGACGCTGGGAACATGCTGAAGCCGGCCCTTGCCCGGGGCGAGCTCCACTGCGTGGGGGCCACTACCTTAGATGAGTATCGCCAGTACATCGAAAAGGATGCGGCCCTGGAGCGCCGGTTCCAGAAGGTGCAGGTGGATCAGCCCTCCGTGGAGGACACCATCGCCATCCTTCGGGGCCTGAAGGAGCGCTACGAGATCCACCACGGGGTCACCATCAGCGATCCTGCCCTGGTGGCCGCGGCGAAGCTGTCCCACCGCTACATCACCGATCGCCAGCTGCCCGATAAGGCCATCGACCTCATCGATGAGGCGGCCAGCCGTATTCGCATGGAGATCGACTCCAAGCCCGAGGTCATGGACAAGCTTGAGCGGCGTCTCATTCAGCTGAAGATCGAGCGCGAAGCGCTGTCCCGGGAAACGGACGAGGCCTCGCGGAAGCGCCTCGAAGCTCTTGAGGGGGAGATCGCCACCCTCGATCGCGAGTACGCCGAGCTCGACGCCCGCTGGACCGAAGAGAAAGCCGTGCGGAGCGGCGCCACCCAGATCAAGGAAAACCTCGACGCCGCCCGGGGCGAGCTCGAGGCGGCGCGGCGCGCGGGGGATCTCACCCGCATGTCCGAGCTGCAGTACGGGCAAATTCCCGCCCTGGAAAAGGCCCTGCTTGAGGCGGAAGCCCAGGAACAAAGCAACCACCAGCTGGTGCGTAACCAGGTCGCGGAGGAAGAGATTGCCGAGGTGGTGGCGAAGTGGACCGGGGTGCCCGTGTCCAAGCTCCTCTCGGGGGAGCGGGAGAAGCTCCTCGACCTGGAGGGGGCCCTGCAGGAGCGAGTCATCGGCCAGGAAGAGGCCGTGGCCGCCGTGGCCAACGCCGTACGCCGGGCCCGGGCGGGCCTTGCGGATCCCGCGCGGCCTAACGGATCGTTCCTCTTCCTGGGCCCCACAGGGGTCGGGAAGACGGAGCTCTGTAAGGCGCTCGCGGACGTGCTCTTTGACTCCCCGGCTGCGCTGATCCGCGTGGATATGTCCGAGTTCATGGAGAAGCACTCCGTGGCCCGGCTCATCGGCGCGCCCCCGGGGTACGTGGGCTACGAGGCCGGTGGCTACCTGACGGAAGCGGTGCGGCGCCGGCCCTATTCCCTCATCCTTTTGGACGAGGTGGAAAAGGCGCACAGCGACGTCTTCAACGTGCTGCTGCAGGTGCTCGATGATGGTCGGCTCACGGATGGCCATGGCCGCACCGTGGACTTCCGCAATACGGTGCTGGTGATGACCTCGAACCTCGGGTCCGATCTGATCCAAAGCATGGCCGGGGAAGGACGCGTAGATGCGATGAAGACCGCGGTGATGAATGTGGTTTCGGATCACTTCCGCCCGGAGTTCTTAAATCGCATCGACGATACGGTGGTTTTCCGACCCCTGGAGGCGTCGGCCATTGGCGCTATTGCCGAGCTACAACTGGCGAATCTGCGCCAGCGTCTGGAAGAGCAGGACATGCGCCTCACCTTCGACGATGGGGCCCTGCGCCTCATCGCCGAGGCGGGCTATGACCCGGTCTACGGGGCTCGGCCCTTGCGCCGGGCCATCCAGCGCCTGGTGGAGAACCCCCTGGCGGAGAAGCTCCTTGCCGGCGCCTTCGCTCCGGGAGACGGTATCGCCGTGACCCTGGCGGAGGATGGGGAGCGCCTCGCCTTCGCCGCGGCGACGGAAGCCGACGCCGTCGCCTAAGGGGGTGGACAGGCATACAGTGTTTGGGTACTGTATGTCTGTCCAGTCGCTCCTTGGAGGCGCAGCTATGGTCACCTACGATCTCTTTGCCCAGGACTCTCAGGAAACCTTTCCCACGCTCGATCCTCAGCGGCCTCGACGGTCCGCGAAATCGGCAGAGCCTCGCCTTGCTACGCGCGCCGGCGCCATCGCCGCCGGTACCCACTACCGCCGTGCCATGGCCGCGGCCAAGCGCATCCGCCGGGCCCGCCATCGGGACGTCGTCGGTCGGCAAATCTGTGAGCACCTGCGCTGCATGCTGGGGGCGGAGGAAGGGGGCGTCCGCGGCGCCTCCCTCTGACTCAGGTCAAGGGCCGTTTGCCCCGGGGTTGCTAGGCTTCTCGGAAATCATGGCCAGCACCCCAGGGATGTCATGGAACCTTCGGTCCTTTCCTTTCGCCAGCGCGATGCCCTCCGTCTAGATCTCGCAGACCGTCGCGACGAAGCCCTTCAGGCCCTTGCGGCGGCACTCTCCGAAGTTGCTCAGGAAGGGGAGACTCCGAAAGCGGACCTGGCGCTCGCGACGGTGGCCACCCTGCGCCAGCTCCACCGCGCGCTTGATCGTCTCGCTATGAAAGATTACGGAACGTGCCGCCTTTGCCACGGCGCCCTAGCGTTTCATCAGCTCACCGCCGATCCCCTCGCGACACGCTGCGTGGTCTGCCAGCAGGACGAGGGCTAGGCCAGAATTCCCCTAGGGAGCTTGCCAGTGCGTGCCCGCCAGGTCCGCGATGGCCTGGGGTTTAAGAATCTCTACTTCCCGCCCTTGAATCTTGAGCACCTCATTATTTTGCAGCCGCGTGAGCACCCGGGACACGGTCTCTACGACAAGCCCAAGGTAATTCCCCATATCCCCCCGGGACATGGGCAGGCGGAAGCGTTCCCCGGAGAGGCCGCGGCGCCGGAGGCGAGAGGACAGGCTGAGCAGCAGGGAAGCGATGCGCTCCTCTGCGGTCTTCTTGCTCAGGAGCAGCATCAGCTGTTGATCTTCCTGGATCTCCCGACTCATCAGATGAAACAGGTGGCGCTGCAGCGAGGGTATTTGGCGGGAGAGGGGCTCAATTTCCTCAAAGGGGATACGGCACACCGCTGCCGTTTCCAGGGCGATGGCGCCGCTGGGGTGGTGGCCAGCGGAGAGTCCGCCCAGGCCGAAGATCTCCCCCGGCATATGAAAGCCGATGATCTGCTCTTCGCCTGCGGGGGTGACGCTGTAGGACTTCACCGTGCCGCTGCGGACCGCATAGACCGCATCGAAGGTATCGCCAGCCCGGAAGACGTGATCGCCCCGATGGAGCGGCCGGCCCCGATCGATGATTTCCTCAAGGAGGCCTAGGTCTTCGCTGGCCACCGCGATGGGCAGGCAGAGATTATTGAGGCTGCAGCTTTCGCACTGGGGCTGAAAACTGTGACCCACATCTTTCGTCGCAAGGCGTGATGATTCCATGGCCCACTCTCTATCCCCGTTTTCCCCAGGGAAATGCTAGCAAACTTCCTGCCCTAGGGGGGGATGGGGCGGCGCCCTTGGGCGGTTTTTCCCAGCGGGGAAAACCGCCCAAGGGTAAGGGGCGTCAGTCCGTGAAGACGGGCATGGCGCCCATTTCCCAGAGCATCACGGTGACGCCCATGAGGCCGATGAACATCACCAGGCCCACGGCCAGGGCAGCACTGGCGAAGAGGTAGCCCCGCTCCCGGGGGACCCCCATCATGGGGGGAATGCCCGTGTAAAGCAGGTAAACGGCGTAGCAGGCCGCGAGGGTGCCCAGAATCAGGTCGAACCACAGCGCCGGCCAGAGTCCCACGCAGCCGGTGATGAACAGGGGCATGTTGGTGTAGGTCGCCAGGGTCATGGATTTTTGCCAGGAGGGCTCGGCGCCATAGGTGGCGCTCATCCAGTGGATCATGACCCCTAGGGAGAGGGTCCCCACCACCATGGCGCCGTAAAACAGCACGATGATGACGGAGGCGCTTTCCTGGGTCATGCGGAAGGTGTTCTCCCCCGAGGGCAGGGTCCAGCCCGCGTGGGTCACGCCGTAGAACCAGGCGGCCGCAGGCAGCAGCGCCAGCACCGTGAGCTGGAGGCCAACCACGGAGAAAAGCGACGGGGGCTTTGCGGCGATGGACGCCCAACCCTGGTCTGGTGAGGTCAACAGCTTAAGCAGCGCGGTCATGGCAATCCCTCCCGAGTAGGCCATTATCTGAGTGCAGTGCAGGGGGCTGGGAAAGGCGCGTAGCGCTTCCCGGTCCCGGGTGACTAAGGGTCCAAAGTCCAAAGGCGATGAGGCTCGCGCCGGCGGCCCAGCGGACGCCGTCGCGGCGTAACCAGGCGGCCACGGGGGCGCTGGCCCAGCTGCTTAGGGTCACCGCAGGTACCGTGCCCAGGCCGAAGGCCGCCATGAGCAGGGCCCCTTGAAGGCCATTGCCGCTGCTGAGGGCAAGAGCCAGGGCGCTATATACGAGGCCGCAGGGCAGAAGCCCCCAGAGGCTTCCCAGGACCAGGGGTGCAAGGGGCCCCTCGGGCACGGGCAGCTGGCGCACCCGAGTGAACACTCGTGCGCCCAGGCGCTCCAGCCCCCGGAGGCCCTGCCAGAGATTGGTGACGTAGAGGCCCATGGCAATCAGCAGAAGGCCCGAAAGCCAACGCAGGGAAAAGATCAGCTCCGGGGCCGCCAGCAGCAGCCCGGCGCCAAAGCTGCCCGCCAGAAGGCCCAAGAGGGCGTAGGCGCCCACCCGGCCCACCGCATAGAGGGGGATATCCCGAGCTAGGGTGCCCTGGCTGCCGGAGCGCATACCCAGGGCGGCGCCAAGACCGCCGCACATGGCCAGGCAATGGCTGCTGCCCAGGAGCCCTACGGTAAAGGCGGCAAGGAGGCCGAAGTCGTTCATGGGGAACGGTCCTCCTTGGCGCTGGGGAGGTCGTCGTCTTCAAGAATGCGCGCCGCTTCCCGCTCGAGATCGTCGAACTGCCCGCTGTTCACCGCCCAAAGGAAGGCCTTCAGGGCTACGAGGATCAGGAGCACGGACAGGGGGATCAGCACAATTAGGCTTTCCATAGGGCCTCCCGTAGCCGATCTCCGTCCTGCGCGAGGCGCTGGGCATGCACGAGCACAATCAGGGAGCTGAGGGTCATGCCCAGGGCCGCGAGCCAGGGGGTTACAAGCCCGGCGACGGCCAGGGGTACGGCCGCCACGTTATAGCCTGCGGCCCAGAGCAGGTTGCGATGAAGCCGGCGACGCAGGCAGCGGGCCACCCCTAGGGCATAGGGCACGGTACGAAGATCCCGGCGAAAGCTCACCATATCGGCGGCGTCCTGGGCGAAGCGCGATTCGGCCCCTAGGGCTAGGGATACGCCAGCGCCGCCAAGGGCGGGGGCGTCGTTTAAGCCATCCCCGACGTAAAGGATCCGTTCCCCCGCCGCGTGGAAGCGGCCTAGGGCTTCGAGCTTGCCTTCGGGGGTGGCGTCCCCCTCCCAGGTCTCGAGGCCCAGCTCCCTGGCCACCGCCGCGACCCGATCTGGGTGATCGCCGCTCAGGAGCGCAAGCTTGACCCCCTGGGCGCGGAGTGCTGCTAGGGCCTCGGGCACTTCCGGGCGCAGGGCTTCCTGGCTCTGGAAGCGCGCCACAAGGGTCCACCCGGAAGGGCTTTGGGGAGCGGCCTGGCTGAGCACTACACCGGTACCCTCGGCGCCGGCGAAGCGGGGCCGGCCCAGGCGATAGGTGTGGCCGTCAATGCAGCCTTCGACCCCCTGTCCGACGACCACTCGCTGGGCGCTCACCGGTGGCGCGGCTTCCGGGCGCGCCTGAAAGGCCCGGGCCAGGGGATGGTCGATATCCCGCTCGAGCGCCTTGGTCAGGGCCCAGGCCGAGGCCGGGCCTTCGACGCAGGTCAGGGCACCCGTGGGCTCCGTGAGCGTCCCCGTTTTATCGAGCACGACCTGGGTAATCGGGGCGAGGCGCTCCAGGCTGTCCCCCCGGCCGAGGCGCAGGCCTTGCTGGCGTAGGGCGAGGGCCCCGGTGGTGCGCGCGGCAGGGGTGGCCAGGGATAGGGCGCAGGGGCAGGCAATGATCAGCGTGGCCAGCACGATCTCGAAGGCGCGCTCTGGCGCCAAGGCCAGCCAAAGGAGGCCGGCGCCGAGGGCAACCAGAAGCTGAAAGGCGAAAAAGTGCCGGGCGATGCGATCCAAGAGGGGCCGTTCTCCGGCCTGGCTTTGCCGCGCCCGGGCGAGCAGGGCCGGGAGGGCGGCGAGGCTGCCTTCCGAGGCCGGCTGGCGCACGGTCATCGTTAGGACCCCATCGAGCACCGTAGCTCCCGCGGGTACGGCGTCCCCGGGACCCCGAGGTTGGGGCTCCGCCTCCCCGGTCAGATGATCGAGGCGCAGGGCCGCTGAACCTTCCTGCACGATGGCCTCGCAGGGCACGCTTTGGCCCGCGCTGACCAGGATTCGATCCCCGGGGGAAAGGTCCAAGGGATGGACCGTCTCCCGAGCGTCTTCTTCGGTGCCGCTGCGTCGAAGGCGCAGGGCCGTGAGGGGGAGGAGGTCCTCGAGGGTGGGATCGCTCTCTGCGAACTGGTGGCGGAGCTGCGCTTCGGCGTAGCGACCGGCCAGGAGGAAGAAGGTAAACATCACAAGCGAGTCAAAGTAGACGTGCGCGCCCTGGGCCGCCTTCCCCGTGGCCAGCAGCATGATGCTGGCCCCGTAGGCGAGGCCGAGGGCCAGGGCGATGGGTACGTCCATGGTCAGCTGCTGTTGCTTCAAGGCGCGCCAGGCCCCCTGGAAGAAGGGGGCCGCCGAGAAGGTCACGAGCACGGTGGCCAGCACGGCCTGGGCCCATAGCAAGAGCTGGCGGAAAGCGGGGGTGAGGTCACTTAGCAGATCGAGGTAGTCGGCGAGGGACAGCATCATGATCTGCATGGTCACGAGCGCCGCGATGCCGAGGCGGGCTAGGCCCTTACGGTGTTCCCTTCGGCGCAGTTCCGCGGCGGCTTCGCTCCGGGCCGGCGCTGCCTCAAAGCCTAGGGCGCTTAGGCGCTCGGCGATGGCAGGCACGGCGCTTTCATCGCCGGTCCAGCGCAGGTGGAGGCGCTCCGTGGCCAGCTGCACCTGCGCCTGCTGTACCGCGGGGAGGGTTTCCAGGCCCTTTTCCGCAAGCCAGGCGCAGGCCGCGCAGCGCAGCCCGGACAGGGCAAGGACGAGCTCTGCCTCCTCTCCATCCTTCGTGATGTAGCGGGCGGCCACCTCGGGGCTGGCCCAGGCCGGCACCTCGGCCTTCGCCGCGTGCCCCAGGCCCTGCTCCCGGAGGGCGTAGTAGCGATCGAGGCCCTGATCCTTCAGCCAGTAGTACGCCGCCTCGCAGCCATGGCAGCACACGGGCTTGGCGTCGCCCTCCGCGGGAACCGTGAGGACCTGCCCGGGGGGGATGGGGAGCCCGCAGTGATAGCACCCCTCCGCCGCGGCGCTGCATGGCGGGGCTTTGGAGGGGGCGGTGGCGCTGAGCGTATTCACGGCGAAGGCGCCTTCGGGTTGGGCGCGGCCCCCGGAAGGGGCGGCGGCGCCTGCACCTGCTGTCCGACGCGCTTCAAGCGCCATCGGCCGTCCGGCGGATAGGCCAGGAGGGTGCGCGTACCCTCAAAGCGCGGGGCTAGGGCCACCCAACGGCCGGGGGACACGGCCGGGGCGGAGAAGCGCAGATCCTGGCCCGCGAGGGTGGGGTGGGGCAGTTCGATGATGAGTTCCGGCGCGGAATCGAAAGGTTCCGTCTGCTGCGACACCACCACGAGCATGCGACCGGGGCCGCGCGTAGTGAGCGAAGCCGTGAGCCCCAGCGCTTCCCCCGCCTCCTCGGCGGTGAGGTCCTCGTTAATGGCAAGGCCCGCCTTGTAGTAGTCGTCGCGCACCAGGTCCGTTGGGCCGTTGCTGGCGAGGGTAACGATGACCACGCCCATGATCACGGCCGCCGTGGGCATGCCCACGAGGAGCCAGAGGGCGGGGTTGGCGGCGAAGGCGGAGCGGTTCACGGCCTTTGCCCTGGCGCGAGGAAGCGGGACTCTCGTTCCACTGTCAGGGCGGCATTGGCCGTGTCCGTGAGGGTAAAGCGCAATTCCTGGTTGGGCGCAGCCGGGGGTGGCGCGAGCAGTCGGATGACCTCCGTGCGCACTTCCTGGCCCGCAAGCTCAAGGGTTTGGGGACCGTCAAGGGTAAGCCCGGGCAGCCCGGTGACGGCGAGGGTGACCGTGCGCGGGGCCCGATCCTTGTTCACGACCCGCACCGTGTAGACGTTTTCGATGCGCAAGGCGCCCCCGGCCGTGGTCACGCGCTCATAGAGGCTGCCCCGATCCCGGAGCACTTGAAGCTCCAGGGGGACGCGATTCGCCGTGGCGATGGCTACGGCGCTGATCATGGCCAGTAGCACAGCAGCGTAGCCGATGAGCCGGGGGCGGAAGGTTTTCGAAGGCTTGCCGGCCAGGTCGTGCTCCGTGGTGTAGCGAATGAGGCCCCGGGGCTTATGGAGCTTATCCATTACGGAGTCGCAGGCGTCGATGCATTGGGCGCAGCTGATGCATTCGTATTGCAGACCGTTTCGGATATCAATGCCCGTGGGGCATACCTGAACGCAAAGGCTGCAGTCCACGCAGTCTCCGGCGCCTTCCGCGGCGCGCTTCTTGGCACTTCGCGGTTCGCCCCGGGCCGCGTCGTAGGAAACGATGAGCGTATCTGGGTCGAACATGGCGGACTGGAAGCGGGCGTAGGGGCACATATAGAGGCAGGCCTGCTCCCGCATGATGCCGCCCATGAGGAAGGTCACGAAG
>JAURCQ010000063.1 GCA_030828335.1 Gammaproteobacteria bacterium
TCGATGAGGGCTTCCACGGCGTGCTCATCCCGTAGATCCGCGCCGTAGGCCACCCCGCCGACCTCGGCAGCCACGGCCTGGGCACCGGCTGCATTGCGATCAACGATGGCCAGTGCCTTGGGCCCCTCCTCGGCAAAGCGCCGAGCCAGGGCTGCCCCGATGCCGCTCGCGCCGCCCGTAATCACCACCACCTTGTCTTTGAGCTCCATGTGATTCCCCCTGCGCAAAAGCTTGAGTGTGCCACCTCCCGGCGCCGGAGACCTAGGTATGCCAGGGCGGGCGGCAGGCTTTTTTGGCGCTGGGAACGCGCTATTATGAGGCGTTGCTCACCTTTCCCCCAAGGAGCCCCCATGGAAGACAACGAAAAGCTTTCCCAGTCCGAGCGCATGCGCCTTTCGAATAAAGAGGCCTGGAAGCAGTGGGCTGTGGACGTCACGAAGAGCCCCTATGAGCTCCCGCTGGAGAGCCTCAATCCTGGCCATCCCATGCTTTTCGAAGCGGACGCCTCCCTGGCGTATTTCGAGCGGCTGCGGAAGGAAGATCCGGTACATCGCTGCGAGAACAGCCAGTTCGGGCCCTATTGGTCCGTCACCCGCTACCAAGACATCATGGCCGTGGACACGAATCACAAGGTGTTCTCCTCCGATTCCCGGAAGGGCGGCATCCAGCTCGGGGGCGTTGCGGACCCGGACCCCGATCCCACCTTCCACCTGCCCATGTTCATCATGGAAGACCAGCCGAAGCATGATGAGCAGCGCAAGGTGGTGGCGCCCATGTTCACCCAGCGGGAGCTGGCGCGTCTGGAAGGTCTGATCCGCGAGCGCGCCGTGGCTATCCTTGAAAACGTGCCCGTGGGCGAGACCTTCAACTGGGTTCGCCATGTGTCCGTGGAGCTGACCGGGCAGATGCTGGCCACCCTGTTTGACGTGCCCCAGGAGGATCGGCACAAGCTGATTCACTGGTCTGACGTGTCCCAGTCCATCGGCGATCCCGACGTCTTCGAAACCCCGGAAATGGGCTTCGCAGAGCTGTGGAAGTGCTGGGAATACTTTGATGCCGTTTGGAAGGAGCGGGCCGCGCGCAATCAGCCGGGCTCGGATCTCATCTCCATGCTGGTGCACGGAGAAGCCACCAAGAACATGCCGCCGAACGAGTACCTTGGCAACGTGCTGCTGCTCATCGTGGGCGGCAACGACACCACCCGGAACTCCATTTCCGGCGGCGTGCTGGCCTTGAACCGCTTCCGCGGCGAATACGACAAGCTCAAGGCCAATCCGGGCCTGGTTCCGGGCATGATCCCGGAAATCATCCGTTACCAGTCCCCGGTCGCGCACATGGCGCGGACGGCCATGGAGGATACGGAGCTTGGTGGCAAGCAGATCAAGGCCGGCGACAAGCTGGCCATGTGGTATGTCTCCGGTAACCGGGACGACAGCCAATTCGAGGCGCCCAACGACTTTCAGATTGAGCGTCCCAATGCCCGAAGCCACGTGGCCTTTGGCTATGGCATCCACCGCTGCCTCGGCAATCGGCTTGGGGAAATGCAGCTGCGGATCCTCTGGGAAGAGATCATGAACCGCTTCGAAGACATTGAAGTGGTGGGTGATCCCGTCTACCTGCGTTCCAGCTTCATCCGCGGTATCCGCGAATTGCCCGTGGTGGTACGCCGGAAGTAGGACGGACAGGCGCGAAGCGCTGGCCTTTTTTCGGCGCTTCGCGTAATTTTGCCCTCCCCGCGGTGGGGCTTCCCGGGTTGTTTGTGGGAGGACCGCTCAAAGCGGGCATAGTTCAATGGGTGAGCCGGCCCCCAGGGCTTCCGTAGGAAGGCCGCCGGCGAACGCCGCGATGGGTAGCGCGTGAGCGCGGATCGCGGCGGGGATGAACCTCCCCGGGTTGTTTGGGGGAGGACCGCTCAAAGCGGGCATAGTTCAATGGTAGAACCTCAGCTTCCCAAGCTGATGATGCGGGTTCGATTCCCGCTGCCCGCTCCATCTTTCTCCCCCAACGCATTTAATGAAGCGCCGCCGGTCAAGTGGGTTGTGCAGGTCTTCAGTTACTGCGGCGCTTGCCCCTGTTTTCTAGAGCGCGCTCAGTATGCTCCAACGCCGCTAGGTCCTCGGCGTCCGCCGCCTGCCGCGCCGCTTCGCGCCGAGAGGCGTCGAAACTTTCGTAGCGCTCCAGAGCCAGTTTCTCTACTACGTCCGCGCGCAGTTTGCCGGCGTGGGTCAGCACCTCGCGTTCGTTGAACTGCAGGAAGGCATCGAGCTTGTCCTCCCAGTCGCGCACGGTCAGGGTACGGCGTCGCTCTGCCTGATCCTCGGCGTAGTCGAGGTACATAACCACGATGCGGTCCAGGGCCTCGATCTCCTCGCGGCTCAGGTAGTTCTTGGCAATGGTGACATCCTGCTTTCGCACCTGGCCGCCGGCCCAAGTTGTGAGGCCCATGTTGGGGAGATCAGGGTCGGCACGGCCAGCGATCAGCTCGGGTGCGGTGTGGCCGGTGACGGCCCAGAGCATCTTGTTCTGCACCTTCTTGAAGAACAGCTGGGCGGCCTCAGACTGGCTGTCGTAGTCCACGGCGGTGGCGTAGATGTCGCGGATTTTCTGGTAGAAGCGCTTTTCCGACGCGCGGATGTCGCGAATGCGCGCCAGCAGCTCGTCGAAGTAGTCCCAGCCGCCGGGCTCCTTCAGGCGCGAGTCGTCCAGAACGAAGCCCTTAACCAAGTATTCGCGCAGGTGGGTGGTGGCCCACTGGCGGAACTGGGTTCCGCGCGGTGAGCGTACCCGGTAGCCGACCGCCAGAATCATGTCCAGGTTGTAGTGTTTGAGGGTGCGATTGATGGCCCGGCTGCCCTCCCGACGAACTTGTAAGAGTTCCTTACAGGTTGCGCCCTCGGTAAGTTCCCCCTCGGCGTAGATGGTTTTCGTATGCTGGGTGATGTTCTGCGGTGTCGTATTGAACAGGGTGGCGATCTCAGCCTGCGTCAGCCATACCGTGCCGCCCTCGGCGCGGAGCTGGATCGCAGTGCTGCCATCTTCAGCCGTGTAAAGGATAAGTTCGCCGCCGCTCATTAACCCTGCTCCTTGAAACACCAGTTGCTTTGCAGGCAATCCTCGGCAAGTTCGCTTTTCAAGCGCGCTTTGATGCCTTTCAGGATGGTGTACTGTGCCAGCAGCACATCGGCAATAAGGCACGCTCTTTCCATCGCCCCGGTTAGGAATCTGCCCATAGTCCTTAGGGTCACGGGCCCTATTCAATCAAAGACTTACCCGCTCTGCCGCGCCACCTCCTCCTCGATCAGCGCGCGATAGAGCGTCTGGATTCGTTGGGTCATGGGTCCCGCGCCGGGCGTGCCGTCGCCGAGGACAATGCCGTCGATGCTGTGCACCGGCGTCTGGGCGCCGAAGGTGCCGGTGAGGAAGGCTTCATCGGCGCTTAAGGCCTCCTGAAGGGAATAGTTCTTCTCGAAGGCGGGAATACCGTGGCGGCGGCACAGCTCAAGCACCTTTCGCCGGGTGATGCCGTTCATGCAGTAGTCCCCGGTGGAGGTCCACACCTCGCCCCGTCGGACGATGAAAAAGTTGCAGGCGTTGGTGGTGTTCACGAAGCCGTGGGGGTCGAGCATGAGTCCTTCGTCGGCGCCGGCGGCTTCCGCCTGGAGGCAGGCCAGCACGCAGTTCAGCTTTGAGTGGGAATTGAACTTGGGGTCCTGGGCGTGGGGTAGGCCGCGGACCTGGGGCACGGTGGCCAGGCGAATGCCCTGGCTTTGCAGGCCCTCGGCGGGGCGGGAGTGCTCTGCGATGATCACGATGGTGGGGCCGCTCTGGGACAGCTGGGGGTGCTGGAAGGGTCGGCGCTTCGGGCCCCGGGTCACCATGAGCCGGGCGTGGGCATCATCGGTCATGCCGTTGGCTGCGGCGGTGGCATCAAGGGCGGCGCGCATCTCCGCCTGGGTCATGCCGATATCCAGCTTGACCGCTTTACAGCTATCGAAAAGGCGATCGAGGTGCTCGTCAAGAAAGGGCCAGACGCCGCCGTGGAGCCGTAGCCCCTCCCACATGCCATCACCCAGCAGAAAGCCCGAGTCGTAGACCGACACCTTGGCTTCGGGTCGGGGCACCAGCTCGCCGTTGATCCAAATCTTGATGGTCTCGTTCCGGGCGTCCAAGGCCGCATCGTGGGTGCTCAGGCCGCCGGTGGGATCGGAAAAGCTTGGGCTCATGGCGTGCGCTCCGCAGCAAAGGTGTTGGGGGGCAGGGCATCGGCGGTCAGGAGCCGGCCCTCGTGGAAAAGCAGGTTCTCATCGCGACGCCACTGGGCGATTTCCGCAGCGCTGGCCTTGGGGGTAAAGCGGCCGAGGGCGGCGTACAGGAGATCCAGCACCATGGCGAACCAGTTGGCGATGGCAAAGGGCGCGTAGAGCAGCGTCGGTACGCCTAGGGTGCTGGTGACGAAGAGGCCGCCGGCGTTCCAGGGAATGAGCGGCGAGGACAGGGTGCCCCCATCCTCGAGGGTGCGGGAGAGGTTCACGCCGCTATAGCCTGCGCCTCGGAAAACGGGGGCGAAGAGGCGCCCATTCACCGCCAGGGTCACAAAGATGTTGCTTGCTACGTTGAGCCCCAGGGTGGAGAGAAAGGCTGCGGCAAAGATCCGAAAGCGGCTGTGCAGACGATGGATGAGGGCCGAGAGAATGCGATCGAGGCATCCCGTGGCTTCCAGGAGGCCGCCGAAAATCATGGAGACAAAGATCAGGAGAATCACCCAGGTCATGGACAGGAGTCCGCCCTTGGCGAGGAGCGTATCCACCAGCGGTTCCCCTGTAGCCGGCTGGTAGCCTTCCATCAGCGTGCGCAGCAGCGTGGCCACGGTCGCGTCCTGTACCAGCCAAGCGACGAGGGCCCCGGCGATCACTCCGGAAAAGATGCCGGGCAGGGCGGGCACGCGAAGGAGCGCTGAGGTAAGGACGACCGCGGGCGGTAAGGCCAACAAAGGATGGAATACGAAATGGGACTCCAGCGTCGCGCGCAGCAGCGCCACCGTGCTGTCGTCTAGGGCGCCGCCAGTGCTTTGGCCCAGGAAGCCGTAGGCGCCGAGCGCCACCAGGAACGCCGGAAGGGTAGTGGGCAGCAGGTTCCGGATATGGGCGTAGAGGTCCGTGCCCACCATGGCTGCGGAAAAGTTCGTGCTGTCCGAGAGGGGCGAAAGCTTGTCCCCAAACCAGGCGCCGGACACCACGGCGCCGGCGGTCATGGGGGCCGGAATACCTAGGCTTTCCCCGGCGCCCAGGAGGGCGAGGCCTAGGGTGCCCACCGTGCCCCAGGACGTGCCCACGAGCAGGGAAACCATGGCGCAGGCCAGGCAGGCCACGGGGAGGAAGAGGGCGGGATCGAGCAGGGCTAGGGCTGCGAGGGTGAGCCAGGGCACGGTGCCGCAAAGGATCCAGGTGCCAATGAGCAGGCCCACGGTCAGCATGATGCCCATGACCGGCACGGCGCTGCCCACGGCCTGGGCCATGGCCTTCTCCATGGCCGGCCAGCGGTGACCCCGAAGGCTTCCGAGGGCGGCGGTGATGGCAATGCCAAAAATAATGGGCACATGGGGCGGTCCGCCCCCGGCCACGCGCAGCTGGTAGGTTAGAAGGCCGAGGGTCAGGACGATTGGGGTCCAGGCGCCAAGGAGCGACGGTGGTTTAAGGCTGTGCACGGCGGTGTTCCCTGGCCCCGGTAGCCTTGAGTATACGAGCCTCCACGGCCCGCTGGCCTTTTTTCCGGCCCTCCCTTACCTTCAAGGCTGCGCGATGCGCGCGATCAATTCTGCCCACGAGGAAGCACGCCATGGTTCTCTCTGCGAGTGTTCAAAAGTTGATCCGGGCCGTGCTCGTCCTCGGGGCCGCGCTGGCGCTTCCCGCCGCTGCAGCGGTGGAGGAGATCGTGGGCTTCAAGCGCTACAGCGACACCTTCGCCAGCGCTGGCCAGCCCACGGCGGAGCAGCTCCCGGCCATCAAGGCCGCGGGCTTTGATCGCATCATCTATCTGGCCTTTAGCGATAACCCCGGGGCGCTTCCGGACGAGGACCGCCTCGCGTTTGCGCAGGGCTTGGGCTTTGCCCATCTCGCCGTGGATTTTGCCAACCCCACCGTTGCCGATTTTCGTGCCTTTGCCGGGCTCATGGCAGCGCGGCCTGAGGCGCCCACGCTGGTGCATTGCCAGGTGAATTACCGGGCTTCGGCCTTTTCTGCTCTGTATCGGATTATTCACCTCGGGGTGCCAGCGGAGGAGGCCTTCGCCGCTATGGCAACGGTGTGGGATCCCCAGGACCATCCCCAGTGGATCGATTTCATTCGCGCCGTGCTGGCGGACGCGGGGCGCCTCGACGCCTGCGGCCCCTGCGAGCGCGCGGCCCAAGAGTCCTAAGCCAGGAATCCTCGTTATGTGTGATCAAGACACCCTAGAAGACGGACGGCGCTATGAGGCCGCCGCGGCCCTGTCGCGGCGCCGTTTCTCCGCCCTGTCCCTCGGTGCTGCGCTAGCTTTAACTCTCCCCGCTGGGGTGCGGGCAGCGCCGGTGCAGACGCGGCGCGTGGTGATCCCCGGGGCTGACGGCCCCTGCGACGCCGTATTGTCCACGCCGACCACGGGGCCGGCCCCGGCGATCTTGGTGTGGCCCGATATTCTTGGCTTGCGCCCGGCCTTCGAAACCATGGGGCAGCGCCTCGCCGAGGCGGGTTACGCGGTGCTGACGGTGAATCCTTACTACCGCAAAACCCCAGCGCCGGTGGTGCAGGCCGGGGCCCAGTTTGGGCAGGAGGCGGTGCGGGCACGGGTGTTGCCCCTCTTCCGTAGCTTAAGCGCGGAAACCACCATGGCGGATGCCAAGGCCTTCGTGGATTTCCTGGATGCGCAGCCCGAGGTGGATAGCGCCAAGCCCATGGGCACCACGGGCTACTGCATGGGCGGCCCCATGGTGCTCCAAAGCGCCGCGGCGCGGGCCGATCGCATTAAGGCCGGGGCGACCTTCCACGGGTCCCGCATGGTCGGGGAGGGGGACGGTAGTCCTCATCATCTGATTGCGCAGAGCGATGCACGCTTTCTCATGGCCATCGCGGAAAACGACGACGCCCGGTCCCCGGAGGATAAAACCGTCCTGCGGGCCGCGCTGGAAGCGGCGGGCCGCCCTCACGAAGTGGAGGTATACGGTGGGGCCAGCCATGGCTGGTGCGCCATCGACTCTGCGGTGTACCACCCGGAGCTCGCGGCGCGCGCCTTCTGGCGCCTCCTCGACACCTTTAAGGCGGCCCTGGCCTAGGGCTTGAGCGAAAAAACGTCCCCCGGGGTAGACACGGGGGCAAAAGGTGAGGCTAGAATCACGTTTTGCAGCGTTCGGGCCATCGGGGTCCGACACACACTAAGGGATTCACTATGTCCAAGCTGATCTTCATCACCCACGACGGCGCGCGGCATGAGATTGATGGCACGGAAGGGATTTCCGTCATGGAAAATGCTGTGCAGAACGGCGTTCCGGGGATCGATGCGGACTGCGGCGGCCAGTGCTCCTGCGCCACCTGCCACGTGTTCGTGGAAGGGGCCTGGGCTGACAAGTGCGGCGCCCTCGAGGATATGGAAGAGTCCATGCTCGATCTCAACCCCGAGCGCCAGCCCACCTCCCGCCTGTCCTGCCAGATCATCTACACCGATGCCCTTGATGGGCTGACGGTGCACGTCCCGGAATTCCAGGGCTAAGCACCGATCGGAAGGCCCGGGTTCTCCGGGCCTTCCTAAAGCACCGTGCTCAGAAGCAGGCCCAGCAGAAGCAGGGGCCCGAAGCGGCGCGTGTGATCGAAGCCGTAGGCGACAAACCACAGGGGCCACTGCGCTTCCGACACCCCTTCGGGCCGGCTTTCGGGCCGGGGCGCCCGGGTGCATTGCACGAGGCGCCAGGCGCTGGGCACGCTCAGCAGCGCCAGCAGGGTCGGCCAGGGCAGGTGGCCCGTCACGCAGGCCAGGATCAGCACGGGAAATTGAAGCACCGTGAAGGCGGCCAGCACGCCCCGAGAGGCGTGCTCCCCGAGGCGCACCGGGAGGGTCCGCATGGCCTTTTCCCGATCCAGATCGGCCTTATCAATATGCTTGCCGAAGATCACGATGGAGGGCCCCAGGCCCAGGAGCACGCTAAGCGTTAGGCCGCCGAGGCTGAGCGTCTCCGCGATGGCGTACTGCGTGCCCAGCACCATCAGCGGCCCCCAAACCCAGAAAACGGCCCCTTCCCCCAGTCCCCACTGCTTCATGGGCCAGGTGTAGAACAGCAGGCAAAGGGCACCGGGTAGGAGCGGCCAGAGCAGTCCCGGACCCCGAAGGGCAAGAAGCGCGACGGCCACGAGCGCCGCGGCACCGCCGGTGATCACCAGCACCCGATAAAACGCAGCCTTGCTGATGAGCCCCTGCTCGAGCGCGTGGACCCCGTAGCGATTCCGGAAGTAGTTGCCCTTATCGAGGCCCCGGTGGCTATCGGTGGCATCGTTTAGAAGATTATTCGTGGCGTGGGCCAATAGAAGGCCGAGAACCGTAAGCCCCCAGAGCATGGGGTCGGGGTAGGGACCGAGGCCCTGCTGCGCTTCATAGAGGGTGAGAAGCCCCGCCCCCGCGGCGGAAGAAAAGGTCATCACGAGCACCGGTGCGCGAATCATCACCAGCCAGCGAATCCAGAGGGCCGTGCTGTCCCAGCGCGTTTGCTCGGCGCGGGGCATGGTCGTGAGGGCTTCTCGAAGCGAGAGCCCGCCCTCGGCTGCGAGCGCAGCCTTTGAGGTTGTCATGAATCATTCCCTAAACCGCGCTGAAGTGCCGCGGTTGTCCCCCATCCCAGCGGTCAGCATGGGATGGGGGCAGGGTCAGGTCAAGGGCCGATCAGCCGCCGGTGGCGACCTTGGCCTTGAACTCTCGGCGGCGACGCATGAGCGTGGCCTCCGTGTAGCCGTTCGGCTCCTTCACGCCATCGAAGACGAGGTCCATGGCCGCCTGGAAGGCCACGGAGTCTTCGAAGTTCGGGGCCATGGGCCGGTAGGCGGTATCCCCTTCGTTCTGCCGGTCGACGATAGCGGCCATGCGCTGCATGGTTTCCACCACCTGCTGCTTATCCACGAGGCCGTGGAGCAGCCAGTTGGCGATGTGCTGGCTGGAGATGCGCAGCGTGGCCCGGTCTTCCATGAGGCCCACATCGTTGATGTCCGGCACCTTGGAGCAGCCCACGCCCTGTTCCACCCAGCGCACCACGTAGCCGAGGATGCCCTGAGCGTTGTTGTCGAGCTCCCGCTGGCGCTCCTCGGCGCTGAGGGCCCGGTCCCCAAGGAGGGGCGGAGACAAAATGGCTTCGAGGGCTGCCGGGGTGCGCTGGGCGATCTCGTCCTGACGCGCCCGCACGTCCACCTGATGGTAGTGGAGGGCGTGGAGCGTGGCCGCCGTGGGGGAGGGCACCCAGGCGCAGTTGGCGCCGGCTTCCGGGTGAGCGGCCTTCGCCGCCATCATGCCGGCCATTTCGTCGGGCATGGCCCACATGCCCTTGCCGATTTGCGCGTGCCCCGCGAGGCCGCAGGCGAGGCCCACGTCCACGTTCCAATCTTCATAGGCGTTAATCCACAGCTCACCTTTCATGGCGGTTTTCGCGACCATGGGGCCGGCTTCCATGCTGGTGTGGATTTCGTCGCCGGTACGGTCGAGGAATCCCGTGTTGATAAACACCACACGCTCGGAGGCGCGGCGGATGCACTCAGCTAAGTTGACTGTGGTACGACGCTCTTCGTCCATGATGCCCAGCTTGACGGTCGCGGTGGGCAGACCCAAAACGCCTTCAACGCGCGCGAACAGTTCGCAGGCGAATGCCACTTCTTCGGGGCCGTGCATCTTGGGCTTCACGATATAAACGGAGCCCTTGCGCGAGT
>JAURCQ010000064.1 GCA_030828335.1 Gammaproteobacteria bacterium
AGCCGCGTTTGCGTGTCCGCAGGCATGTCCCCGATCTCGTCAAGGAATAGGGTCCCGCCGTTCGCCTGCTCAAAGCGCCCCACCCGCTGCGCCGTGGCGCCGGTGAAGGCCCCCTTTTCGTGGCCGAAGAGTTCCGACTCGATAAGCTCGTTGGGGATGGCCGCCATGTTGAGGGCAATGAAGGGGTTGTCGCTGCGCGGGGAGTGGCGATGGAGGGCCTGGGCGACCAGTTCCTTACCGGTGCCCGATTCCCCATTGATCAGCACCGTGATATTCGAGTTGGAGAGGCGGCCGATGGCGCGGAAGACCTCCTGCATGGCCGGCGCCTGCCCGATGATCTCCGACTCGGGACCCAGCCCCTCCTCAAACTGCCGAGCGTTGCGCTGCTCCTGGGCGTGGGCCACGGCCCGCTTAGCCACGGCGACGGCTTCATCGACGTCAAAGGGTTTTGGAAGATACTCGAAGGCGCCGCGCTGATAGGAGGATACGGCGGAGTCGAGGTCCGAGTGCGCGGTCATGATGATGACCGGAAGTTCGGGGTGCTCGCTGTGCAAGCGCTCAAGAAGCTCGAGCCCATCCATGCCCGGCATGCGGATGTCGCTTAGGATTGCATCCGGGCGCTCCGTGCGCAGCCGGTGGAGCGCGGCGCTTCCGCTTTCAAAGAGCGTGACGGTCATGCCGGCTTGCTCAAGGGCGCGTTCTAGAACCCAACGGATGGATCGGTCGTCATCGACCACCCACACATGATCTTTAACCGTCATGCGGTTGCTCCAGCGGAAGGCTGATGGTGAAGCGCGTGTCGCCGGGGTGGCTGTCGCATTCGATGATGCCGCCGTGGCGTCCAACGATGGTTTGGGCAATGGAAAGGCCGAGCCCCGTGCCCTCGGCCCGGCCGCTCACCATGGGATAGAAAAGCTGATCGGCAATCGCCGCGGGAACGCCGGGGCCGTTATCGAAGATATCGATGCGCAGGACCAGGCGATGGCGCTGCTGGCCGATGGACGCCTGGCGCAGAGCCCGGGTGCGGAGCGTGATGGTGGGCCGCTCCGTACCCTCCAGCGCCTCGGCGGCGTTTTGCACAATATTCAGTAGGGCCTGCATGAGCTGATCCGGGTCGCAGGACAGCTCGGGCAGGGAGGGATCATAGTCCCGGAGAAAGCGAAGCCCCTCGCCATGTTCCGCCTGCGTGAGCTGCCGTGCCCGTTCAAGCAGGCGGTGAATGTTGGTGGCCTGCGCCTTAGGGGTTTGGTTCGGCCCCAGCATGCGGTCCACGAGGGACCGGAGCCGGTCCGCCTCCTCAATAATGATTTGGGTGTACTCGCTGAGTTCCGGGGCACCCATCGCCCGATCGAGGAGCTGGGCGGCGCCGCGAATGCCGCCAAGGGGGTTCTTGATTTCATGAGCCAAACCGCGAACCAACTCTCGAGTGGTTTCCTGAACCCGTTGCTGCTGTGTTTCCCGGTGAATGCGAAGGGCGCGATCTACCGGGAGCAGCTCGAGCAGAAGCGCTGGGGCTTCGCAGTCGCTGAGGGGCGTCACCGTGAGGTCCACGGTGAGGCGCTGATGCTGCGCAGCGGTGATTAACTTCAGTTGGCGGCGCGTGTAGCCCTGGCCCCGGTCTAGCGCACCGGTGAGTTCCCCAAGGAAGCTGTTGCTGTCCCGGAGAAGGGCCCCAAGGCTTTCTCCCCGCGCCCGCTCGAAGCTGGCGGCGAGGAGAAATTCCGCGGCGGGATTCAAATACTGAACGCGCAAGGCCTCGTCGACCATAACCACGCTGGTGGTTTGATGATCGAGAATTGCGCCTAGCATGTTCCGCACCGGTGGACCGTTCACGGGCCGTACTCCCGAGTTAGCTGACAAGAGGCAAGCAAGTTTTGCACCACCTTGGCCCCTGGTCCTTGGGTCGCCCTCGGGCGGGCCTTGCGCCCAAAGGGTGCGATTTTTTTCGTTTCGCGATGGTGCTCGCCGGAGGCGCCTGAGGACATCATGCACCATTTAAGTGCATTGCCGTGAACTAAGGGGTACGCCCCAGGGCGGTGCGAAGCACGTAAAAGGTCCGCTGGGCATCCGCCAGGGCGCGCCCTTCTTGATCCAGGCGCTCGATGAGGAGGGTGTGCTCGCCCCGGGCCAGGCCTTCTAGCATCGCCGGTGGAGCCTCGGCGGTCCTGAGCACCTCTCCGTCTAGGCTCAGGCGCAGGCGCTCCTCCGAGGTCAGGGCGGGGCGCAGGGCCAGGGAGAGGGGGATTGCCCCGTTGTTGGCCCGGATCGCCTCCCCGGGCCCCGGGGAGAGAATGGTGATGGCAGGTCTCGGGGCGGCTTCGCTGGAGGGTTCGGAACGCGGAGAGGCGGCGGTGGGCACGGCTCCGGATTCTCCGTCGAAGCGTGGGGCCCGGAGGGCAGGGAAGGCCGAGGGCGCGCCAAGGGTCACCGGGGGGTTCAATTGCTGAGGGGGGCGATCGGTAAACTCCGGTGCCCGATCGGGGTGATCCAGCCGGTAAATCGGCGCAGGGGCGCCCGCCGCGTCAGCGACGAGGCCAAGCAGCACAAGAAGAACGGGGCCTAGTCTCATGCTCCGAGCTTAGCCTTAAATAGCGGGCACAAAAAAGGCGCCTCGCGGCGCCCTTTTCGCTCCTGGGAAAACCGCTTAGCAGGAGTAGTAGAGCTGGAATTCCACGGGGTGGGTCTGCATGCGCAGGGCCGTGACTTCTTCCATCTTCAGGTCGATGTAGGCGTCGATCTGGTCGTCCGTGAAAACGCCCCCTTCCGTGAGGAAGGCCCGGTCGGCGTCGAGGGCCGCGAGGGCTTCGTCCAGCCCCGCACAAACCGTGGGCAGCCCCGCCAGCTCTTCCGCGGGCAGATCGTAGAGATCCTTGTCCATGGCTTCGCCGGGGTGGATCTTGTTCTTGATCCCGTCCAGGCCGGCCATGAGCATGGCGGAGAAGGCCAGGTAGGGGTTTGCCGTCGGGTCGGGGAAGCGCACTTCCACGCGGTAGGCGCGGGGATTGCCACCCTGGATATAGGGGATCCGGATCGACGCGCTGCGGTTTCGGGCCGAGTAGGCCAGGATGACCGGGGCCTCGAAGCCGGGCACGAGGCGCTTGTAGCTGTTGGTGCTGGCGTTCGTGAAGGCGTTCAGGGCCTTCGCGTGCTTAATGATGCCGCCGATGTAGTAGAGGGCCGTCTCAGAAAGGCCGGCATAGGCGTCACCGTGGAACAGGTTCGTTCCGTCCTTGGCGATGGACTGGTGCACGTGCATCCCGGAGCCGTTATCGCCGACCAGGGGCTTCGGCATGAAGGTGGCGGTTTTGCCGTAGGCGTGGGCCACGTTATGGACGCAGTACTTGTAGATCTGGGTTTCGTCGGCCTTCTTGACCAGCGTGTTGAACTTCACCCCGATCTCGTTCTGGCACGCCGTGGCCACTTCGTGGTGATGCACATCGATGGTAAGGCCCATCTGCTCCATGGCGTTGCACATGGCATTTCGCAGATCGAAGGAGGAGTCCACCGGCGGCACGGGGAAGTAGCCGCCCTTCACCCGGGGGCGGTGGCCCATGTTGCCACCTTCAAATTCGGTGTTGGATTCCCAAGCCGCCTCTTCGGCGCTGATGGCGTAGGAAGCGCGACCCATCTCTACCTGGAAGCGCACGTCATCAAAGACGAAGAATTCGGCTTCCGGACCGAAGTAGGCTTCGTCCCCGAGCCCCGAGGACTGCAGGTAGGCTTCGGCGCGCTTCGCCGTGCTCCGGGGGTCCCGGCTATAAAGCTGCATGGTGCTGGGTTCGACGATATCGCAACGCACCAACAGGGTCGTGTCTTCGGCGAAGGGGTCGAGCACGGCGGTCTCGTCATCGGGCATGAGAATCATGTCCGACTCGTTGATGCCCTTCCAGCCGGCGATGGACGAACCATCAAACATGGCGCCATTGGTCATGAAGTCTTCGTCCACGACCTTGGCGGGGAAGGTGGTGTGCTGCTCCTTGCCCCGGGTGTCCGTGAAGCGGAGGTCGACCCACTTCACACTGTGTTCCTCAATCATCGCCAGGGTTTTCAACGACATGGTTCGCTCTCCGCAAAAAAACGTTGATCTCACATTGGATTGCCCCCGAGGGGACCTAACGCCCGGAGGCCTGGGCTGCGGACGGCGTAGACGCCTGAGCGCACCCGGTTTGGGCATTCAAGCTGTTCGCAGCAAGGATCATGCCGGCCCCTTGCTGGGGCCAACCCCGGGATTTCCCGGGGCATTTCCCTGATTACCGGCGTCAGCGTGCACGAATTTAGTGCGATTGATTATAGGTGCACTATTTTAAGGCGCCGACGCCGCGGCTGGAGATTCCCCGAAGGTTTTCGTGATTCGCCGTCCCCTTTAGGCGCGACCCTGCCTATAATGCGCCGCCTCTCATTTGACCCCCCAGGCGGTTTCCCGTGCACGCTAAAGATTCTGGCGCCTCCCAGCCCATCCGAAATGTGGCCATCATCGCTCACGTCGATCATGGCAAAACGACCCTCGTTGACCGCTTGCTTCAGCTCGCCGGTGCCATTGCGCCCGGACAGGCGGAACGGGTGATGGATAACCAGGATCTGGAAAAGGAGCGGGGCATTACGATCCTTGCGAAGAACACCGCTCTCGATTGGAAAGGGGTGCGCATCAATATCGTGGATACCCCAGGGCACGCGGACTTCGGCGGTGAAGTGGAGCGCGTGCTCTCCATGGTCGATAGCGTGCTTCTGCTGGTGGACGCGGTGGACGGTCCTATGCCGCAAACCCGTTTCGTCACCCGCAAGGCCTTCGCCCGGAAGCTCGCCCCCATCGTGGTGATCAATAAGGTCGATCGGGAAGGGGCTCGGGCCGATTGGGTGGAGGGGGAAGTCTTTGACCTCTTCGATCGCCTGGGCGCCAGCGAGGAGCAGCTCGATTTCCGCACCGTTTATGCCTCCGCGCTCCTTGGCCGCGCCGGGAGCGACCCCGATGATCTCGAAGAGGATATGCGCCTCATTCTCGACACCATCGTGGAGCATGTTCCTGCCCCGCAGGTGGATCCGGAGGGGGCCTTCCAGATGCAAATCAGCGCCCTGGACTACTCCAGCTACGTGGGCGTTATCGGCCTCGGCCGCATCCAGCGTGGGGTAGCGCGCCCGGGCATGCCCGTTATCGTGGAAAATCGTGAGGGCGCGCGGCGAAACGCGCGCATCCTCTCCGTGCTGGGTTACGCCGGGCTCGAGCGCAAGGACGTCCCCGAAGCGCGGGCGGGCGATATCGTCAGCATCACGGGCGTTGATGAGCTGGCGATCTCGGACACGCTCTGCGACCCCTCCGCCGTGGAAGCGCTGCCGGCCCTCACGGTGGACGAACCCACGGTGTCCATGACCTTTCAGGTCAACACTTCGCCCTTCGCCGGGCGTGATGGCAAGTTTCTGACGAGCCGACAAATTCGCGCCCGCCTCGACAAGGAGCTGCTCTACAACGTGGCGCTTCGGGTGGAAGATACGGCGCACCCCGATCAGTTCCGCGTATCGGGCCGGGGCGAGCTGCACCTTTCCGTCCTTCTCGAAACCATGCGCCGGGAAGGCTACGAGCTCGGCGTTTCCCGCCCCGAGGTGGTCCTCCGGGAGGGAGAGAACGGTCGGGAAGAACCCATCGAGTCCCTGGTGATCGACGTCGAGGAACAGCACCAGGGGACGGTCATGGAAGTGCTCGGGCAGCGCCGGGGCACGCTCCAGAACATGGTGCCTGATGGCCGGGGCCGGGTGCGTCTGGATTACCTCATTCCCTCCCGAGGGTTAATCGGCCTGCGCGGCCAGTTCCTCTCCATGACCTCTGGCAGCGGCATTCTGACCTCGACCTTCTCCCACTGGGATGCCTACCAACCGGGGTCGGCGGGTGAGCGGATCAACGGCGTGCTGGTCTCCAATGTTCAAGGGAAGGCCACGGCCTTTGCCCTGTTCAACCTCCAGCAGCGCGGCCGCATGATGGTGGAGCCCGGGGTCGACGTTTACGAAGGCATGATCGTGGGCATTCATAGCCGCGGCAATGATCTTCCGGTGAACCCGACGAAGGAAAAGCAGCTCACCAACATTCGCGCAGCGGGCAGCGACGAAAACATGATCCTGACCCCGCCGGTGCGCATGACCCTAGAGCAAGCCCTGGAGTTCATCGAGGACGATGAGCTCGTGGAACTCACCCCAGCGGCCATTCGCGTGCGCAAGAAGCATTTGAAGGAGCACGAGCGCCGCCGCCAGGAGCGTAGTAAGGAGGCATGAAGGCCCTGGTGCAGCGCGTCCTCGAAGCCGAAGTACGGGTGGAGGGCGCGTCCGTGGGGGCTATCGGTGCCGGTGTGCTGCTCTTCCTCGGCATTGAGCAGGGGGACGGGGCCGCGCAAGTTCCTCGCCTCGTTGAACGGGTGCTCGGGCTTCGGATTTTCCCGAGCGAGGCGCAACCCCTGGCTAAGCCCTTGGATCGTAGCTTAAGCGAGGTGGGGGGTGGGCTCCTGGTGGTGTCCCAGTTCACGCTGGCCGCGGATACGCGGCGGGGTCGTCGCCCAAGCCTTTCCTCTGCGGCGCCGCCGACCGTAGCCGAGCCGCTCTATGAGGCGTTCCTCGCGGAGGCACGGCGCCAACACAAGGGCGCCCTGGCCTCGGGACGCTTTGGGGCCGACATGAAGGTGGCGCTGGTAAATGATGGCCCGCTTACCTTCTGGCTTGAAGGCTAGGCCGCGTCTTCGGAATCCCGGTCGCCTTCCGGCCGGACGAAGGCCGCGAAGAAAATCCCCACCTCGTAGAGCGCCCACATGGGCACCGCCAGCAGAATCTGGCTGATGACGTCCGGGGGCGTCAGCAGCATGCCCACCACAAAGCATCCCACGATGACGTACGCCCGCTTCTCCCGTAGCGCCTGGGCGTTGGTCACCCCGGAGGCCACGAGGAGGAGGGTGGCCACGGGGATTTCGAAGGCAAAGCCGAAGGCAAAGAAGAGCTTCAGAACGAAATCGAGGTAGCGATTGATGTCCGTCATGATCGCGACCCCGGCCGGTCCGACGCTGGTCAAGAAGCCGAAGATCAACGGGAATACGGCGAAATAGGCAAAGGCAATGCCTGTGTAAAACAGCATGATGCTGGAGAGCAGGAGCGGCACCGCCAGGCGCTTCTCGTGCTTGTAGAGCCCCGGGGAGACGAAGCTCCAGAGCTGATGAAGCACGTAGGGAATGGCCAGGAAAAAGGCCATAATTAGGGAGAGCTTAAAGGGCGTGAGGAAGGGAGAGGCCACTTCCGTGGCAATCATGGTGGAGCCTTCCGGCAGCACGGCCCGGAGCGGTTCGGAAATGAATTCGTAGAGATCGTTGGCGAAATAAAACAGGGGAAAAAAGATCACGAGCACCGATAGCACGGCGCGCAGCACCCGGTTGCGAAGCTCCGCTAGGTGGGCCAGCAGGGGCTGGGTTTCTTCGTCCACAGGGTAATCGTCTTCTTTCACGCCTTGCCGCCTGGATCATGCCCTTCGTTGGGAAAGGCCAGCTCGCCCTGGGGCGCTGGCCCAGCCTTGGGGGCTTCCACCACGGCGTTTTCTTCCCCTTCCCCTTCCCCTTCCCCTTCCCCTTCTGCCTCTGCTTCTCCCTCGGCGGAAGCCGGCGCTTGTGCGGACGGGGCGCGGAGGGCGTCCTCGGCCGCCGTAAGCTCGGCTTTGGTGGACTGTCCCAGCGCCTTAAAGGATTGTTCTGCCCCCTTAAGGTCCTCCTCTAGGCGCTTAGCGTCTTCCATGATGCGCGCGTTGTGGAGTTCTCGACGGAGTTCGTCGGCGCCGACTTCCCGTTCGAGCTCGGCCTTCAGCGTATCGAAGCTGCGCCGCGCCGAGCCGACCACCCGGCCCACGGTGCGCAGCACCTCGGGCAGGCGCTCCGGGCCCACGACCAGGAGCAGCACGAGCGCAACGATCAGCAGCTCTGGGAAGCCGATATCGAACATGACGAGGGTAGATTCCGCTTAGACGGTGTTCTTGGCTTTTTCTTGCTCGCTGGTGGTGCTCGCCTGGGCCTGGCCTTCCAGGACCTCCGGGCTCGCATCGGCCGCCTTGCCTTCGTCTTCCTTCATGGCCTTACGGAACCCCTTGATGGCGCCGCCAAGGTCGCCGCCGAGATTGCGCAGGCGCTTGGTGCCGAAGAGGAGCAGCACGATCGCCAGAATGATCAGTAGTTCGGTAACGCTCAGGCCAAACATGGTCGCTCTCCTATGAGTCTTGGGCCGAGGCCCGCTGGGCCTTCTCGTCGTGGCCCGATACGCCAAAGCGGCGTTGCAGCTCCTCGGCGATATCATCTGAGCTGAGGTCTAGGGATTTCAGCAGCACCAGGCAGTGAAACCATAGGTCCGCAGCTTCGTGTACCACCGCTTTCCGGTCGCCCCCGGTGGCGCAATCCTTCGCCGCGATGAGGAGCTCCGTACTCTCCTCCCCGATCTTCTCCAGGATCTTATTCATACCCTTGGCGTAGAGGCTCGCCACGTAGGACGACTCCGGGGCCGCGCCGCGGCGCGCCTCGAGGAGGGTATCGAGGGCCTGGAAGATTGGGTGGTTCATGACCTGACTGTCCTAGGGGCCTGGGGCGCCAGCATACCCGACTCCCCCTAGGAGTGTCGCCGGGAAAGGATCGTCAGCGCGAGGCCCAGGCCTAGGGTGGCTAGGCCCACGGGCGCCGCGGGGGCGCCCGCCAGCAGAGCGGCGCCCAGCCCCAGGGCCGTCAGGCCCGCGAGCACCGGCGCCCAGGGCGCAGGCTTCCCTTGGTGAAGGGCTTCGATTTCGCGCTGCAGCTCCGCGATCTTTTCATCCTGGGCCGCCTCCCGCTCGGGGAGGCCGGGTAAGCGTTGGGCCGCCTCCAGCACCGGGGTCAGGGTGCGACGGATCCGATTTAAGGGGTTGAGCTGGCGGGCAAGCCAGCGCTCCATGAAGGGCTTGGCGGTCTTCCAAAGGTCGAGCTCAGGGTACAGCTGGCGCCCAAGGCCTTCGATGTTCAGCAAGGTCTTCTGCAGGAGCACCAGCTGGGGCTGCACCGTCATGTCAAAGGCCCGGGCCGTATCGAAGAGGGTCAGCAGAAAATGCCCGAAGGAGATCTCCGCGAGGGGCTTTTCGAAAAGCGGCTCGCAGACTTCCCGGATCACCCGCTCAAAGGCCGCTGCATCGGTATGCGGGGGGACCCACCCGGAGGCGACGTGGAGCCGGGCCACCTCGGCGTAATCCTGATTGAAGAAGGCCAGGAGGTTTCGCGCGAGGTAATCCTGGTCGACCTCCGTCAGCGTCCCGATGATGGCGCAGTCGATGGCGATGTAGCTGGGGTCAGCGGGGTTGGTGAGGTCAACAAAGATATTGCCGGGGTGCATATCGGCGTGGAAAAAGTTGTCCTCAAAGACCTGGGTAAAGAACGTTTCCACGCCCCGGTTAGCGAGGACCTCAAAGTTGGTTCCCGCAGCCCGAAGGGCCTCGAGATCCCCGATGGGGGTGGCGGTGATGCGCTCGAGGACCAGTACGCCTTCCCGGCATAGGGGCCAGTGCACCTTGGGAACGTAGAGCAGCGGAGAAGCGCGAAAATTCCGACGAAGTTGTGAGGTATTGGCGGCCTCGGCGAGAAGGTCGAGCTCCCCGGTGATGGTGACCGCATAGTCCTCGACGACTTCCCGGGGCCGGAGCCGGCGCGCCTCGGGCCAAACCCGAAGCAGGGCCTGGGCAAGGGTGCGCAGCAGCGCTAGATCGTCGGCGATGGTGCGCTCGATGCCAGGGCGGCGCAGCTTGACCACCACGGCATCGCCGTCCAAAAGCCGAGCCCCGTGAACCTGCGCAATGCTGGCAGAGGCCAGGGGCTTGGCCTCGAAGCTTTCGAAGAAGGACTCGATGGGGCCGCCA
>JAURCQ010000065.1 GCA_030828335.1 Gammaproteobacteria bacterium
CAACGTCAACGCCGCCAACGGCGGAGGGCGGGCGCGATTTTTCCAAATGCGCGGTATCGGGGAGCGGGGTCAATTCAGCGAACCGCTGAACCCTTCCGTGGGCTTGATTCTCGACGGTGTCGACCTGTCCGGGGCTGGCGGCGGCGCCCAGCTTTTTGATCTGGAAGCGGTGAACCTGTTTCGCGGCCCCCAACCGGGACGCTATGGCGCGAACGCCCTCGCCGGGCTCATGGTGCTCGAGAGCGCGGCCCCCCCAGCACCCGGGGCCCCAAGCACGGGAACGCTCACGGCGGAGGGCGGCAATCTGGGCACCTACGGCCTCGCGGGCGCCTTCGGCACGCGCCTTTCCGACCGCCTGGGGGTGCGTGTCGCCGCCTTCGATCGGCAAAGCGATGGCTGGATGCGGAACCAAACCCTGGGCAAGGACGACACGGGGAACTACGACGAGCGCGGCGCCCGGCTCCGCCTGGCCTACGCCCTCGCCCCCGCTTGGGACCTCGATCTCAGCCTAAGCCGCTTGGAACTGGACAACGGTTACGACGGCTTCACCTTCGATAACAGCCAGCGCAGCCTCGCCGATGCGCCGGGGCAGGACGCCCTCGACAGCACCCTCGGTAGCCTGCGCCTAACCCGAGAAGACCTCCCTGGTGGCCTTCGCGCTACGCTGCTCATCGCCGGAAGCGAGGGTCACAGCGATTACGGCTACGACGAGGACTGGACCTTTGAGGGCTTCCACCCCGATGGCTACAGCTCCGAGGATCGCTACCGCCGGGATCGGCAAACCACCACCGTCGACCTGCGCCTCCAGCAACTTGAGAGCGAACGCCCCTGGACCCTCGGCCTGTACCAGCACCGGCGGACGGTCGATCTGCTGCGGGATTACACCTTTGCTCCGGGGCCCTTCACGAGCCAGTTTGAAACGGAGCGTCGCGCCCTTTACGGAGAGCTGGGCCAGGCGCTCACCGGTCCCTGGCGTTTTGAGGGGGGGCTGCGCCTTGAGCAGCGCCGGGACCGCTACGATGACAGCGCCGCCGTGCGCTTTCGCCCTCAGGAAACGCTGCTTGGCGGTCGCGCTGCCCTACTTTTTGAAGGGTCCGATGGCTGGACGGCCTACCTCGCGCTCAGCCGCGGCTACAAAGCGGGCGGCTTCAATAGCGACGGCACGCTCCCGGAGGCTCTCCGTAGCTTCCGCAGCGAAGGGCTCTGGAACGGTGAAATCGGACTCCGAAGCCGCAACGCCGACGGCACCTTGGCCGGCGCCCTCACCCTGTTCTGGATGCAGCGTGAGGATCAGCAGATTAGCACCTCCATCGTTCGCGTCCGGGACGACGGCAGCGCCGAATTCATCGACTTCACGGGCAACGCGGCAGAAGGGCGCAACTACGGCCTGGAGGCCGAGGGGCGCTGGCAAGCAACGGACGGGCTGAGCCTCCAGGGCACCCTTGGCCTGCTGGCCACCCGTTTTGATCGCTATAAAAACGGCGCCGGCGATACGCTCACGGGGCGCGACCAGGCCCATGCCCCACGCTACCAGTTCTCCCTCCAGGCACGGAAGACGCTGCCAGGGAACAGCACCCTTGAGGTCACCGCCCTAGGGCGGGACGGCTTCTACTGGTCCGACTCCCACGACGCGCGGGCTCGAAGCCTTTACCGCTTGAACGCCCAGCTGACCCTGCCCCTGGGGCCTGCCACCCTCGCCCTCTACGGGCGTAACCTCACGGATGAGCGCTATGGCACCCGGGGCTTCGGTGGCTTTGGGAACGACCCCCGCAATGGCTACGCGGTGGGGGAATATCTTCAGCTCGGCGCGCCTCGGGAAGTCGGCGCCCGCCTGTCCCTGACGTGGTGAGCCCATGAGCCTCTGGTCCGTAGAAGCGAGCCTCTACCCCCTCGATCACCGGTACATCCCCGCGATCGAGGGATTTATCGCGGCCCTCGCCCACCCCGAGCTCACGGTCACCGTCAGCCCCATGAGTACGCGCATCGAAGGGCCTCGAGCCGTGCTCTGGGAACGGCTAGAGCGCGCCCTCGACACCCTAGAGGCGGGGCCTCGAGCCGCGCTCGTTCTTAAGGTATTGACCTTCCCCGCCACTGCGCCCCACCCGGAAACGGCCTACGGGCCGCCGTAGCCCTCCTTCGCGAAAGGGGGCAGACTGCCCCCTGAAAAGGAGCGCATCATGCTAAGTCCTGCCCTCACCGCCCTCGAACGCCGATGGCACGAAGAGATTCCCCTCAGCGCCGCCATGGGCCTCACCATTGTGGACGGGGACGACGGCGCGCTGACGCTGCACGCGCCCCTGGAACCCAATCGCAATGTCCACGGCACAGGCTTCGCCGGCAGTCTCTACGCTGCCGCCGCGCTTTGCGGCTGGGGCCGGGTCGCCCTGACGCTGGAGGCGGCAGGGCTCGATGGGGAGCTGGTGATTGCCGAGGGGACGATTCGCTATCGCCGCCCGGTAACAGAGGCCTTGGCCATCCACACCACGCTAGGCGCCGCGGAGCGCGCGGCCTTCTGCGACACCCTCCGCAGCGACGGCCGGGCCCGGCTACCTCTGGCGGTCTTCGTCAACGGCACTGAAGCGGAGAGCTGCGCCCGCTTTGAAGGGGTTAACGCCGTAAAGCTCCGGGGCTAGGGGCGCGCCCTAGGGCAACGCCCGCTCCCCCAGCTCGAAGCGCACCACGCTTTCCACGCCTTCCCAGCCCAGCCCTCGAGGATCCGGGGCATAGCGCCAGCGGGCAACCGCGGCCCGCGCCGCCCCGTCAAAGACCCCCTCTGGAGACGCATCCACCACCTGCGGCCCCTGCACCGTCCCATCGGCCCCAACGGCGTAGCGCACCCGCACCCACCCCTCTAGCCCCGCGGCCTTCGCCGCGACGGGATAGGTCGGCATGGCGCCCTGCACAAAGCGCAGAGGCGGGACCCCATCACCTCCGGGGGCCGCGCAGCCTCCAAGCAGGGCCACGAGAAGGGCAACGACGAAAATCCAGGGGCGCATCATAAGGGCAACCTCGGCTTGGGAAGGGCTCGGAGCGCCGGAACGTCCTCAAGGGCATCCTCGAGCGCCTCCCCCGCTCGCAGGGGCCGGAGCGCCCAGCGCCAGCAGTGGGTGCCGGCAGGGATACGATCCTTCGGCAGTACGTCGGGTCCGCAGGCGCCCGTACCCACGCCGCGCTGCTGGAGATCTAGGTGTAACGTCAGCCGGGGCTCGGGCTTAAGCGCATGGCGATGATCCACCGCTTCCAGCTGCGCATCGCTAAAGTGGGACACGCTGAACTCGCCCCCGAGCGGCGCGAGGAATAACAGCCCTTCCCCATCGGCGCTGCGCTGCGCCCACCAGTGTATGTCGCCGCGGTTCCCAGAAGCCTGCGGGGCGAGATAGGTTTCCGAGAGGGCATCGATGGAAGCGCTGTAGCGCCCAAAGGCGCTGGCGAAGCGCCGATCCCGGTAATTTTCCCCGGGACCCAGCCCCAGGTAGGTGGCCTGGTCAAAGCGCTTCGGCACGGTGCAACACACCCCCACCCGAGGCACGTCGGCCAGCGCCGCTTCCAGCACGAGCCCTTCCTCAAAGACGAGCCAGCCCGAGGCGGTGGCATAGCAGCGCTGCGCATAGGGCAGGGAAAGCCCCGTTGCCGTCTGAAGCCCCCCTCGGCGCAGCACGCCATCGCTGCCCCACTCCACGGCCTCGAGACGCGGGGTGAGGGCAGCCAGGCCCTGCCCTCGCCACCGGCGCAGGGGCCCTTGGGGCACGCTGCCCCGGGGGATGCCGTCATTGTCCAAGGGGGCCCGCCACAGCGAGGGGGCGAGGGCTGACAGCCACGGCGCGCTCCGACTCGGACCCAGGGCTTGAAAGGCGCCGGTCACGCCGTCAAAGCGTGCCGTGAGTCCGCCCTCAAGAACCAACGTCGGGCCTTTAGGCCCCTCTTCCCAGCGTCGCCGAGGGCCCCGGGATACCTTTGGCTTCGGCCCCGTTGCCACGGGGAAACTCGCCTCCCGGAACACCCACCCCTTCGGCACGGCCTCCGTGCTCTGTCCCTGCTCGACCTGCACTCGCAGGCTGAGCTGGCTCCCCGGCGGCAGGGTCGGTGCTTTGAAGGGCATGACCAGCATGCCCTTTTGCCCCGGCGCAAGGGCCGGGGCTGGAAGGCGCCCTCGCTGTACGGGCAGGCCATCGCGCTCCAAGGCCCAGCGCAGCACCAGGCCCGTCGTCGCCGTGAAGTCCCGCTGGCTGCGCAGCTTCAGCGTCCCACGGCGGCGGTCAAAGCCCTCCAGCTGCAAGGGCGACGCCAAGGCAAGATGCTCCCAGAGCCCCGGATGGGGACGGCGGTCGGGGTCGACCAAGCCGTTGAGGCAGAAGTTTCGATCGTTGGGCACATCGCCAAAATCGCCGCCGTAGCCATAGGTCCGCGCCTCCGGTCCCTTCCCCGGGAGGGTGAGCCCCTGGTCGACCCAATCCCAGATGAAGCCGCCCTGGAGCTGGGGATAGCGGTCGAAGATCGCCCAGTAATCGGCCAAGCCCCCATTCGCGTTGCCCATGGCGTGGCTGTATTCGCAAAGAATAACCGGAGCCTCCACCGGCGGCGCCTCGGCAAACCGCACCAGCCCCTCATGGCTCGGATACATAGGGCAAATCAGATCCGTGGCGGGCACCGCAAAGCCCCGCCCGGCGCCCAGGCGCCGCGCCAGGGGCCCGTCTTCAAGCGCATCCCAAGGCCGCTGAATGGCGCCCTCGTAGTGAATCACGCGGGTGGGATCAAAGGCCCGGAGCCAGGCCGCCTCAGCATCGTGCACCGGCGCGTAGCCCGCTTCATTGCCGAGGGACCAGGCGATGATGCAGGGGTGATTACGGTCCCGCTGGGCCATGCGGCGGATGCGTGCAGAGATGGCCGCCTCAAAGCGGGGATCCGCGGCCAGGCTGTGCTGCCGCGCGTGGCACTCAACGTTCGCCTCATCAAAAACGAAGAGCCCGATCTCGTCGCACAGGTGATAAAACACCGGGTCATTCGGGTAGTGCGCCGTGCGCACCGCGTTAAAACCAAAGCGCTTAATCTGCAGAAGGTCCGCGCGCTGCTCCGCCGTGCTTAGGGTCTTGCCCCGTTCCGGATGGTGCTCATGGCGGTTCACGCCGCGCACCGTAATCGAAACGCCGTTGACGCAGAGCTTTCCCTGATCGATGGCCACGGTGCGAAAGCCCAGGTGCGGCGCGATCGCTTCCACCAACCCACCCGAAGGATCAAGAAGCTCGAGCACCAGGCGATAGATCGTGGGCGCTTCCGGAGACCAGAGCTTGGCACGCTCATAGCGCCCCGTTAGGCGGACCCGAGGCCCCTCGCTGGTCAGCGTGGACCATACGGTCGGCTCCCCCGATACCCTAATGCCCTCCTCTACCCTCCGCCCCAGGGGACGACCGGAAAGGGTTTCGAGGCGGGCTCGCAAGCGATAGCCGGAAACCGCGGCGCTTAGCTCGGCCTCCACGGACCAGGCCCCGCCCGCCTCCGCGCGCAGGGTTAGATCCGCCAGATGAATCGCCGGCCGATGGTATAGGCGGACGCTGCGATGGAGGCCCGCCAGCCACCAGTGGTCCTGATCCTCGAGCCAGCTGCCATCGCTGTAGCGCACCACCATGAGCGCGAGCACGTTTTCCCCGGGCTGCAGATGGGAAGTGACATCGAAGTGCGCCGGAAGGCGAGAATCCTTGGAGAACCCTAGGTAGGCGCCGTTGAGATAAACAAAGACCACGCTTTCCGCGGAGCCCAGCTCCAGCGTGACCTGCCCCCCACGCCAGGCCCGGGGCCAGCGAAAGCGCCGGCGATAGACCCCCGTCGCGTTGCCCTCCGGAACCGCCGGCGGCGCTTCCGGGAATGGCATTTGCACGTTCGTGTAGTGCGGGGCATCGAAACCCTGAAGGGGCCAGGCCCCTGGAACCGTGAGGGCGGCCCAGCCTTTATCGTCATAGGCGGCCGAGAGCACCGCCTGCGGCACGGCCTCAGGGCGTCCGTAGCGCGCAAAGCGCCAGCGCCCATCGAGACGCAGGGTCCAGGGCCCAAGAGCCGGGGCCTCCGGGCCGCGCAGGGGATCAGCGGCACCGCCCTCTGCCCAGGCCCGGGCCGCCTCCACGGTAGGCGAGGCGCCCACCACAGCCCTCATGGGTAAGCGCCCTTCGGCGACCGCTTCCGGGTCCCGCCAGAGCGCGCGGCCTGCGGCGGAAAAGCCCGGCCGAGGGCCCGCCGCCGCCCTAACCATGAGCGCCTTCAAAACCCGTGCGATCAAAAATCATGGCCTCGTCGGCGAAGGCCTTGAACTCGAGCCCATTGCCCGAGGGGTCCAGGACGAAAAGGGTATGCTGGGCGCCCCGGGTGCCGGGAAAACGCTCGTGGGGTTCGATTAAAAAAGGGGCTTCCGCGGCCTTTAGGCGATCCCGCAGCGTCTCCCAGGTGCCTAAATCGAGGATCAGCCCAAAGTGCCGCGCCGGCACCGCGTGACCATCCACGGGATTGGTGGGCACCGCCTCGCCGGCCTCCTCCGCCAGATGCACGGTCACCTGGTGCCCGAAGAAATCGAAATCAATCCAGCGATCACTCTCCCGGCCGAGGCCACAGCCAAGCGCCCCCGCATAAAAGCGGTGGGCGGCGGCAAGATCCTGCACGGGAATGGCCAGGTGAAAACGGGGACGGCTCATGGGACAACCCTTATGAAGAAGCAGGCGCCCATCTTGCGACCTGCCTAGGGCCTTGCCAATGCCTCCGTAAGCGCCGGCGCCAGAGCCAGCAGGCGATGGGCGAGGGCCAGGGTGGCGAGCCCCCGCTGGAGATTGCCCCCCCGGGTAGCCACCGCAAAGTAGCGATCTCCCTCAAGATGATCGGTGAGGAAGCGCTGCGCGAGCATCCAGGCCATGGCCGCTGGCGCCCGAGCCAGCGCAGGCAAGCATTCCTCCGAGAGGGGCCCGAGGGGCTCGAGAAAGGCGGCGCCGGCGGCGCTGAGGCGGGGGAGGAGGATCCCCGCCGCCTCCGCCTCCCGCTGCTCCTTGGGCGAGGCCACGGAGCGAAGGAAATCCCCAAAGTCCATGGCCAGGGTCCCCGGGAGCACGGTGTCGAAATCGACCACCACGGGCGCGAGGCCCGGCGCCAAGGGCAACAGCACATTGGCCAGCTTAGTATCGCCGTGGATTACCCGGGTTGGCCCGCTCAAGGGGTCTGCGCCCAGGGCCGCTTCGAGCTCGCGATGCTGGGCCCAGGCCTCCGGGCCGAGGGCTCGCTCCGCCTCTTCATGCGCTGCAAAGCACGCCCGATGGTGGTCCAGGGCGTGATAGCCCGGGAGCGCTGGAGCAAGCTGATGCGCGGGAAAATCTTCGAGGGCCGCCAGCAGAGCCCCCAGGGCCCGGCCCGCTTCGGGCGCGCGCTCCGGCGTCCGTTCCGCGCCGCCGTGGGTCCCGAGAAAGGTAAAGGCCCGCCAACAGCCATCGTCTTCCTTAAGCCAGGCAGCCCCCTCTTGGGCCGGGACGGCTTGGGGAACGGGAAAGCCCTTCCCCGCGAGATGGGCCAGCACCCGAGCGCCATTGCGGCAGGGGATCTCCGGATTGGGAAACACGGCGGGGTTCACCCGCTGCAGCAGCACATCGCCCCCGGCCCACTGGGCCCGGCGCGTGGCATTGATATGTCCCCCGGGGAGCACGGACCACCGGGCGCTTTCTGGAATGCCGAAGGCTATCCCCAGCTCACGAAAGCGTGCCTCGAGGGTCATGGCAGGGGCCTTCCCAGGAGCGCCGCAGGCAGCGCAAAGCGCGCCTCCCCGGCCTCCAACGTGAGATAGCGCTCCGCCAGCGCCGGAAGCTCGGGATCTCCGGCCACCAAGGCCGTAGCCAAAGCCGATAGCGCCTCCCCATGGGGTGCAAAGGCCGCCAGCGGCCCGCCTTCCGCCAGGGCCGGCGCGAGTACCTTCAGAGCAGCCGACCACGCCCGGCCCTGCGCCACCCAGGCCGGATCATCGGTCGGCTTTGTCGCGAGGGCATGGAGTACGAGGCTCTCTGCCGGCAGGAAATCCACCGGGGTCGTTAGCGGGGTTCGGGCATCGCGAGGCCGGGGCACAGCGACGGCGCCGCGGAGGCGCCCATCGAGCCCCTGGCCCAGAAGCCGCTTGTACCAGCGCAGGGGGACCAGGGCCGAGAAGAAGGCTTGCAGCGCCCCCTCGTGCCGGGGATCCAAACCCAGGGCGCCGCAGGCTCGGGCCCCGGGGAGGGGCTCGCAGGCCGTGGTGCGTGAAAGCAGGGGGAGAAAGGCCCCTAAGCGCGCCCGATGATCCTCCGGCGCCGGGGGCGCTTCGCACCAAAGCGCCTCCGCCACGGCGGGTAGACGGTCATGCAAGCGCCCATCGAGCACCGCATCATCCACAAGCTCGCCCCACAGGCAGCCTTCCCCGCCAAGCAACTGGCCCCGCACCGGGCCCGGCACCGTTTCCACCCCGTCCGCCAGCGCCATCACCCGGGCAGGCCCGGGCTGCACGTCGGCGAGCTCCGGCGCCGTGAGAAGCGTGTCCTGGGCCGCGACCAGGGCATTGGCCCCCGCCCCGGGGCTAAAGGCCAGATGCCGCGCCGCGGGCAAGGCGAGATCCAAGTAATAGGGCGAAGACAGCAGCGCGTCATGCCCCTGGGCAAGGGCGGCTTCGAGCGTTTCCACCCGCCGCCAAACCTGCACCGTCACCTCTCGCGGAAGAGCGGGGTGGAGCGCTTCGTCCCATAAAATCAGGCGCTTCCCCCGCTGGGCGCAGCGCTCGGCGAGGGCGCGGCTAAACCACTGCTGCACCTCAGGCCCGGGAGAAAGGCCGCGCTCCGCGCACCAAGCAAGGCGACGCCGATCCTCAAAGGCATAGACGGAGGCTGGTACCTCGTCCCCCCCTAAATGGAGATAGGGGTCCGGGAAGCATTCTGCGAGATCGTCGAGGAGATCGTGAATCAGCGCCCAGCTCTCCTCCCGGGTGGGGTCCAGGGCGTAGGGCGAGGGGCCAAAGGCCCGGGGCAGCTGGGTAGGAACCACCCCCGCCGCGCATTCCGGGTAGGCGAAGAGCAGGCCTCCGGCGTGGCCAGGAAGGTCGAGCTCGGGAACGATCCGAATCCCCCTCTGCGCGGCCGCTTCCCTGAGGCGCTGAAGGGCGTCGAAGGACAGGTAGCCCTCCCGGCCGCTCGCCTGGTGAAGCTTAGGGCGACGCCGGCTTTCAAAGGCCACGCCCTGATCATCCGATAAATGAAGATGCAAAACGTTCATGCCCAGGGTCGCCATGGCATCGAGGGTGCGCTGCAAGGCCCCCTCCCCGAGGGGATGGCGCGCGGGATCAAGCAGTAGCCCACGCCAGGGCAGCGCGGGTTCATCCTCAATCACCACGGACCGCACGGGCCCCGGCGCAAGGAGCCACTGAAGGGCCCGGGCCAACCCCTGGCGCAGTCCTGCAGCAGCGCCGGCCTGAAGGCGCCCGTGCTCGGGAGTCAGCTCAAGAAGAAAGGCTTCTGCCCCGGCGCCGGCGCGAGACGGCGCGACCTCACACGCTAGGGGGTAGGGGCGCTGGCCCCGACCGAGGACCGCGTCGAGGCGCCTCTGCCAAAGGTCTAGACCCAGAGCTTCATGGGCGGGCGCCGCCGACCCAAGGCGAAGAAGCACCCCCTGGCCGAGGGTCAGGGTCCCAGCGCCGGGGACGCAGCGACGGGATCTGGGCATCAGCATGGGGCGCATGCCAGGCAGCCGTAGCGCTTGAGAGGCGTGGTGCGATCTGAAAGACTTCGCGGCCTTCTTGGGCGATGCTTGCGCTCGAACCGCTGT
>JAURCQ010000066.1 GCA_030828335.1 Gammaproteobacteria bacterium
CTTCCCTCTGTCATCCTCTCCAGCCCCGGCCGGCCCCTAGCCCGCCACAGCCCGTTTTAAGCGATCGCGAAGGGCCGCCCAGGCGGGCCCCTCCGGCAAGGCCTCTACCCACGCGAAGGGCACTTCAGCCCCCTCTAAGGCGTAGAGCCCATCATAGAGGGCTCGGCCAAAGCCCTCCGGCGCCTCCGGAAGCACCACGAGGGGCGCCCGCCGTGGCCCGAGGCGTCGCGCCACGGCACTCCGGCACAGAATGGCATCGCCCCCGGGCCAGGCTGCCTCGAGCCCCGCATCGTCGGTGAAGCGCAAGGTAACGGCCTCCGGGGCGTAGTGACGATGACGCATGCCCGGCGCAAGGGCGGGCACGTCCTGATCATCGGTCGGAGCCTTTTCGTCCCCCGCTGGCGATGGCACGGGCACCCCCAGCACGGCGCCTATGGCCTCCGGGCCCAGGGCCCCGGGGCGCAAAATGCGTGGGACATCCCCGAGCAGGGACAACACCGTTGATTCGTAGCCGAGGGGCGCCGCGCCCCCATCGAGCACCGCGGCAATGCGGCCATCTAGGGTGCGCAGCACATGATCTGCCGTGGTGGGGCTAGGACGCCCGGAGCGATTCGCCGAGGGCGCCGCCAGGGGGCGGTCCACCGCCGCAAGGAGCGCCAGCGCGACGGGATGGTTCGGAACCCGCACGGCGACGCTATCTCCCCCAGCGCTGACGCGGGCAGGCACCCGATCCGTTTTCGGCAGCACCACCGTGAGGGGGCCAGGCCAGAAGGCCTGTGCCAAGCGCTCTAGCGCCTCCGCCTGCCAGGGCGTCGGCTGGTATAGCCCCGCCGCCGCCGCCAGGCTCACCACGTGCAAAATCACCGGGTTGTCCTGGGGCCGCCCCTTCGCGGTATAAATCCGCGCTACGGCCGACGCGCTTAGGCCATCGGCGCCCAGGCCGTAGACCGTTTCCGTGGGAAAGGCCACGAGTTCTCCGGCGCGCAGCAGCTTCGCCGCGCGCTCGAGATCCTCTTCCACCGCCGCCGTGAGGCGATCGGTATGCATGCCCGTGGCCTCAATGCTCAGCCCGGAGCAGGCTGAGCCCCCCGTACGAGGCGTCCCGGAAGCGCCCCCGTAGCCACGCCATCGCGGTAGGTGACCTGACCGGCCACAATCGCGTAGCGATAGCCCTCGACGTCCTGCATGAGCCGCTGACCGCCGGCGGGCAAATCCCGCTGCATCCGCGGTGGACGCAGCCGCAGCCGGTCGAAATCAATGATGTTGAGATCCGCCCGATAGCCTGGTTTCAGCACGCCCCGATCGAAGAGGCCCATGGCCTGGGCCGTGTCGCGGCTATGCCACTGCACCACCGTTTCCACGGGAAGCTTTCGGCCCCGGCGCCGATCCCGAGCCCAATGGGTCAGCATGTGGGTGGTAAAGCTGGCATCGCAGATGGTGCCCAGATGGGCGCCCCCATCCCCAAGCCCGAGGATCGTCTGGGCGTGCTCCATCATTTCGAGCACCGCATCGAGATCGTTCTGCGCGTAGTTCAGGAACGGGAAATAGAGCATGGCCCTTCCCTCATCCTCGAGCATGAGGTCGTAAGCCAAGGCCGCGGGCTCGACGCCCAGGCGCCGGGCGCGGGCCCCAAGGGATTGGCTCGGGTCCTGTTCGTAATCCGGCGGATCGCCGAGCACAAACATCTTCTCGAAGTTAGACAGCACCGCCTGCATGAAGGGGTGATCGGCCTGGGGCGCCTCCCCGAGCAGGGTGGCCCGGAGCGCCGGATCCCGAAGCCGGGCCACCTTCTCCGCGAGGGGCAGGGCCTGGAGCGCCTGAAAGCTCGGGTGCGCGACGAAGGGGTTTAGGGTGGCATCGAGGCCCAGCATGAGACCCACGGGGCGATTCGCGACCTGCCCGCGCACGGGAAGCCCCGCCTGCGCCATCCCCTCAAGCCAGCCCAGGAGCTTCCGATAGCCCTCCGGCGCCCCCTCCGTTTGCGCAAGCGACAGGGACAGGGGCCGGCGAGACTGCTCGACCAAGCGGCGAAGCATGGCCATCTCTTCCCCGGGGTTCTGAAAGTCGGAGACAAACTGAAGCACGCCTTTGCCCTCGGTCTTCATGGCCAGGGCGATGGCCATGAGCTCGTCCTCCGCCGCGGTCAGCGTCGGCGTGGGGTCGCCGTCCGCCGTTTGGTGATTCAAGGTGCGGGAGGTGCTAAAGCCCAGGGCCCCGGCGGCCATGGCCTCCCGGGTGAGCTGAGCCATGGCCTGGATGTCGGCGGCGGTCGCGGGCTCGCGGCGGGCGCCCCGCTCCCCCATAACGTAAACGCGCAGCGCCGCGTGAGGCAGCTGGGCCGCAAAGTCGATGTCGTGATCCCGCGCTTCCAGCGCTCTTAGAAAATCGGGAAAGCTTTCCCAGTTCCAGGCCAGCCCTTCCGTGAGCACTACCCCGGGAATGTCCTCGACCCCTTCCATCAAGCGGACGAGGGTGTCGTGATCCTCTGGGCGGCAGGGGGCAAAGCCCACACCGCAGTTGCCCATCACCGCTGTAGTCACGCCATGGTTCGAGGAGGGGGTAAGGCGGTCATCCCAGGTGGCCTGGCCGTCGTAATGGGTGTGCACATCTACAAAGCCCGGGGTAACCAGCAAGCCGCGGGCGTCGATCTCCTCCGCGCCCGGGCCGAGCCGTCCGCCCACGGCAGCGATGCGGCCGTCCTTCACGGCCACGTCGCCTTCCCGGAGCGCCGCCCCCGTTCCGTCGGCGACGGTGCCGCCGCGGAGCACCAAATCGAAATCTGCCATGCCCATCACTCCTCTCCCTAGAGGCTAGAGCCTAGGGTGGGGAGTCGGTGTCGCGCAAGGGCTCCGCAAGGTGCGGTGGGGGCGCCGGAAGGGCCAGCTTTGCCAGGGCATCGGGACGATAGCGTTCGAGGAGCGCAAAGAGGATAGCCGTGGTCTCCTCGTCAAAGGCGTAGCTCAGGGGCTCGGGGCGAAAGTGGAGCTGGAAGGCGCGCAGGGCGTAGCGCGTCTCGACATCGAGGCGCCCCGTGGGGGGCAGCTCAAAGCCCCAGGCCGCCAGCGCCGCCTGCCGCGTCGCCAGGGGCAAAGGGGTGTCCCGTAGCCAGGCCCGCCAGGCCTCGAGGGTGCCTGCCTCGTACCAGGGGCCCACGCCGGCCTCGTGCAGGCGCTTCCAGGGGAAATAGGGGCCCGGATCCACCTTCCGCGTGGGCGCGATATCCGCGTGGCCCACTACCCGCTCCGGGAGGATATCGGGATGGCGCGCCAGAATCTCCTGGGTCAGGGCGATGACCTCGGCGAGCTGCGCCTCGGAAAAGGGTAGATAGCGGCAGCGATCCGCCTCAGGCCCCGGAAGGGGCTCGACAAGCCGATGATCGCAGGTCGATTCGTTCACGATTTCGATGCCGATGGAGGCGTTGTTCAAGGCCGTCTCCCCGGCCCAGACGCTCCGCCCCGCGTGCCAGGCGCGCCGATCTTCGGCCACCAACCGCAGGGGCCGACCGCTGCTGCCGGAAAAGGTGGGGTCGTTTAGATCGGGGACCAGATAGTGCGCGCTGACGGCGCCGGTGTCCGCGCGGGTTAAGAGGGCCAGGGAGCGATCGAAGGGCTCTGCGGTAAAATGAAGCACCAGGTGGCGAATGCGGCTGCCCTGATTTTCCGAGGCCACATCGAGGCGGGGCGGGGCCACGCAGGCGCTGAGGGAAAGCAGCGCGCCCCCCAGCAGCCCAAAGCGCGCCCAGGCGCCGCGGCGAAGGCGCTGGAAAAGGCCTCGCTCTAGGCTCATGGCCCGGCGCCGCCGCGATCGCGCTGAAGCAGCAGAATCCCCCGCATGGTGGCCAGCAGCGCCAGGCGATGCTGGGCTGCAGCGAAAGCCGCGTAAATGGGATCGTCGTCCAACAGCTGGCACCGATCGGTGCCGCAGGGGAAGTTCGCGGCCCGGCCGAAGCGATTGCCCGCTTCTCCGTAGCGCCCGAAGCGACCGGGCTCCCCCAGTTCCCAGAAGGCGTACCAGGGGCTTTGCATATCGGCGATGGGTTGGCGCAGCGCATCCAGCGTGGCCTCCGCCGTTTCTTCAAGAAGGGCGTCAAAGGTGAGGGCCTCAGGGGTGTAGGCGAGGGCTTCGCAAAGCCCCTCCCCGGCCTCGCTGAGGCGCGCCTCGTCGATGGGGGAGTCGGTAAACCGATCGCCCGAGGGCCAGCGCCAGGGGCGAGGATGAAAAATGGGCACCACGTTCGCGGGAATGGTGACGCGCTGTAGATAGTAGAGCACGCTGCCGAGGTCTTCGTAGCGCAGGGTAGCCCGCACCCCATCCTTCATCAGAACCTTGGCGGCCCGATCCTCGAAGCGGTCGTGGAGCCGCGTACTCACCAGCCACAGCCAGCGCCGATCCTCGCCCTCCGCCATTGCCCGGTCGTAGTAACCCCAGCGCGTGGCCCGGCGCAGCACCCCGGCCTCCCCCTCGGCAACATTGCCCAGCACCAGATTCCGCACCTGAAGCGCCGAGAGCCGGGGCGTCGCCGTCCCCTCTACGCACCGGTTAAAGGCCTTCGCGGCGGTGAAGGTCAGGGTTTGGAGGCTCTCCTCTGGGTAAGCCCGGGCGGCACAGGAAAGGAACAGGAGCAGGAGCAGGGCGCCGACCCTAGCCCCCGTCCTAAGCCCTACCCGCCCTGACCTTACCGTTGCCATCGTGGCCTCCCATAATTTTCACCGCCAGCATACCGCCCCCGGCGATCCAACCCTAGGGCCCAGGATCAAGCGCGGCCTGCGCCTGAAAGGGGGAAGAAGAGGGCGTATGCTTGGGCGACGGGCAGCGGTACTGAGGAACTGGGATGACCACCCCCCTTTTAACCCTCACGGACCGGGGCCTGCACTGCCCGGACGGGGACTTCACCATCGATCCCTGGCGCAAGGTGGATCGCGCCATCATTACCCACGGCCACGGGGATCACGCCCGTAACGGCATGGGCCACTATTGGACCGCGGCCCCGGGCGTCCCGATTCTCCGCAAGCGCCTCGGGCAGTACAGCCCGGTGGAAGGCGTTCCCTACGGCGAACGCCGGACCTTCGGCGCCGTCACCGTCTCCTTCCATCCCGCGGGGCATATCCTGGGGTCCGCCCAAGTCCGGGTGCAGCGGGGCGATGAAGTCTGGGTCGTCACGGGAGATTTTAAGCGGGAGGCGGATCCGACCTGCGCGCCCTTCGAGCCCGTGCCCTGCGACGTGCTGGTGACGGAAGCCACCTTTGCCTATCCGATCTATCAATGGCCAAACCCGGACACGGTCATGGAGGAAATCTACGCCTGGTGGCAACGCTGCGCCGCCGAAGACCGGCCCGCGGTGCTCTACACCTATGCCCTGGGGAAGGCGCAGCGCATCCTGGCGGGGCTCCACGCCTTCACGAACGAGACCGTGTGGCTCCACGGCGCCATCGACGGACTGACCCGGATCTACCGGGACGCGGGGGTCACCATGGTTCCCACGGTGCCAGTGAGCGAGATGCCCCGGAGCGATCGCGGCGCGGGACGGCTCATCCTCGCGCCCCCCTCCGCCGCGGGGTCGAAGTGGGCCAAGCGCTTTCGCGGCGCCAGCACGGGTTTTGCTTCGGGATGGATGCAGGTGCGGGGGACGCGGCGCCGAAAGGGCTATGACGAGGGCTTTGTGCTCTCCGATCACGCCGACTGGCCCGGACTGCTGCGCACCGTCGAAGACAGCGGGGCCCAGCGCGTGCTGGCCACCCACGGTCATACCGACGCACTCCTGGCCCACCTGCAAGGCCTGGGCATTGAGGCCCAGGCGCTGGCCACGCCCTACGGAGAGACGGAGGCGGAGTGAACGCCTTTGCCGCGCTGCTGACGGCCCTGGAGCGCGCGCGCTCCACGGGGCGCAAGCTCGAATTGCTGACGGCCTACTTTAAAGCTGCGCCGGCGGGGGATGCCGCCTGGGCGCTGCATCTCCTGACGGGGCGCCGCCCCCAGCGCATCGCCACCGGCCCGGAGCTGCGCCGCTGGCTGGGGGAAGCGACCGGGCTGTCGGACACCGTGCTCGAGGCCACCTACGCCCACGTGGGGGATCTCGCGGAAACCCTCGCCCTGGTGCTCCCGCCGCCGCGAGCGGGCACTCAGGCTCCGGAGACGAGCCTTCAGGCCCTGCTCGAGAACACCCTCGCGCCCCTCCGGGGCGCCAGCGCCGAGGCCCGAAAAAGCACCCTCCTCACCCTGTGGCAGGCCTACCCCCAGGGGCCTCGCCTTTGGCTCAACAAGCTGATCACCGGAGGGCTGCGCGTCGGCGTGGGGGAAGGGCTCACGCTTCGGGCCCTCGGCCAAGCCTTTGGCCTCGACCCCGCCGTGCTCCAGCACCGCTGGATGACGCCTCAGGCCCCCACCGCAGAGGCTTTTAACGCCCTGGTGGATCCAGAGCAGGCAACGCTTCACTGGGCAGCCCCCTACCCCTTCTGCCTCGCCCAGCCCCTCCGGGACGGGGCCCTTCCCCCGCACCCCTCCACGGCGGTGCTGGCAGAATGGAAATGGGACGGGGTGCGCTGCCAGCTGGTGCGCCGCGAGGGCAAGACGGCGCTCTGGTCCCGGGGCCGGGATCGCTTAGAAGATCGCTTTCCCGAGTTGACCGCTGCGGCGGACGACCTGCCGGAGGGCACGGTCCTGGACGGGGAACTCCTGGCCTGGGCCGAGAACGGCCCCGGCCCCTTCGTGGAACTGAGTCGACGGCTGCAGCGTAAGCGCGTCACGGCAGCCCTTCAGCGCGCGGTCCCCGTGCGCTTCATGGCCTACGACCTCCTAGAACTCCACGGCGAGGATCTCCGCCCCCAGCCCCTGGAACAGCGCCGCCAGCGTCTCGAAACCCTGCTGTCGCCCGCCCCTGCGCCAGCCCTCCTGCTCTCCCCCCGGCTGGATAACCGCAGCTGGGAGAGCCTTGCGGCCCTGCGCGCCGACGCGCGCAGGCAAGCCGCGGAGGGGTTAATGCTGAAACACGAAGCCAGCGCCTACGAAAGCGGCCGGCGCCACCAAAGCTGGTGGAAGTGGAAGCTTGATCCGGAGACCGTCGACGCCATTTTGCTCTACGCCCAGCCAGGGCATGGCCGCCGAGCCAATCTCTACACGGACTTCACCTTTGCCGTGTGGGACCAGGGGGCCCTCGTGCCCCTTGCCAAGGCCTACTCGGGGCTGGACGAACCCACCCTCGAGCGCCTCGATCACTGGATTCGCCGTAATACGAAGGAGCGCTTCGGGCCCGTGCGCGCCGTGACGCCAGCGCTGGTCTTTGAACTGGCCTTCGACAGCGCACACCCAGCGCCCCGGCGGAAAGCGGGCATGGCCCTGCGCTTTCCCCGTATTCATCGCTGGCGGGAGGATCTCGCCATCGAGGACGCGGACGCCCTTGAAACCCTAAGGGCGCGTCTTCTTCCCCATGGCTAAAAAGCCCCCGCAGCAAGCGGCGCTCGAGGCCTGGCTCAAGACCCAGGGGTGGGCGCTGGCGCCCTTTCAGCGGGCCCTTGCGGAGGCGTTTCGGGAAGGCGCCGATGGGCTGTGCCTAGCGGGCACGGGAAGCGGAAAAACCCTCGCCGCCTTTCTTGGGCCGGCCCTTTCTGCCCCCCCTAAAAGCGCCGGGCTCCAGGTGCTTTGGCTCACCCCGCTTCGGGCCCTAGCCCGGGACCTCGCTACCCAGCTAGCAGGCTTCTGCGAAGCCCTGAGCCTTCCCTGGCGCGTCGGCGTCCGCAATGGAGATAGCACGGCGAAGGAGCGCCGCCAGCTACGGCAGGCGCTTCCCGAGGTGCTCATCACCACGCCGGAAAGCCTATCCCTGCTGCTCTCGAGCCCGAGCTTTCTTGCCCAAGTCCCCTCCCTAAACGCCGTCATTATCGACGAGTGGCATGCCCTCCTGGGCAGCAAGCGTGGCGTCTTGCTCGAACTGGCCCTGGCCCGCCTCGACAGCCTGGCCCCCCAGGCCCGGCGCTGGGGCCTCTCGGCCACGGTGGCGGATCCGGACCATGCCCTTGCGGTGTTGCTGGGGCCCGAGCGCGGGGGGCGCCTCATCCAAGGACCCAAAGGCGCTCCCCCAGCGGTGACCACGCTCATTCCCGAGGCAATCGAACGCTTCCCCTGGGCGGGACATCTCGGGCTCCGGAGCTTGCCTCAGGTGCTGGCGCGCCTTCAGGAGGCCCCCAGCTCCCTCGTTTTTTGCAATACGCGCTTTCAGGCTGAGCGCTGGTTTGAGGCGCTCCAGCGCGCCGACCTCAGCCTTGTGGGGCAGCTCGCGCTCCACCACGGCAGCCTCGCCCAGAGCACCCGCCGCCGCATCGAGGACGCCCTCAGAGCGGGGGCCCTTAAGGCCGTGGTCGCCACCTCGAGCCTCGATCTTGGCGTGGACTTCAGCCCCGTCACCCAGGTTATCCAGATCGGCGGCCCCAAGGGCGTTGCCCGGGCCCGGCAGCGCGCCGGGCGCAGCGGTCACCACCCGGGCGGCACGCCCCGGCTTTTCTGCGTGCCCACCCACGCCTTTGAGCTCCTCGAATTCGCCGCCCTGCGAGACGCCCTCGACAACGGGACCTTGGAACCCCAGCGGGGCCTGCAAGGCAGCTTTGATGTGCTCACGCAGCACGTGCTCACTCGTATCCTTGGCGAGCCTGGCACCACGGAGGCGCTGCTCACCGAGGCCCGGCGGACCCACGCCCTTGCCTCCCTCAGCGCCGGCGAGCTGGCCTGGGTGCTCGATCATCTCCAGCGCGGCGGGCCGGCCCTAAAGGCCTATGAGGACTACGCCAAAATTGAACGCGACAGCGCCGGCGCGTGGCATATCCCTTCGCCCCGCATCGCTCGGCGCCACCGCCTCTCCATTGGCACCATTGTCAGCGATGCCTTGGTCACCCTGCGCTGGCGCCGGGGCGGAAGCCTTGGCCAGGTGGAGGAGCGCTTTATCCGCCAGCTCCGCCCGGGGGATGGCTTTACCTTTGCCGGCCGCGCCCTGGTGCTCTGCCGGGTGGACGGCATGACGGCGCTGGTCCGCCCCGGCAAGGCCCGGCGGGTTCACACCCCGCGCTGGGCCGGCAGCCGCATGCCCCTCTCGAGCACGCTGGCCGCGGGCGCTTTACAACGGTTGGATCCCGCAGCTTCGCTTCCCGCGCGGGAGGAAATGGCAGCCCTAGCCCCTCTCCTCCGCTTGCAGGAGACCCTATCCGCGCGGCCCACGCCGGGAACCTTGCTCATCGAAACTTTGGAAAGCCCGGAGGGCCACCACCTCTTCCTGTACCCCTTCGCGGGACGGCAGGTTCACGAAGGGCTCGGCCCCCTCCTGGCTTGGCGCCTCGGTCAGCAGCAGGAAAGCACGGTGGCGGTGACGGTGAATGACTACGGCATTGAGCTTTTGTCCTCCGCGCCCCTGCCACAGGAGGAGGCGGAGCTGCGCCGCTGGCTCTCCCCAAAGGGGCTCGGGGAGGCCTTGATCGCCTGCTGTGAGGGCACGGGCCTCGCGGAGCAACGCTTTCGCACCATCGCGCGCATCTCCGGTTTGATCTTCCAGGGCTTCCCCGGGGGGCCAAAATCCCAGCGCGCCCTTCAGCTGTCTTCTCGCCTGTTGTTTGACGTCTTCAAGCGCTACGACCCGGAGAACGCCTTTCTTCAACAGGCCCAACGGGAAGTGCTCACGGAAGAGCTCGATAGCGAACGCCTC
>JAURCQ010000067.1 GCA_030828335.1 Gammaproteobacteria bacterium
GGCCTTGGCCATGCGACCCAGGGGCGCCAGGGCCGCGCGCAGCAGCGCCATTTGCAGCAGCAGGAGGGCGACGGTGGCCCCGCCGAGCCAGAGCCAAAGGGACCGGCGAAATCCCCGAGCTTCCTGCTGGAAGGGCTGCTGGCTAAAGCTCACCTCGAGGCGATAGGGCACGTCCCCCTCGGGCCCCTCCCAGAGCAAACCAAAGGTGAAACGGTAGAGGGGCGCACCCTCCGCCGTGGCGATGCGGTCGAAGGCCTCCCCGCCCGGGGGCATGGGCAGGGGCGCAGGCAGGGAGACGCCACTGTGGCTCAGGCTCAGGCTTTGCCAGGCAAGGCCTGTCTCCCCATCGAAGAGCCGGGCATAGAGACCCGAGCCAGGGCGGTTGTAGCGCGCTTCGGACAGGGCCGGGGGCAGGACCAACCCCCCGTCCCGCCATTCCGCCACGCTCAAAAGATTCAGTACCCGCAGGCGCAGCTGGGCCCGGGCCGAATCATCGATGCTCGCCCGGAAGGCGCCGTCGAGCACAAAGCCCGTGCTCGAGAGGAACAGCAGGAGCAGGGCAGCGGCGGCTAGGAGCAGGCGGCGCCGGAGGGGTGCGTTGGGTTGGCGCAGCCAGCCCTGAAGGCGAGGCCCCAGGCTGGAGAGCACGGGCCCCTAGCCTTCCGCCGCCAGGAGCCGGTAGCCCTGGCCCCGCACCGTGGTGATGGTGGAGGTGTCCGCGAGGGGATCAAGCTTGCGCCTAAGGCGCCCCACAAAGACCTCGATGACGTTGCTGTCGCGCTCAAAATCCTGAGCGTAGAGGTGCTCCGTGAGCTCGGTTTTGGAAATCACCTTGCTCGGGTGGAGCATCATGTACTCGAGCAGGTTGTATTCGTAGGCCGTGAGCGTCACCCGCGTGCCCCCCACCCGGAGATCCTTTGCCGTGGTATCGAGCTCGAGCGGTCCGTGGCGCAGCACGGCGCTGGCGTGCCCGGAGGCGCGGCGCACGAGGGCCCGAAGGCGCGCGACGAGCTCCTCGAAGTGAAAGGGCTTGGTGAGGTAGTCGTCGGCCCCCGCTTCCAGGCCCAGCACCTTGTCCTGCCACCCGTCCCGGGCCGTGAGGATCAGCACGGGCACGCGATTCTCCGCCTCCCGGAGCGCCTTAATCAGCCCCAGGCCGTCGAGTTCGGGCAGACCGAGATCGACGATCGCAGCGTCGTAGGGGAGCTCCTGGGCCATGTAGAGCCCTTCCCGCCCATCGCTGGCGTGCTCCACCACCAGCCCTTCCTGCTCGAGGTGCCCGCGAAGCTGCTTCGCCAGGGTCGGATCATCTTCGACGATCAAGATTCGCATCAGCGGCGCGCTCCCCGCGTGTCTAGGATCTCCCCGGATTGGGCATCCACCACGAGCGTTTTAACCCGGCCGTCGTCCAAAAGCACCTTCACCTTCACGGCGCCCTCGGCTTCGGGGATCGGCGCCACCGCAATGACCTGGCCCCCATAGCGACGCTGCACGTGGCGCGTGGCGGCGGCGTAATCGCTGCGCAGACCCTCCGCCGCCACGGCGAAGGCGCTTTGAAAGCACAGGCCCCAAAGAAAAAGCGAGACGGCTAGCCAGAGGGCGGGGGAGAGGGCGCGGATCATGGCGCAGCGTTTCCTTGAGTGCGCGGCACTCGCTCATGGGACCAGCCTAAAGCATGGGGATTAAGCGCTGAATCATCCCTGAATTCCCGGCCCCTCCGCGGCCACCAGGGCATGGTCCGGCGCCAGGCGGAGCACCAGATCGGCGCGCGCGGGCAGTCGTCGTAGCTGGCGCCGAGTGAGGCGCTCGTAATGGGCGATGAAGCGGCGCACGGCCGCCGGACTCATGGCCCGGTCGCTGCGCGCGCGAAGCGCCGCCTCCTGGGCCTCTCGAAATTCGTAGACGCTTTCGAAGCTGGGCACCTGCAGATGAATCAGCCCAGTAAAGCGCCGGAAGAGTGCCGCGTAGGGCCCGGCGAGCGCCGAATCCACGGCGGCGCGCCACCGGCCGTCGGGGTCCGCCTCCGCCTCGAGGGCGTTTAGGGGCGTAGCGGGCTCCTCTGCGTCCGGCGGCGGGGCCCCCACGCACCACCCCTCCAAGATTAGGCAATCCACGGGCCGGGGCTGAAGCCTGGGGGCCGCCGCCCGGTCATCGAGGGCCTTGTCAAACTGGGGCAGGGCCAGGGGCGCCCCGGGCTGCAGAAGCGCTTCCACCGCCCCGCTTAGGGCGTCGATATCGTGGGTGCCCGGCACGCCGCGGGTCTGAAAAAGGGGATGGACCGTTTCCGCACGGTGCGCCCGCGCGGCCTTTCCCAGGTAGAAATCATCCAGGGACAGGCACGCGCAGCGCAGGCCCAGGGCGGGCAGGTAGTGGGAAAGCAGGGCCGCAAAGGTGCTCTTGCCGCTGCCCTGGGCGCCGTTCAAAAGCACCAGCAGCGGTGCGCCCCGAGCCCCCTGGGCCGCCGCGAGGTGGGCCGCCAGGGCCGCCCCATGCACCTCCAGGGCTCGGCGCCGGGCCGCGGGCACCGCTGCGGGCCAGGCCATTACTGCCCTCTCCCCCGCATCCTTCGCGAGCGCCAGCACCCCCTGCCGCGCCGACGCCGTAGCCAGCCCCGGCAGGGCTGGCCAGAGTCCGAGGGCGTCGGCCACCTCCGGCGCTAGCGCGTTTTGGGGGTCCAGGGGTTCCATGGCCTAAACCTTAGCATCGGCGAGCGTTGGGAACCCACGGCTTCCCGCAAGGTCGGTACACTAAGCCCTGCTCCCGACCCTAGAAGAGGCGCTGTTGATGACCACCCTTCGCTCCCTGACCGCCCTGCTCGCTCTGCTGCTCCTCGGCTGCGCCGCCCCCAGCGCCCCGCCCCCGGGTCCGGCGCCGGAGGCGGACGCGGCGGTCATCAAGACCAGCGCCATCGATACCCGAGCTTACCGGCACCGGGTGCTCCCCAACGGCCTTGAGGTGCTCCTCGTGAGCGACCCCGACAGCGACCAGGCGGCGGCTGCCCTCGCCGTGGACGTGGGCAGCTTCGCCGAGCCGGAAAGCCACCTGGGCCTGGCCCACTTCCTTGAGCACATGCTCTTTCTCGGCACGGAAAAATACCCGGATCCGGACGGCTACGCCGACTTCATCAGCCGCCACGGGGGGGACCGCAACGCCTATACGGCCCTGGATCACACCAACTATTTCTTCTCCATCCGTCCCGAAGCGTTCTATGAGGGCCTCGATCGCTTCGCCCAATTTTTCATCGCCCCCCGCTTCGACGCGGCCTACGTCAGCCGGGAGCGCAACGCCGTGCACAGCGAATATCAGATGCAGCTGAAGAACGATGGCTGGCGCACCTACATGACGCAGAAGCGCGCCCTAAACCCCGCCCACCCAGGCAGCCGCTTCACCATTGGGAGCCTCGACACGCTGGCCGATGACGAGCCCGGCGCCCTCCGGGACGCGCTTCTGGCCTTCTATGAGAACCACTACTCCGCCGATCGCATGCGGCTGGTGCTCCTGGCCCCCGAGTCCCTCGACACCCTTGAAGGCTGGGCTTCCGAGCTCTTTGGGCCCGTGCGCGCGCGCTCCACGGCCGTCAACGAGCCCGAGGTGCCGGTATTTGCCGAGGATCAGCTGCCGAGCCTTCTGCGCATCCGCCCCGTGAAGGCGCGGCGGAGCCTCGAGCTCACCTTCCCCCTGCCCCCCCTGGACCCCTACCAAGCAGAGGCCCCCGGCGCGTACCTTGCGAACCTGCTCGGCCACGAGGGGGAAGGGAGCGCCCATGCGGTGCTGAAGGACGCGGGGCTGATCAACAGCCTGAGCGCGGGCGCCGCCCCCTTCGGAGAGCACAATGCCCTCTTCTCCATTGCCGTGGAACTGACGGAAGCGGGCTACGCCCAATGGCCCCAGGTGGTGGGCACGCTGTTTGCCGCTATCGAGCGCCTGAAGGCCGAAGGCCCCCAGCAATGGCGCTACGATGAGCAGGCGCGCCTCGCTGCCCTGGCCTTCGCCTACCAGCCCCAGCGGGACGCCTATCACACCGTGAGCACCCTCGCCGCGGGGCTTTTGGAAGTGCCTCCGGAGGAAATCCTCCGCAGCGGCATGCGCATGGATCGCTTTGATCCGGCGCTCCTGGACTCGATCCTCGCGGCCCTGCGCCCGGACCGGCTCCAGCTCACCGTCACGGCACCGGAGGTGGAAACGGCCGCGCGGGAACCCTTCTTTGCCGTGGATTACGCGCTCGAGCCCCTCTCCCCGGCGCTGTGGAGGGCCTGGGAGACCCCCGCAGCCCCCGAGGGTTTAGCCCTGCCGGCGCCGAACCCCTTTGTGCCGGAAGCGCTAAGCCTCATGGACGCCCCGGACGCGGCGGCCCCCGTGGCCCTGACCTCGGGCCCCTGGGGCACGCTGTGGCATGCCCCCACGGTGGCCTTTAAGGCCCCCCGGGCAGAGCTGCGTCTAAAGGTGCAAAGCGCGGCGATCACCGGCCCCGAGGGGCAGATGGCCGCGGCCCTCTGGGCGGCCCTGCTCGAGGACAGCCTGAACAGCTACGCCTACCCGGCGCGCCTTGCTGGCCTCAGCTTCGCCCTGCGCCCGGCGGCCTCGGGGCTCGAGCTGCAGGTGGCGGGCTACAGCGAGCGCCTACCCGAGCTTCTCGAAGCGGTGCTCAGCAGCCTGACGAACGCAAACCCTAGCGAGGCGGCCTTTGAGCGGGAAAAGGCTCGACTGCTGCAGAGCCTCGCCAATCAGCGCCAGGACCGCCCCTACCAACAAGGGATGCGGGCACTTCAGCAAGTCCTCGACCACGACGCCTACCCCCTCGACGCCCGGCTCGCGGCAGCGGAGGCCCTCACCCTGGCCGCGCTTAAGGAAGGCTTTTCCAAGCCCCTGCTGGAAGCGCCCAAGCTCACGGGGCTTATGATCGGGAACGTGACCCCGGCCGAGGCCGAGCGGCTGGCCGGCATGATCACCGGCGCCCTGGGCACGGCCCCCGCCGATCCCGTACCCCCTCAGGCCCTGGCCAAGCTAGAAGATGGGGATCGCCTCGCCCAAGTCCTCACCATCGATCATGACGATGCGGCCTTCGTGCTGTACGTGCAGGGCCGCACCCAGAGCCTCGGCGAGCGGGCCCGCTTTGGATTGCTCGGGCACATGCTGGCCTCCCCCTACTTCAATGCGCTGCGCACGGAGCGCCAGCTTGGCTATGTGGTTTCCGCCGGGGCCTTTGTGCGCCATAGCACGCCGGGGCTCTACTTCCTTGCCCAAAGTCCCGTGGCCGGACCGGCGACCATTCTCGCGGAAACGGAAGGGTTCCTGGCGCGCTACGGGGAAACGGTGGCGACCCTCACCCCGGAGGCCTTCGAAACCGAAAAAGCCGGACTTCGATCCCGCCTTCTAGAGCGGGATAAGAACCTCGGGGAAACGGCCAGCCGTTACTGGGAGAACATCGAAGTGGATAGGACGGACTTCGCCCTACGGGAAGCCCTCGCCACGGCCCTGGACGCCCTCACCCTGGAGCAATTCCAGGCCTTCTACGGCATGTTCCTCGAGCGCGTGGCCTCGCAGCGGGTCCTCGCCCTAAGCCCGGGCCGCTTTGGCGACGAGGCCCTCCCAGAGGGCATGGCGGTGACGGACGTGGCGGCCTTTAAGGCCAGCCGAGAGGTCTTCCTTGCTACTGGGGCCACCGGGGCCACGCCGTGAGCCCCGCTGAGGCGCTGCGCTCGGAGCTGCTCCGAGCCATCCGGGACAACCTCCGGGACGGCGCCTCCCAGCTGGCGCGGCGAGCCCTCGACGCCCTCGCCCGCTACGCCGAAGCCCCGGAGGGATCTCTGGATAATCGCAAAGCCGCCCTCCTCGCCTTCGCTGGCGAGCTCGGCGCCCTACGCCCCAGCATGGTGGCCATTCCGAATCTTGTGAGCCGCTGGCGCGACGCGGTGCGGGACTTCGAGGGGTCTCCGGAGGCCCTCGGGCCCTTCGCCCGCACCCAGGCCCAGGCCGTGCGCACCTGGGCCGACGGCGCCCGGGATGCCACGGTGCGCGCCACCCTCACCCAGCTCGAGGGCGCCCGGTGCATTCTCACCCACTCCATCAGCTCCACGGTGCTTGAGGTGCTGAGGCGCCTGCCCCCCGCGCGCACGGAGGTCATCGTCACGGAAAGCCGCCCGGGGCGAGAGGGCTGGGAGCTGGGGGCAACGCTGGCTGCCCAGGGGCACCGGGTCAGCTACATCACCGACGCCCAGGGTGGACTGTTCACGGCCCAGGCGGACGCGGTCCTGGTGGGGGCCGATGCGCTCCTCGCCGACGGCACGGTGGTCAATAAGGCGGGAACCTACCTCCTGGCCCTCGCCGCCAAGGACCAGGGCATCCCCTTTTGGGTCTGCGCGGAGAGCTTCAAGTGCACCCCTACCCCTGCCGACGCGTTCGCCCTTGAGGAGCGCTCCGGCAGCGAGCTGGGGCCACCCCCGGTGCCCGGACTGAAGGCGCGGAATCTGTACCTTGAGCTGACGCCGCCTCGGCTGATCACGGGTTGGCTATCCAACGAGCCCCTGGCGCCGCGCTTCGGCCAGCCGAGGGCTTAGGCCTCAAACACCCGCTCAAAGGGCGGAAGGGCATCCAGAATTGCCTGGCCGTAGCGCCGGGTGACGATCCGCTTATCGAGCAGGGTGATGCGGCCGTAGTCCTTTTCCGAGCGCAAAAGCCGCCCGCAGGCCTGCTTGAGGCGCAGCGCCGCATCGGGCACGGACATCTCCATGAAGGGGTTGCGCTGCTGGGCGCTGAGCCACTCCGCCGTGGCCGCCTCCACGGGATCGTCCGGGACGGAAAAGGGCAGCTTGCAGATGATGACGTGGCGGCAATAGGCGCCAGGCAAATCAATGCCCTCGGCGAAGCTGGCGAGGCCGAAGATCACGCTGCCTCCCCCGCCATCGATCCGGCGCTGGTGCTCCGCCAGAATGCGACCCTTGCTTTCCGTAGCCTGGCTTAGCACGCGTTTGAGGAGCGCCGGCGGCAAGGCCGCACAGACCTGATCGAGCTGGCGCCAGGAGGTGAAGATGACCAGCGTGCCCTCGTCCTCCCGAATGAGGCCCGGGAGCCGCTCGGCGATTTCCGCGGCATGGGCCTCGCTTTGGCTCGGATCGCTGCGCAGCTTCGGCACCACCAGCTGGGCCACCTCGCCGTAGGCAAAGCTTGAGGGGACCACCAGGTAGCGGGCGTTATCGGGAATGCCCGCGGCCTCGGCGAAGCGCCCGAAGCCGTCCGTAGAGGACAGGGTGGCCGAGCTCACCACGGCGCCGAAGCACCGATCCCAGAGCACGCCGCGCAGGGAGGTCCCGGCGCTTAGGGGGGAGCTTTGCACCTCCACATCGAGGCTGCCCTCCTGGCCCAGGCGGGAGATCCAGCGGGCGTGGGGGGCATCGCTCGCCTGAGCAAAGTCGCGCCACAGGGCCTCGCTGCCCTCGAGACGCCCCTGGAGCTGCCCGAGGCTGCCCTGGGCCGCTTCTAGCTCGGCCCGCGCATCCCCCGCCTGCTCCAGGGCCTCGCTTAAGCGCTCCGCCAGCTCATCGCCCAGGGAGACCAGCTCCGCGAAGGCCTCAGCCAGCTGCTTGCCCTGGGCCCGCCAGGCCTCCCCCACATCCCCGTGGGGAAAGCGGTGCGCCGGCACCTGGCCGCGGCGGAGCCCCGGGGCCCCCTCTTCTAGGGCCTCGAGCTGCTCCGCTAGCGTGAGGGTGGCGCTAAGCGTTTCCCGAAGGGGCGCTCCCAGCTGGGCCAAGCGCTGGGCTGCGGCGACCCAGGCCGGGGCCCGGCCGAGGCGCTGGGCCAGCGTGCCCACGAGGCGCTCGAAGGCCTCTAGCGTTTGCTGGCTCCCAAGGATGCGGGTAAAGCGGCGCAGGTGCCCCAGGGCCTTATCGGAAAGATGGTGACCTTCGTCGAAGACATAGATCGTCTCCTCCGGGGTCGGCAGCACCACCCCGCCCCCAAGAGCCAGATCCGCGAGAATGAGATCGTGGTTGGCGACGATGACGTCCGCCCGCTGCACCGCCTCCCGGGCCTTGAAGTAGGGACAGTCGCGAAAGAAGGTGCACCGGCTACCGGTACAGCCGCGATGGTCGGTGGTCACGGAGGCCCAGCGATCGTCGTCGATGGCTTCCCCATAGCGCTCCCGGTCCCCGTCCCACCGCCCCCCTTCCAGGGCGGCCTGCATGGCCTGATAGAGGGGCCGAGCGGCCAGGCTCGGGGGCGGGCCGAAGAGGTCGCTGGCCAGCGCCGTGCTGTCCTCCGAGAGGATGCGATCGAGCCGCGCCAGGCAGGCATAGCGGCCCCGGCCCTTGGCCAGGGCATAGGTAAATTTCAGTCCCGCGGCTTTTTGCAGATCGGGCAGATCCCGCTCCACCAGCTGATCCTGCAGGGCCACGGTGGCCGTGGAGATCACCAGGGTGAGGCCCCGAGCCTGGGCCAGGGGAATGGCCGCGAGCCCATAGGCGAGGGTTTTCCCCGTCCCCGTGCCGGCCTCGGCGACCACCACATGGGGCGGGCCGGGCTCCCGCACCCCGAGCTCATCCACCGTGAGGGCCCCGAGGGTGCGGGCAATCTCCGCAATCATGAGCCGCTGGCCCCGGCGCGGCGCAAAGCCCCGGGCCGCCAGCCAGGCGCGATAGGCACCCTGGATCTGCTCGCGGAGCGCGGGGCTTAGGGTGCCGTCTTGGGGGGAAGCGGTGGTCATGGACCGAGTATACCGGGCCATGCAAGAAAAACCCTGCGGTGCTAGCCTTGCCGGCGTTTGCGAATCCTCGCAAGGAGAGGCCCTATGCGTTTGATCCCTTGGCGCCTGATCGGCGCCCTGCTGGCCCTTTGGCCCCTACTTTCCTCGGCGGACGACAGGCCCCTGCCGCCCTTCGCCCTGCCCCCGGGCTTCGTGCTCGAGGTGGTGAGCGACGATCTGCCCAACGCCCGCCAGCTGGCCCTCGGGCCCGAGGGCACGCTCTTCGCCGGCACCCGGCGCGATGGGCGGGTCTGGGCCCTACGCGATGGGGTGCGCTACGCCCTCGCCGAGGGGCTTACGCTCCCGAGCGGCGTGGCCGTGCACGATGGCGATCTTTACATCGCTGCGGTCTCCCATCTTTATCGCCTAAAGGGCATCGAGGACGCCCTCGCCGCGCCCCCGACCCTGGAGGTCATCACCGACGCCCTGCCCACGGACAAGCACCACGGCTGGAAGCACATCGAGTTCGACCGAGACGGCCAGCTCCTGATCCCCGTGGGGGCCCCGTGCAATATCTGCGACCCCGAGCCTCCCTACGCCAGCCTGCTGCGCATGGATCGAGACACCGGCGCCTATGAGGTCATCGCCCAGGGCATTCGCAACACCGTGGGCTTTGATTTTGAGCCCGGCACGGGCGCGCTTTGGTTCTCGGATAACGGCCGGGACATGCTCGGCGACGAGATCCCCCCGGAGGAGCTCAATCGCATTGCCGCCCCTGGGGCCCACTTTGGCTACCCCTACGTCCATGGCGGCGCCGTGCTCGATCCGGAATTCGGCGACGGCCATCGCCTGGAAGACTACACCGCGCCCGAGGCCCGGCTCCCAGCCCACAGCGCCCCCCTGGGCCTGGCCTTCTACACCGGTAGCGCCTTTCCCGAACGCTACCGAGGCGCCCTGTTCTTCGCTGAGCATGGCTCCTGGAACCG
>JAURCQ010000068.1 GCA_030828335.1 Gammaproteobacteria bacterium
GTTTCCTTCTCGATGAGGGAAGCGAGGGTGAGCAACTCCCCAGGAGCGCTTAGGGGCAGGTCTGGATCCCGATCCTCCCAGGCCTTTCCCAAGGCTTCCTCCATGCGATCGGCGGCCCGGATCAGCAAGCTGAGGGCCGAGGTGCCGGCGACATAGCGGTAACTATCGGGGAAAAAGCGGCCCTCGAGGCTTCCCCTTCGGCCGAGCTGGGCCCCCCGCTCCGCCCAGGTGGCGCCGAGGCCCGCCCGATCTAGGCGCTCCGCCGCGCGCAGCGCGTGCTCCAAATCCCGGAGGGTCCAGCCTTCCCCGATGCGCAGGGTGCGTTCGTACACAGCGCCGCGGCGAAGCTTGCCAAGGGTAGAAAGGAAAGTGTCAACGGAGTCTAGGCAGTACTCTCCCGCCTGGAGCGTTCTTCCCACGCCGCTCAGGCGCAGGTATAGGCGAAGGGCTAAGCGCTCTGCGGATCCACTTTGGACCCGTAGCACTTTTTGAAGCTGGGGCCCGGCGGCGCCGGGCTTCAGATCAAAGCAGAGGGGGCCCTCAAGGGCTAGGGGCTGGCGCAAAAGCCAGGCCCCGGCACCGAGGCACAGAAGAATCCCGAGCCCAAGAAGCCCGAGCACCAGGGCACCTTGGCGCCACCGATGCCCCACGGTCCTTAATCGACGGCGCGGAAGATTAGGGTACCGTTCGTGCCTCCGAAGCCGAAGGAATTACTCAACGTAGCCTTCACGGGTACTTCCCGTGCCGTTCCCGGAACGTAGTCGAGATCGCAGGCTTCGTCGGGGTTATCAAGATTGATGGTCGGAGGCAGCACGCCATCGCGGATGGCCAGCACGCTAAAGATCGCCTCTACCGAACCCGCTGCCCCCAGCAGGTGCCCGATCATGGACTTGGTCGAGCTGACCGCCAGCTTCGGCTTATCCCCAAACACGGTCTTAATGGCTCGGGTTTCAGCGATGTCCCCCTGGGGCGTGGAGGTGCCATGGGCATTGATATAGCCCACCTCCGAGGGATCCATGCCCGCCGAACGTAATGCGTTCTTCATGGAGGCCACGGCCCCCGCACCGTCTTCCGGGGGGCTGGTAATGTGGTAGCCGTCGCCGCTCATACCAAAGCCCGCAAGCTCAGCGTAGATCGTCGCACCCCGTGCCTTGGCGTGCTCATATTCCTCAAGAACCAGGACCCCAGCCCCGTCCCCGAGGACGAAGCCGTCCCGATCCCGATCCCAGGGGCGAGATGCCGCCGTAGGATCATCGTTACGGGCAGACAAGGCCTTCATGGAGGAAAAGGCGGCAAGGGGCACGGGGGAGGTCGCCATTTCGGCGCCGCCGGCCACCATGACATCCGCGTCCCCGTCTCGAATGAGGCGACCGGCCATGCCGATGTTGTGCGTCCCCGTGGTGCAGGCGGTGACGATCGCAAGGTTGGGCCCCCGGAGGCCAAAGCGAATTGACACATTCCCGGCAATCATGTTGATCACGCTTCCCGGGACGAAAAAGGGAGACACGCGCCGAGGTCCGCTTTTCAGCAGCGTTTCGTGGGTCTTTTCGATGGTCATGATGCCGCCGATGCCCGACCCAATCGCGACGCCGTAGCGATCGCCTGCAGCCTCCGGGACATCAGCCAGCCCCGCGTCTTCCATAGCTTGGCAGGCCGCTGCCATCCCGTACTGGACAAAAACATCAACGCGACGCGCTTCCTTTGCATCCATGCACACGGTGGGGTCGAAGCCCTTTACCGTTGCTGCAAACTGAACGCTATAGTCGCTGACATCGAAGGCTTCGATGGTGGCAGCGCCACTCTTCCCAGCAAGGATGCCGGACCAGGAGCTGGCTACGTCGAGCCCAAGGGGCGACACCATCCCTAAGCCGGTTACCACGACTCGTCTACCGCTCATGGTCGGTCTCCTGTGAACGCCAAAGCAACGCTCTGGAGCAACTCCAGAGCATGGCGCGGACGGACAAACGGACTGCTAAGGGCGCCCGAAGGCGCAACCCAGCGGCGACCCCATCCCTCCCCGGCGTGCGGTCGCGCAACGCACCCTTACTGGTGCGCTAGGACGTAATCGATCGCTTCGCGAACGGTCGTGATCTTCTCGGCTTCTTCGTCGGGGATTTCGGTTTCGAATTCCTCTTCGAGAGCCATCACGAGCTCCACGGTGTCGAGGGAATCGGCACCAAGATCTTCAACGAAGGAAGCGTCGTCATTGACTTCGTCTTCCTTAACCCCCAGCTGCTCACAGATCAGTTTCTTGACCCGTTCTTCCACGCTGCTGCTCATCTGAAAGCTAACTCCCGTAGGTCGAGGCGGCGCCACGATGCGTCGCAATTTTAGTGGAACGATTTAAAGCCCTTCAAGCTGGCGCGATGCCTCTAATTCATGTACAGACCGCCATTGATGGCGATCGTCTCCCCCGTAATATAGCCCGCTCCCTCACTTGCAAGGAACGCCACGAGGGACGCCACTTCCTCCGCACTGCCAAAGCGCCCAAGGGCGATGGCCGATCGGAGCTGCTCCGTCACCCCTTCGTCGAGGGCGGCGGTCATTTCCGTTTCAATGAAGCCTGGTGCGATGGCATTGACCGTAATGCCCCGGCTCCCCACTTCCTGGGCCAGGGCTCGGGTGAAGCCTTCCACGGCGCCCTTGGAGGCGGCGTAATTGGCTTGCCCCGCATTGCCCCGGCGGGCAATAACCGAGGACACGTTAATGATGCGCCCAAAGCGGGCCTTCATCATGCCGCGCAGAAGCGGCTTGGTGACCCGATAGAGTCCGTTCGTATTGGTATCGATAACCGAAGCCCACTGCTCCGCGCTCATGCGAAGCATGAGGTTGTCCTGGGTAATCCCCGCGTTATTGACCACCACCACGGGGGTACCGAGCGCCTCTTCCACGGCCGTGAGCGCCGTCGCCACCGAGTCTTCCGAACGCACGTCCATGACCACGCCGAGATGCCCATCACCCAGGGCTTCAGCGATGGCTTCAGCGCCCCCCTCCGAGGTCGCCGTGCCGGCCACGCGGTAGCCCTCCGCAACGAGCCTTTTGGCAATGGCCGCACCAATGCCCCGGCTCGCCCCGGTTACCAGGGCGACGCGCGCTTCACTCACAAGCCTGTCTCCAGGGCATCACGGGTTTTACCCAACGCCTCCGGAGTGCCCGTCGCATGGCAAGCAATCGCCTTATCGATGCGACGCACCATGGTAGCCAACACGGCCCCGGGGCCGCATTCCACCATCGCCGTCAGGCCTGCGGCGCCCATGGCTTGCACGCTGCGCGTCCACTGCACGGGCGCGGAGAGCTGCACCAGAAGCTGATCCCGGAGTGCCGTGGGATCCGTCGTGGGCGCAGCGGTAACGTTTTGATAAACGGGGACGGTGGCGGGCTGGAAACTGATCGCTTCGAGATCGGCGCGGAAGGCCTCCGCCGCCGGTGCCATAAGAGTACTATGAAAGGGGCCGCTCACCCGGAGCGCCATGGCGCGCTTCGCTCCGCGGGCCTTACAGCCCTCGATGGCCCGTTCCACGGCGGCGCTATGCCCCGCAATGACAATTTGCCCCGGCGCGTTGAAATTGGCCGGGGAAACGACTTCCTCCCCCGCGGCTTCTGCGCAGGCCTCGGCGATGGCCTCGTCGTCCAGGCCGAGAATGGCCGCCATAGCGCCCTGCCCGGCGGGAACCGCTTCCGCCATCAGCAAGCCGCGACGACGTACCAAGCGCACCGCATCGCTAAGGCTAAGGGTTCCCACGGCCACCAGGGCCGCGTATTCGCCCAGGCTATGGCCAGCGACCGCCGCAGGCGTCAGCGCCCCTTCGCTCTCCAGGGCTCGAAGGGCCGCGATGGACGCCGTCAGCAAAACGGGCTGGGTCTGCTCCGTAGCATCCAGCAGTTCTGCCGGCCCCTCAGAGGCTAGGCGCCAAAGGTCCAGATCGATGGCACCGCTCGCCTCGGCGAAGGTCTCCCGAACCACCGGGTAGGCCTCCGCGAGGGCGTCGAGCATGCCAACGCTTTGTGCCCCCTGACCGGGGAAAACCAGAGCGTAGGCCATGACCGGGCCTAGTCGTCTTTGCCGTTGGTGACCTTACGACCGCGATAGAAACCGTCGGCCGAAACGTGGTGGCGACGATGCGTTTCCCCGGTGGTGGCTTCCGTGGACAGGGTGGGCCCGGAAAGGGCGTCGTGGGAACGACGCATGCCACGCTTGGAACGGGTTTTACGGTTTTGTTGAACGGCCATGGAATGCCTACTCCTTCACAATAAAGTCGGCTCCCGCCGACAAAAAACCTAATCCTTGGGCCCCTGCCCGCCCTTCAGCTGCGCCAGGGCAGCGAAGGGGTTCTCTCGCTTGGGCGCCGGCTCCGGCGCAGCCTGACCCTGCACCGCAGCCCACCGCGCTTGGGCGTGGGGGCATGGCGCCTCCCGAACCGCGCAGGGCCGCTCCGGCAGAGCCAGAAGCAAGTCATCCTCAAACATCTCGGCCAGGGGGACCTTTTTTCCCTCCAGCGTAATCGGTTCCCGAACCCCCGCATACAGGGCCTGAGCTGCCTCATCTCGCACCACCACGAGGGCCACGTCGGCCGTCAGGGCAAGGGCCTCTTCACGCTCACAGTTCGCACAGCGCTGGCAACCCTGAAGGGTCAGCGTGCCTTCAGCGCAGGCGCGCCCTTCCTCATCGCGGAAAAAGCGCACGTCCACGGCCACCAGACCACCCTCCCCCTCACTGCCCAGAGCCTGGGCGATGCGCGGAAAGTCAGAAAGGGAAACCTGAACCGTGTAATGAGCGTCTTCTCGGGCCAAGCGGTAGGGTTCGATTACCACGTTCGCGTGCCCCCGGGGAAACAGGCGCGCAATCATAGGGATGCCCCCCGATCCTGTCAAAGGCCCAGGCCCGTCCTTTTGTCATGTTAAGCTTTTGAGCTTTCAGGCAAAAACCCAGGAATTGGCGCCGTGCTCCCCGTTCTCGTACTGGCTTCCCGATCTCCGCACCGCGCGAAGGTTCTCAAGCGCCTCGGCGCCCCCTTCCAAACCCGGGATAGCGAGGTCGATGAGACCCCCATCGCCGGGGAAAGCCCCGCTCAGCGGGCCCAACGCCTTGCCCTCGCAAAAGCCCAGGCCGTGGCGGCCGCCTGGGACGGTTCCCGCCCGGCCCTGGTGATTGGAGGGGACCAGGTCGCCCACGATGGCGAAGCCCTGCTGCGCAAGCCCGGCACCCTCGCAAACGCCCGGGCACAGCTCCTGGCCAGCCGCGGCCGCTGGGTCACCTTTGAGAGTGCCCTCGCGGCGGTGCGCAGCGACACAGGCGCCGTAGCCCAGGGCGCTGCGCCCGTCCGAGTGCGCTTTGCCGAGCTCTCGGAAGCAGAGATAGACGCCTACCTATCCGTCGAACAGCCCCTGGACGCCGCGGGCGCCCTCTATTCCGAGCGCCTGGGCGCGGTCCTGCTGGAAGCCTGGGAGGGCGCTGACCCCTCGGCCCTCATCGGCCTACCCCTCAACCTACTCCACCGCCTCACCGCGCAGCTGGGCTGGCCCCTCCTCTCGACCCCCTGGGAGAGAGGAAACACCCCTAACGCTGTGCCCGGAGCGCCCTAAGCAGCGCCTCCAGATCCTCCGGAAGGGGCGCCTCAAAATGCCAGGGCGCCTGCTCCGGATCTCGAGCGGGCACGGTCAGCGCCTGAGCATGAAGCGCCAGCCGGGGCACAGGCACCGGCCCCAGGGCCTTGCGAAGTTCCGGAGACGCATACTTCTCGTCCCCCAGAATCGGAAAGCCGGCATGGGACAGGTGAACCCGCAGCTGGTGCGTGCGCCCCGTTTCCGGGGCGAGGGACAGCAAGGTCGCACCGGGCAGACGCTCGGCCACGGAAACCTCCGTGCAGGCGGGCTTCCCCGCCTGGGAGACGCGTACGAAGCGCTCCCCGTTTTTTGCCAGTACTCGCTCTAGCGGCGCTTCCAGTCGCTTTAGATGCGCCGGCCAAGCCCCCGCCACCACCGCGAGGTAGCGCTTTTTCACCGTGCGCTCTCGAAAGGCCTGCTGAAGGTGACGCAGCGCTGCACGTCGCTTGGCCAGTAGAAGAACCCCCGAGGTATCTCGATCCAAGCGGTGCGCCAGCGCCAGGGCTGGCGCCTCTGGCCAGGGGCTCAAGGCTTCCAGGGCCCCGAAGCGCACCCCACTTCCTCCGTGGGCGGCGAGCCCCGGGGGCTTCCCCAGCACCAGCACGTCCCGATCTTCAAAAATCACGGCGCCCCGCACCTGGGCTCGGAGCGCCTCAGGCACCGTGGGCTCGGGGCCTTGCTCAGCCGTTTGGTGCGGCGGAATGCGCAGCTTCTGCCCGGGCTGCACCCGGGTGGTGACCTTGACCCGGCCCCCATCAAGGCGCACCTCGCCCTTTCGAACCATGGCGTACACCCGGCTCTTTGGAACATTTTTGAGAAGTCGCAGGAGCAGATTGTCTACCCGCTGCCCGCTTTCCCCGGACTCAATCTCGTACAGCCGGGCGCCATGGCGCTCACCGCCCCTAGAATGATTGCTTTTCCCTTTCGATTGAGTCACTTAAAAAACCCTGTTAACCTTGCCTCAAGGTCAGCCGCGGCGCTCGCTCCCCCTGGGATCGCAGAGCCGCCCCGTGTTCGCCTGACCCGCCGCCGCCGAGCGCCTGCGCGCCGCGTCGGAATGGAACACGCCGGGCTAAAAAGTCCGGCTACGCCGGTAGCGATTTTTGAAACGCTATCGATCAATGAAGAGTACACGCGCTGGCGCAAGGTTGCGCGGCGTCAAGGATAGTGCGCAGGCCGCGATGAGCCGCGGCCGCCGGTAAGCGAAGCTAAAAAGCGACAGCTTAAGTCTCGCGCAGTTCGGGGGGTTTTGCCCCCTTCGGCCCAAAGCTGCGCCCCCCATGGCGCCGCCTAGCCCCTGCAAACCGTGGTCTCGCCATCGAGCCTGAGCCCTACCCTAACGCCCGCCCCGCCACGCCCTCACTTGAGTGCACAGCATGAAAAGGATGTTGATTAACGCCACCCAGCCCGAGGAACTTCGGGTTGCGCTGGTTGATGGGCAAAAGCTTTACGATCTCGACATTGAATCCCGCATGCGGGTTCAAACCAAAGCCAACATTTATAAGGCGCGCATCACCCGGGTAGAACCCAGCCTTGAAGCCGCCTTCGTGGATTACGGCGCCGAGCGCCACGGCTTCCTCCCCCTTAAGGAAATCGCCCAGGAGTACTTCCAAAAGAAAGGCGGGAACGGCGAAGGCCGGGCCAGCATTTCCGAGCTGGTCAAGGAAGGACAGGAACTCATTGTTCAAGTCGACAAGGAGGAGCGCGGCACTAAGGGGGCGGCGCTTACCACCTTTATCTCCCTCGCCGGTCGCTACCTCGTCCTCATGCCGAACAATCCTCGCGCCGGGGGCATTTCCCGCCGCATCGAAGGGGAAGAGCGGGATCAGCTCCGGGACGCCATGAGCGGCCTAACCATCAAAGATGGCATGGGCGTGATCGTACGCACGGCCGGGGTGGGACGAAGCAGCGAAGAGCTCCAGTGGGACCTCGACTACCTGGCCCAGATCTGGGAAGCCATCGGGCGAGCGGTAGAGGAAAATTCCGCACCTACGCTTATCTACCAGGAGAACAACGTCATCCTCCGGGCCATGAGGGATTATCTCCGGCAGGATATCGGGGAAGTTCTCATTGACTCGGCCGATGCGCATCGCCAAGCATCAGAGTTTATCCAGCAGGTGATGCCGACCTACGAAAGCCGCATCAAGCGCTACGAGGACCCGGTCCCCCTCTTCTCTCGCTACCAGATCGAAACGCAGATCGAGACGGCCTTCCAACGCGAAGTGCGCCTCCCCAGCGGCGGTGCCATCGTGATCGATCCCACGGAAGCGCTGGTGTCCATCGACATCAACTCGGCCCGGGCCACGAGGGGCGCGGACATCGAGGAAACGGCCCTCAACACAAACCTTGAGGCCGCAGAAGAAATCGCCCGGCAGCTGCGCCTGCGGGACATGGGCGGCCTCATCGTCATCGACTTCATCGACATGAACGCCTCTCGGAATCAGCGGGCGGTGGAAAACCGCATGCGTGATGCTTTAGAGGCGGACCGCGCGCGAGTGCAGGTGGGGCGGATCTCCCGCTTCGGCCTCATGGAGATGTCCCGACAGCGCCTCCGGCCTTCCCTCGAGGAAACCACGGCCATCATCTGCCCCCGGTGCACGGGGCAAGGCGTTATTCGTAACGTGCGCTCCCTCGCCCTCTCCGTCCTGCGGATTCTGGAAGAGGAAACGCTGAAGGAACGCAGCGCCGGGGTGCGGGCCATCGTGCCCGTGCCCATCGCCTCGTTCCTCCTGAACGAAAAGCGCTCTGACATTACGGCCATCGAAGCACGCAACGGTGTGCGGATCATGATCGTTCCGAATCCCAATATGGAAACGCCCCACTTTGAGGTGGTCCGGGTCCGGGATGATCAGGTGGACGCCCTCCTTTCCCAGGAGAGCCATGAGGTAGCGGAAGCGGTGCTCGAGGCCACCACGGAAAACGGCTATGAAGCTCCGCCCGTGCCTGAAGCCCAGGACGCCATCGTGAAGTCCGTAGCGCCCCAGCAACCGGCGCCAGCGCAAGCCCAGGCGGAAGCTCCGGTAGCCCCCGCTGCCCCCGTCGCGGCGCCGGCCCCCCAGGGTGGCTTCCTCGGCCGCTTGTTCAAGGGCCTCTTCGGCGCTCCGCCTGCCCCCGAACCCTCAGAGGCGAAGGAGCAGGAAGACAACCAAGAAGAAGCGCGCAGCTCGGAGAGCCGCAATCGCGGTGGCAACCGCAACCGCGGCGGACGCAACCGTCGTCGAAGCGATCGACCCCGGCGCAGCCCCGCCGCAAACACGCAGGACGAAGACGACAGCGAGGCCAGCGGAGAGAACGGTGAGCAGGCCCGGGAAGGCCGGGGCAACCGCCGACGCCGCGGTCGTCGTCCGAGCGATGAGAACGCAAACGATCAAGCCGTCACCGACGACAGCGCCGAGAATGAAGAGGACGCGAGCAACGCCAGTGAAAACGCCGGTGAGAACGATGGCCAGGGGGAGGACGATGGAAATCGCCGCCGCCGCCGCCGTCGCCGGGGCGGCCGGGGCCGTCGCCGTCCCCAGGACGGTAATCAGGACTTGGACGGCAATAACGACGCAGAAGACGAAAGCGACGAGAACGATGACAGCGCCGACGCCGACGCCGACGCCGACTTCGACGCCGTCTTCGATGCCGATGCCGATGCAAGCGTCGCAGATCTGAGCGATGAGGACGGCGATCTCACGCCGCCGACGGAAGCCCACGTGCCGCCGGAGAACAGCCGTCGCCGCCCTCGCCGCAGCCGCGGTCGTGGCCGAGGCCGCTCTGAAGAAACGGCAACGACGGAAAGCACGGCGGAAGCCAGCGACGGGACCGCTACGGAAGCCCCTAGCGACATCGCCACCGAGGTCGCCTCTGCAGCAGCGGTGACTGCGGCCGACACTGCACCGGCCGCTGAGCCCGTCGCCGAAGAGGTTGCCGAGCCCGTCGCTGAAGAAGCCGCTGAGCCCGTCGCCGAAGAGGTTGCCGAGCCCGTCGCTGAAGAAGCCGCTGAGCCCGTCGCTGAAGAAG
>JAURCQ010000069.1 GCA_030828335.1 Gammaproteobacteria bacterium
TGCGTAACCCCTCGCGGTTTCGCTCTGTCTCTGCTTTCGCGCCGATCTGCGCCCCCTCCCAGGTGCCCTGGGGTCAGAAGGCCTTTCGTGGGTATCTCGGAGAGGATCGTAGTGCCTGGGCGCGCTACGACGCCTGTGCGCTGCTGGCGGAAGCCCCTTCCGCGCCGCCCCTGCGCGTCGACCAAGGCGCTGCCGATGCTTTTCTCGAGACCCAGCTGCGGCCTGAATTGCTGGTGGCGGCGGCGGCCAAGGGCGGGCACGCCCTCGACTATCACCTGCACGACGGCTACGACCACAGCTACTTCTTCATCGCGAGCTTTATCGATGAGCATCTGGCCTTCCACGCGGAGCACCTGGCCGGAGCTTAGGGGATGTGCTCCCCGACGTCGTAGCGATAAAGCCAATCCATGGTGGTGCCCCGGGCGAAGGGCGCCGCCAGGTTGCGGAAGGTCGCGAGGGGCGCGCCCAGGTGATAGACCCAGCCGTAGCGACGCGAGAGCTGTTGAATGCGGGCCGTGCGGGGGCGTCGCCAGGTCTCGTAGCGCGCAAGCGCGCCCTCTAGGGTTGGCGCTTGCTTAAGCGCTAGCGCTAGGGCGGCGCTGTCCTCGATGGCCATGGCCGCCCCCTGGGCCAGGAAGGGCAGGGTGGGATGGCAGGCATCGCCGAGAAGCGCCACCGGCCCCCGGTGCCACCGGGGAAGGGGATCGCGATCGAAGAGCCCCCACTGGAAAAGCCCCTCGGGGGTAACGCGCTCGAGAAGCTCCTGAAGCTCTGGATGCCATCCCTGAAAGGCCTTGCGGAGATCCTCCGGCTGACCAGGGAGGGCCCAGGACTCTTCGGTCCACGCCCGCGCTTCCACCACCGCCACGCCGTTGATCCGCGCCCCCCCCTCCACAGGGTAGTGCACAAAGTGCTTTCCCGGGCCCCACCACACCTGGCTGTCCGGGGCCCGAAGGGCTGGCGCGAGAGCTTCGCTGGGCACGAGAAAGCGCCAGGCCACCTGCCCCGTAAAGCGCGCCGGGGCCTCGCCGAAGCACCAGCGGCGCACTTCGGAGTGAATGCCGTCGGCCCCGAGGAGCATATCTACGGGCCCATCGACCCCGGGTAGGGTGACAGCCCCCCCTTCCTCCCTCAGGGTGCTGGCGGTGACCGCATGGCCGAGCCGCAGCTCAACGTGAGGATGGTTAGCGAGGGCTGTTTGAAGGGCCTCGTGAAGATCGGCGCGGTGAATTTGCCAGTAGGGGGCGCCATAGCGGGCCTCCGCTTCCGCGCCGAGGCGCGCTTCCGTGATCCTTCGGCCCGTACGAAAGTGGCGAAAGCGCGAGCGTTCCGTCGCCGTGACCTTGCCATCCAGGGCGGAGCGGAGGCCTAAGCGCAGGAGCACGCGGCTGGCGTTGGGGGAGAGCTGGATGCCCGCGCCAGCGGTGCGATGGGCCGTCGCCTGCTCCAGCACGATGACCTCGTGGCCCTCCTGGCTGAGGGCCAGGGCCGCCGTGAGACCGCCCAGGCCGCCGCCGGCAATGGCAATGCGGTAGCCCATGGCCTCCGACCGTTGTCCGCTTGCGAAGGGAGGATCATAGCGACGCGCGCGTCCCGTCGCGAGGCGGGCCTTGCCCTCTGCCGGTGGCTCTGAGCTATGCTGCTGGCTGATGAGAAGGGAGACCGGGGAGGGTCACCATGACCGCAGCACACCGTCAGGCCGCGGAGGCTTGGAACATTCGTCCCCTTGCCCCCGCCGCCGGGGCAGAGATTACGGGCCTGGACCTTGCGTCCCTGGATGACGAGGCGCTGGAGGCGCTCCGCCAGCTCATGGTGCGCTATGGCGTTATCTTCTGCCCTGATCAGCACTTGAAGGTGGAGGATCACGTGGCCCTGGGCGCCCGCTTTGGGCCCCTCGAAGGGCACCCGAATTTGACGTTCGATACCCCGCACCCGGAGATCTTCGAATTGCGCGCGTCCGGCGGTGGGGTGGCCGATGAATGGCACTCGGACCTCACCTTTCAGGAGCAGCCTGCGCTCATGTCCATTTTGCACATGAAGCGCTGCCCCCCGGTGGGGGGGGATACCATGTGGAGCAGCCTGACCGCGGCCTATGACGCGTTGTCCGAACCCATGAAGGCCTTCCTTCAGGGCTTAACGGCGCTGCACGACGCGCTGCCGCATAATCGCCCGGACAAGATGACGATTCATCCGGTGATCCGGCGCCACCCGGAAAGCGGCCTGCCCGCGCTTTACGTGAATGAGCATTTCACCCGGCGCATTGTCGAACTCGATGCCGAGGAATCGGAGGTGCTCCTTCGGCACCTGACGCGCTGGGTGCAGCAGCCTCGCTTTACGGTCCGCTATGCCTGGACCGAGGGCACCATTGCTTTCTGGGATAACCGGGCGACGCAGCACTTTGTGCTGAATGATTTTGAAGGGGAGCGGGTGATCCAGCGGGTAACCGTGCAGGGGGACCGGGTGGAGCCCTTTGGGCAGCCCAACTGGCCGCCCTATCTGCGGGAAGGTCGCCTATCGGCCACCTCCCGCCATGATCGCCAGCTGGCCCTGTACCTTCGGTCCCAGCAGGGGCAGCCCGCCGACGAGGCCTAGGCCGCCTTAAAGGCCGCGATGGTGGTGCGGTGGAGAAGGCGGTCGTGGCCTTCGTAACCGCCGGTCGCGCAGTGGAGCACGCTTCGGTTATCCCACATCACGAGCGTGCCCGCCTCCCAGCGATGGCGATATTGGAAGGCTTCCCGGCCCTGCCATTGCGCTAGCTCCCGGAGTAGGGGGATGGCCTCTTCCTGTGCCATGCCCTCGATTCCCACGATATAGCCCAGGGTGCTGAAAAAGCCGAGGCGACCCGTTTCCGGATGGGCCCGAACCAGGGGGTGGGTATGGGTGGCCCGGGCCTCCGCGGAGGGGCGAATGGTCATGCTTCGATCCGTGGCCTGGTCCGTTTCCCCATAGGTGCCCTCCGGCGCGTAGGCCCCCGCGGCGGAGTGAATGGCGGTTAGGCTCTGGTAGAACGCCTGCTTGTCCGTGGGGAGGGCCTCGAAGGCGGCGTGTTGATTCGCAAAGAGCGTGTCGCCGCCCACGGGCGGAATGACTTTGCCGTAGAGGCAGGTGCCGGCGGGCGGCTGGGCTTGGAAGCTCCAGTCCGAATGCCAGTTCTCCGCAAACAGCGGGGCCTTTTCATCGGCGCGGCGGGAAATGGCGATGACGTGCTGACGGCCCGCAATGGGGGCAATGAAGGGGTCGTCACCGAAGCCTCCAAAGTACTGGGTGAAGCGCTCGAGATCGTCGTCCGACAGGTCTTGCTCGGGAAAGGCGAGCACGTGATGCGCAAGCCACGCCTCGCGCAGGGCGGCGACGGTTTCCGCAGACAGTTCGTCACGAAGGTCGATGCCACGGACGGACGCCCCGAAGCCCTGGCCACTCTTTTCGACGGTAAACATGTGATCTCTCCCCAGATCCTTCTTGTAAACGTTTTTTACTGGCTCACGGCCTCGGCGACCAGCGCTTTTTCTTCTCCCGTGAGGGGCGGCGCGGCTTCCGCAGCCAAGGCCGCCTTCAGCTCTTGGCGGTTCTTGATCCCCAGCACCACGGTCGCTACCCCAGGCAAGCTCAGGGCGTAGCGATGGGCGAGATCGGCGGGGTCCATGCCCCAGCGCTGGGCCAGGGCTCGAAAGCCTTCGGCGCGTCGGTAATCCGCCATGTCTTCCCCCGCTTCATCCATGGGCCGATCAAAGGCGGCGGTCAGGGCGCCCCCCTGCACGGCGCGAATGCCCATCACGCTCACGCCGGCGGCCCCCGCCGCCTCGCGAATCGCTACCGCTTGGCTGGGCTCGCGGAAACGATTGAGGTCTCCCGCGGAGTTCAGTGCATTGGTGATCACCTGCACCACCGCAGGTCGCTGCGGCGCCTCAAGGGCGCGAAGCACCGTAGGGGGGTAGCCGATGCCAGTGATGCCCCAGGCTTTGATCAGCCCTTCGGCCTTAAGCGCCTCGAAGGCCGGGATGACGGCGTTGTAGTAGCTGCGCTCCCGAGTGGCAAAGCGATCCTGCACCGCGGCAATGGCCGGGTCTGGGAAGGTGTAGTCGTCGGGGATGATATTGCTGTGGAGAAAGTACAGGTCGACGTGATCGCGCCCTAGCGCGTCGAGGCTCCGCTCTAGATTCTCCCGGAGCCTGGGCAGCACGGCGTCGTCCTCGCGCTGCCCCAGCTGGCACTTCGTGGTCACCCGCAGGGTGGGATCCCAGCCGCCCCGAAAGGCCTCACCGAGCACGCGCTCCGACTCCCCCTTGCCGTAAAGGGGGGCGAGGTCAAAAAGCGTGAGGCCCGCGTCCACCGCCTCGCTCACCGTGGCCACGCATTCCGCGCGGGTGGTTTTCCCCCACAGCTGGCCGAGTCCGCCGCCCCCGAGCGTAAGGGCGCTGACGGACTCTAGGACGTTCATGGGGCGGCTTTGCATGGCAGGGCCTCAACGTTTTGCGGTGGCGGTCGATTACACTCTAACGAGCATAGCCTGATTCAAAGGGGGGCCTCCATGCGCCTTGCACCTGCCGGCCTCGCGGCTGGCGTCCTGATGACCCTCGCCGCGTCCGCGGGGGCCGAGCTGCTGATCTACGGACCCAAGGATCGCTTCCTGGGCTGCATCGATTGCGCTTGGAAAGATGAGCGTTCCGTGTGCGCCCCCTACGGCACCTACGGGGATCCGCGCAGTGAAAGCAGCATCTGGAATCGCTTTGGACCCGAGGGGAACCCGAGCCGCTTTCAGAGCCCCTGGCACGATGCATCCTTGGCCGGACCGGAGCTGGTGACGGCGGAAGGGCGCTACCTGGGGCGCTTTTCCATTCACGCCGGGGCCTTTCGGGATTGGGCCCTGCTGCGGGGCATCTTCGAAACCGCCGATCGCAAAGCAGAGGATGCCCGAGAGGTGTTCTGCGAATACGTGAAGCCGGAGTTTTGGACCGATCGGCTCACGAAATAGGGGTTGCCGCCGGGCCTAGTGATTCAGGCAGTAGAGCAGCAAGATCCCTTCAATTTCTGCGAACAGCATAGGCGCCTCGGACCGTCGATCCACCGGGAGCTTGGTGGCCAGCCAGCTTTCCCAGCGCGTCGCCAGCTGCTGAGCTTGCACCTTCAGGGGTGCGCCGGGCCGTAGCGCCCGGCCCAAGAGTTCAAACCATAGCTTGAGGGTGCCTAGGGCGGTGGGATCTTCCGCTAAGGCAAGGCTGATTTTCTTTAATTTCTTCGGGGTGTACTGGGCCTTGGGGAACTGGGTCTCAAGTTGGGCTAGCAGCGCATCGGAAAGCGCTGAGAACGCCTCCCGGAGCAGGGCCTCCTTGCTGCCGAAGTAGTAAATCAACATGCGATCGCTGGTGCCCGCGGCCTGCGCCAGGCGACGAAGGCCCGTTTCCTCTAGCCCCTCCGTGAGAAGGTAGGTAATGACCTGTTCGAGGGCGTGAGCGCGTTGTCGCCGGCCCTTTTCCGTAGCTGACACCTACACAATCCCTGAAAATCTCTGAAGGCGTCACTCTACGGGATCTTTTTGGGATTTACCCCTCGTAGCGGTCCCGGTGGGTGAGGATGTAGCGCTCGAGCTTAGGCAGCCCCGCCTTCCCAGCCCGGCGAAGCGCAAAATGCACAGCGGCGCGGGTGAGGGGGTTGGCATCGGCGCGGAAGCGCCAGGCGAGCATGCTCCCCCCGGGGGCGGGTTCGACGTCGTAGCACTCCCCGAAGGCGCGCACGGGCAGGCCACTCTCAGCGAAGTAGAAGGCCATGCGCCGGCCCTCTATCCATTCATGGAACACTTCGGAAATGGCGCCTGAGGCACCCTCAACGGTGCGGGTCGTCCCCACGCCAAAGGGTGCCGGGCTGGTCCAGGTGACTTTGGTGATGGGTAGCCAGGCGGGCCAGCTTTCTGCGTCCAGGAGGGCGGCCCAAAGGGCCTTAGGCGAGCAGGCGAAGAGGTGGCGCACGCAGGGCACGCGATGCGAGGGCCTGAGAAAGTTGTTATCCACGGCGACGTGCTGGCGCATGGGTGACCTCAAACGGGGGTAGCCAAGATGGCTTAAGCCTCTGTCCGGGCTTTCCCTACAAATAGGACGTCCTTTTCCTAGCGTTTGAGTCTCACTGCGCCCTCGCAGGGGCGCAAGGGCGTAATCTGGAGGAATGCTTGAGATTCGCAAGCATTTCCCCCTCAGCCCACGAAAATACCCCCATTCGGATAGAGGGTATGACCGGTGGTATAGGAGGACTCTTCGGAGAGTAGGTAGAGCGCTGCATTGGCGATTTCAATGGGCTGGCCCAGCCGCCCCATGGGGGTCATGCCTTCCATCCGGGCGCGGCCTTCGGGATCTTCCCGCATGGCGGCGGTCATTGGCGTTTCAATAAAGCCCGGGCCAATTGCATTGACGCGAATACCGTGGCTGAGGAGTTCCATAGCCATTACCTGGGTCAGCATCACCACGCCGGCCTTCGAGACGCAGTACTCTGCGGCGCCGGGAAGGGCGATGCGTGCGGCGGAGGAGGCTAGGTTAACCAGCACGCCCCCTTCGCCGCGTGCCACCATATGGCGCGCTACGGCGCGGCAGGTCAGCATGACGCCGGTGAGGTTGACGTCGATGACCTTCTGCCATCCCTCGACGGGGGTGTTCAGGACCGATTTTTCGCTCCCCGTCTCGTTCAAGCCGGCGCTGGAGATGCCCGCAGACGCTACGCAGCCGTCAAGGCGCCCCAGGGCGTCGAGGGCCGTGGAGACCGCTGCCTCAACGCTGCTTTCCTGGGTTACATCAAGGAAGGTAAAGCCCACCTGGCTATTGAAGCGCTTGGCGATGCGCTGGGCCGCGGCCTCCCCGGCTTCCTGGTTCAAATCGGCAAGGTAAAGGTCCGCCCCTTCCTCGGCAAAGCGTTCGGCGCAGGCGAGGCCGAGGCCGCTGGCGCCGCCGGTAATCAGAATTTTCTTTCCGCTCAGGCGCCCCGGGCGCAGGTCTTGATTAGCTGAAGTCATGGTGGTGTTCCCCCTAATTCCATTCGCGCCGGTCAATAAAGACGAGCTCCTTGCCGAACCACATGGCGGAGCGCTTGAAGTCGATGAACTTGCTTTCATCCTCGATCGCGCGGTGGCTGGACTCCCGGGCCTCCGGACTGCTGGGGAGATGACCGCGGTCGAGCCACACTTCAGCGTGACCGTCGTAGGCTGGGGTTTGGGTGCCGCGACTTTCCCGGAGGGCGGCTTCGAGGGCGTGGGGCACGCGATGCACTTGCTGGTAGCGGGCGATGCCCGCGGCAGCGGCGTGGCTGCGGATGATGGGGCCGTGTTGCGTGCGCCAGTAGCGCTGTCCGTCCTCGAAACCCAGGCTGTCGAGCAGTCGCAGGGGAAACATGAGTTTGATCCAGCTCGAGCGCGGAGTTGCCACGGGCTCGGGCCCCGGGGGATTCACCTGGGGCAGATCGATCGCCAGCCACAGGGGGCTGGTGGCGAAATCAATAAATTGGCCCTCGTCTTCCAAGAGTGCGGCGCTCGCGGCCTGGCCCAGGGGATCAGCGAGGGCGTGTTCGAGGGCGTGCTCCGAGTCCCACCAGAGCTCCGCCACGCCATCGTAGGGGGCTTCCATGCCGCCCCGGGCGTTGGCCATGGCCTCGTTGGCGGGGTCGTCAATGGTGTGGACCTGGACGTAGCGTTGAATACCGAGGGTCGTCGCGAAGCTGGCGACGAGGGGGCCGTGCTGATCCCGCCAATACTGTTGAAAGGCTTCCCGGCTGAGCTCGGGCTTACGGCGAAGCAGATAGATGAGTCGAAGCATAGTGAGTCCCTCCCAAGACCCCCCTAGTGTCGCAAGGGGCGCAGGGCGGCGCTAGCTTGAAGAGGCCGGCGTCTCCCGGAGGATCTTGGGATGGGTTAGGCGGCGGAAATGGGGGCGCCAAATGCCCAGGGCCGTGTTACCCACGGCCACGGCGAGAATGAAGAGGAGACCAGGCAGGCGGTTGCCTTCCCCCAGGCCTGCGAGGGCGGCGGCATCCCCGGTGAGGGCCGCGGCGGCTCGGGCAGCATCAGCGGTGAGCGGGCCATGGACGACGGCAAGGGTGCTCTCGAACACCAGCACGCTAAACATCAGCTTGATGAAGACCCAGGGCGCGCTGTGAAAGGCTCGGTTTATGCCCACGGACAGAAAGCCCGAGAGCACCACTACCCCGAGGGACGGGAACAGCACGGTGCCACTGATTTCCGCCAGGGCCTGGCTGTAAAGCGCAAAGCCCTCAAGGTCTGCTACCGGAGGGCGAAGCTGTAGCAGCACTAGCTGGCATAGCACGGCGCCCGTAACGCCCATGGCACCCAGGGTATGAAGGGCCTTCAGTAGTCGTTTCACCGGTTGTATTCCCGCTTCAAAGCCCGCGAGGGCTAAGGCTGGCACCTTGGCGCGGGAAGCTCAACGGCCGGCGGCTTGTGCCCTGCGCGGAAATTGGGGTAAACCCAGGTCAGGGAGCGGTGTTTGAGAAACGGAGAGCATGCAATGAGCGAGTTTGAAAACAAGGTGGTGGTAATCACGGGCGCCGGGGGCGGTCTTGGAAAGGCGCATGCCCTCGAGTTCGCCCGCCGCGGCGCCAAGGTGGTGGTGAACGACCTCGGTGGCTCCGGGGATGGGGTGGGCTCGAGCGATATGGCCGACCAGGTGGTGGCGGAGATCACCGCCGCCGGAGGCGTTGCCATTGCGAATAAGGCCTCCGTATCTTCGGAAGCCGGCGCCCAATCGATTATTGATGATGCCGTCAGCGCCTTCGGCACGGTGGATATCGTTGTCAACAACGCGGGCATTCTCCGCGATAAAACCTTCCGCAAAATGCCCCTGGAGGATTGGCGTCTACTGCTCGACGTGCACCTCACGGGCAGCGCCTATGTCACCCATGCGGCCTGGCCCATGCTGATGGATAAGCGCTGGGGGCGGGTGGTGCTGACCAGCTCCACCTCGGGCATTTACGGCAACTTTGGCCAGGCCAACTATGGCGCCGCGAAGATGGGCATGGTGGGGCTAATGAACGTGCTGGCTCTCGAGGGGGCTTCGAAGAACGTGCGCGTGAATACGTTGGCCCCCGCAGCGTCCACCCGTTTGATCAATACCATTCCCGGGCGCGACGAGGATCTGGATAACCCCGATCCCATGCGCCATCCGAAGCTTGTCACGCCTGCGGTGCTGCTCATGTGCAGCGAGGATGCGCCGAACGGCAAGATCATTCAGGCAGGGAACGGGCGGTTCTCCACAGCGGCGGTCTTCAACAACGACGATCTCGAGTTCGGGCCGGACGTCACCTACGAGGATCTCGTCGCTCAGAAGGATCGGCTGCTGGATATGAGCATGGCTCAGGAAGGCTGGACCCTCATGCGCAAGCGGCGGGAAGCCGGGGAGGGCTAGGGCTGGCCGGGCCCGAGCACAAAAAAGCCCGCAGCTGCGGGCTTTTTTGTGTCTGGCTGCGCTTGGGCGTTTAGGCGCCTGGGCGCTTAGTAGCCGAGGAGGCTGGCGTAGCGCTCCCGGTGGAAGGCCTGGCTACCGTAGGTGGCTTCCAGGGCCCGCGCCCGCTTGAGGTAGAAA
>JAURCQ010000006.1 GCA_030828335.1 Gammaproteobacteria bacterium
CGGTCCAAAGCGTGCTTCCCTCGGCGCGAACCACGCGCAGGGAGAAGCGGCCAGGAAGAAAGGGCCAGGGATCACTGGGCTGAGCTTGGCTTGCGAGAACGGGCTGGTGCATGAGGGCTCTCCTTGAAGGGGAGAGCATGCCATTAGCGGTTAGCGGGGAAAATGCCCGCCCTAGGCCGGAGGCATCGCCGGGTCAATGGTGCCGACGTGGAGCACCGGGGAGGCGTCTAGATCGCCGGCGTCCATCATGTCCGCGACCCGCTGGAGCGAGGCTAGGATCATGGATTGTTCCCAGGGGTCCAGGGCTTCGTAGCGGGCGATGAAGGACTGCTGCAGGGGCGTGGGCGCCGTGCTGAGGGCCCCTTCCCCTTCCGCCGTGAGATGGGCGTGCACCTTGCGCTTATCTACCGTGCTTCGTTCTCGGTAAACGAGGCCGCGGCGCTCTAGCCGGTCCAGGATTGTGGTCACCGTGGCTTGGCTCAGCTTCACTTCCCGAGCAATGGTGCCGATGGTGACGTCCCCCATGCGCGCAATGGCGGCCAGGATCAGGAGCTGGGGAGAGGTCAGCCCGGCGGTTTTTGAAAGCTGCTTCGAGTAGAGCTCCGTGGCGCGCATGATGCGCCGAAGAGCAATGAGCACCTCTTGCGGGGCTTGGGACATGGCTCGGCAGATCTTGTTGACGAAACACGTTGTCAGTTTAGCTGGTCTCGCGCCTAACGGCCAGGCCTTTAGAGGCCTAAAGGTTTGCCTAGGTAGGCCGCTAGGGAATTTTCCTTGCCCTGGCTTCATGGCAAGCTTCCCTAAATCACACGCTTTAAGGGGGAAGGACTATGACGCAAAGCATCGAGGGGATTCACGGCGACGCCGTTTCGGCCTGGTTTGAAGCCCATATCGCCGGGGCTCGGGGCCCCTTCACCTTCTCCCTGATCGCTGGGGGCCATTCGAACCTGACTTATGCCGTGGACGACGCAGCGGGGCAGCGCTTTGTGCTCCGCCGGCCGCCCCTGGGGCACGTGCTCCAGAGCGCCCACGATGTGGCGCGGGAACATCGCATTATTTCCGCCCTTGCCGGCAGCGCCGTACCCGTGGCCCCGGCCTTGGGCCTTTGCGAAGACCTCGCGGTGAACGAGGCGCCGTTCTATGTAATGCGCTTTGTGGAGGGCGCGGTGCTCCACGATGCGGACAGCGCTCGGGATCTGCCGGCGGAGGCGCGGGCCGCCATCGGCGACGACGTGGTTGACGTGCTGGCAGCCCTTCATGCCATTGATCCTGATGCCGTGGGTCTTGGCACCCTGGGTCGCAAGGAAGCCTACATTGCCCGGCAGTTGAAGCGTTGGACCACCCAGTGGGAAAACTCGAAGCAGCGGGAAATCCCCGCCATGGATGCGGCGCGGGCCCTCCTCGGGGAACGCCTTCCGGAGCAGGTGGGGGCGACCATCGTTCACGGTGACTATCGCCTAGGGAACATGATCGTGGCCGATGGGAAGATCCAGGGCGTGCTCGACTGGGAGCTCTGCACCCTGGGGGACCCCTTGGCCGACGTGGGCTACCTTCTGAACGCCTGGGTTCAACCGGGTGAGGTGGATACGCGACAGGGGGATCAGGCCCCCACGGCCGTGGGCGGCTTCGGCGACCGCGATGCCCTGGCGGCTCGCTATGGGGAGAAAACGGGGCGGGATTTGTCCTCCATCGCCTACTACCGCGCCTTCAGCCACTGGCGCCTCGCCGCCATTGGGGAAGGGGTTTACAAGCGCTATCGCCTTGGGGCCATGGGCAGCCGGGAGGACCTGGACCTGTCGGAGTTTGCGGATTCCGTGGTGCGCCGGGCCGAGGCGGCCCTTGAGCTGCTGGAAGGGGGCCAGGGCTGATGCAGGATCGTCCGACGGCGGTGGAGCTTCTGGACACGCTCGCGTCCTACCTCGAGGAGGAGGTGGGGCCAGAGCTTGAGGGGCCTCTGGTCTATCGAACGCGGGTGGCCCTGAATTTGCTGTCCGTGGTGCGCCGGGAACTGAGCGATGAGGCGGCCCTTCCCCGGGAGGCGGCACGCTTGGCAGCGCTGCTCCACACGGCGGTGCCCGAGGGTTCCCCCCGGCTTGCCCTGGAAGCGTTGAACGCCCAGCTAGCGGAGCGCCTGCGTCGGGGCGGAGATCCGGCTTTTGACGAAGCGGCCTGGCCCGTGCTCATGGCTGGGGCTCGGGAAAAGTTGGCGGTGCTGCGCCCTGGATACGACGACTATGACAGCGCCGGGGAGCGGCTGGGGGGCGCGTCGTGAGCGGGCCGGGGAACGCGCCGGAAAGTGCCCAGGCCCGGGAAGTTCGGTTGAAGGCCGGGCTCGAGGCGGTGTTTCAGGCCGAGCTGTCTCGCACCGTGACCGTTTCCGATCTTGTGGTGACCTCAGCCGGTGCCCGCCGGGGCAACGTGCTCTTTACGGCGACGGAGTCCGGTGGGGAGGGACAGCGCTACTGCGTGACCTACCTGCCCACCCTGGACATCGAACTGCTGCCCATTCCCCAGGAGGCCGCGCTCTTTCGCCTTGCGGAAGCCCAGGGCGTCCCCGTCCCCCATGTGCATTTTGCGACGGAGGATCCCCAGTGGGTCGGGGGTCCGCTCTTCGTTAGCGATTGCGTTGCCGGGGAAACGGTGCCGCGGCGCGTGCTTCGTAAGGTGGCCGCGGAGGGGACGGGAGAAACCATTGCCGCCCAGCTCGGTTCGGCCTTTGCGGCGCTCCATAGCATCGATCCGGCCCTGGCGCCCCCGGCCCTGGCGCGGCCCGAGCAGTCGCCCGTGGAGGATGCCTTGGCCCGCACGGATCAGCAGCTTCGGGAACTACTCCAGCCGTCCCCGATCTTCAGCTATGCCCAGCGCTGGCTGGAAAACCACGCGCCGCCGGCCGGGGAAGGGCTCGCCATCGTCCATGGGGATGTGCGCAACGGCAACGTGATCATCGACGAGCAGGGGCTAGCCGCGGTGCTGGATTGGGAAGTGGCTAAGGTGGGCGATCCCCTCGAGGATTTAGCTTGGACCTGCCTGCGCTGCTGGCGCTTTGGAGAGGACGACAAGGAAGTGGGGGGCTTCGGCGCCCGGACGCCCTTTGTCTCCGCTTACGAAGCCGGTGGGGGTGCCTTCGACCTGGAGCGCTTCCACTGGTGGAAGGTACTCGGTACCTACCGCTGGGGCCTCGGTCTCGCTGGGCAGGCGGCGGCGCACCTAGATGGCCGCTTTTCAAACATTGTCATGGCCATGAGCGGCCGGCGCGTGGGCGAACTTGAATACGATCTTTTGAGCTTACTAAAGCCCTAGCTTTGCTTAACGAAGGGGAGTTTGGGAGTTTTTTTCCCGCGCCGGCTTGCGCCGGCGCGGGAGGGTAAACGGCGTGTGAAGCGTGACGGTCCGCAATCGAGGGGGGAGGGGGAGAGAGTCGAACCGCCCCACGCCTAAACCGAGTTGAACATGCGTGGCATGTCCAACTGGGGTCAAATGTACGCCCTGGACGAAGGTTGGTCAACCCCCGGACAAGGGGCCGTTCGTCGGGTGGACAAAGCGCCTCTTAAGCGCTCTGTCCATGACAGATGGCTGCGCTACTGAATCATCCCTTCCACTTCCGCCACGTTCTCCAGCGCTTCTTCCATGAGGGCGCGGGCATGAGCGGTAACGCGATGAAGGTAGGCGTGAAGTGCGGCGTCCGTGGGATTGCGGCTTTTACAGCTGGCGCTGTAGGCCTCGAAGGCGGTCAGGCTGCCAATCAGCGTAATGAGGTGCTCCGGGCACTCGCATTCCACGGACCGGGACAGGCCGGTCAAGCGCACTAGATCGTCGTCGTTGAAGCGCCGAGGGGGGATAGCGTCGCCCAGCTCCGGGCGCAGCCCTTCGTCAAAGGCGCTCGGTTCAGGGGTGCTTTCGCCTTCAAAGCGGCAGGCCAGGGCAAGCTCCTCGAGGGAGACGGGAGAGCGAAGGATCATGACCCCTTCAGCCTTCAGCGCATCAAAAACTTCCCGGCGGCCAAAGCCCGCCACGACCACGGCCCGGGAGGTGCCCGCGCGCTTCATCAGACCGGCCACTTCCTGCACCGTTTCCTCATAGAGCCCGGCGTACTCGAGGATCAGCACGTCCGGTGCGAGGGAGGGCAGGGCCCGTTCGAAATCGCTGTAGTTGCGGAAGGCGCCGATGAGGCTCAGCCCCTGGAGGCGCTCCCCGGCCGCATCCAGATAGGCAGCGAGGGTCGACCCGAAGACCGCCGCCCGCACGGGGCGCGTGGCAAAGTTTTGCACCTGCTGGCGGGAGCGGTTGTCTTGCTGGAGGCGCTCCCGAAGCTGGCTATCGGTGAGGTTGGCAACGGAGGAGATGGGGTTTCCGAGATCAACAAGCTGCTTGATCATGGTGAGCCGTTCGACGTCGTCCCGGGAGTAGATGCGACCGAGAGACTCGGTGCGGCGCGTTTCGACGACCGCATAGCGCCGTTCCCAGGCGCGGAGTCGATCAACGGAAATGCCAGTGAGGCGGGCGACGGCCCCGATGCGGTAGTTCTGACTGCTGTCTTGCTTCTGGCTCATGAAAACCCACTCAGGTGAATCCCTAAGATGCGGGTGGCGTTCCCCAACGTTTGCCAAGTTGCCGCGTAAGTGCGCGCAGTATAAGTGAATTTCCTGGCTTGTCGAGGTTTTGTGCTGAGCGAAAGCACGACAGCGTCCGCCTACCTTGCTCGTCCCCGGGGCGTGGGCCGAGAGGCCCTCGTCTCCTCGCGCAGGAGAGGGCACACTAGGGTGACATCGGGCGTTCTTGGGAGGGATCAACCGTGACTGCACTGGCTAACAACATCGGGGACCTACTAACCCGCCGGGCGGCGCTTAACCCGGAGAGGGAAGCGGTCTACGACGTCGCTCGGGGGCTTCGCCTGAGCTTCTCTGAACTGGCGGAACGCGCTCACCGTTTGGCGAACGCGCTGATCGACGACGGCGTCAAACCCGGGGATCGGGTGGGGCTCCTCCTCATGAACAGCGCCGAGTTTATCGAGAGCTTCTTCGCCATCGCGCGCTTGGGCGCCGTGGTGGTGCCCCTGAACTGGCGCCTGACCGCGGAAGAGCTCCGCTTTATCCTGCAGGACAGCGGCACGACCACGCTTATCTTCGATGACGAATTCGCGGACACGGTCGATGCCCTTGTGGGCTTTGAAGACCGAACGGGTCTAACCCGCCTGCTGGGTGTCGGGGCGCCGGCGGTGCCGGGCACGCAGGATTACACGAGTTTCCGGGATCGAGGCGCGCCTGCGGCGCCGCCCCTGGGGGCCCGGGACCAGGATGCGCTCTATATCATGTACACCTCCGGGACCACGGGCCTCCCTAAGGGCGTGGTGCACACCCACGAAAGCGCGCTCTGGGGCGTGCTGACCATTTCCGCAACCGCGGATCTGCGCCCCGGGGATCGCTACCTGCAGGCCCTTCCCCTTTTCCATGTCGGGGCCCTGACCCCGGGAACGCTCTGCGTTTACCTCGGCGTTACCAGCATTGTCATGCGCAGCTTCGATCCTGCGTCGGCCTGGACGCTGATCGAGGAAGAACGGGTCACCACGGGGCTTCTTGTGCCCGCCATGCTCAACTTCATGCTCCAGGTGCCGGGCTTCGAGGGCTTCGATCGCAGCGCCCTGCGCTGGATGATGTCTGGCGCGGCCCCCGTGCCCGTCTCCCTCATCCAGCGCTACGCCGAACTCTCCATCGACATTCTTCAGGTGTATGGCTTGACGGAAACCTGCGGTCCGGCGTGCCTCATCGATTCGGAAAACGCCCTCACCCGCGTGGGCTCTACGGGACGCGGTTTCTTCCACAGCGACGTGAAAATCGTGGGGGATGACGGCGTCCCCTGCGCTGCGGGGGTTCCGGGGGAGGTCTGGGTACGCGGGCGACACATCATGCGGGAATACTGGAATCGCCCCGATGCCACGGCGGAAACCCTTGTGGATGGTTGGCTGCGCACCGGGGACGTGGCCATCATGGACGAGGACGGCTTCGTTTATATTCAGGACCGGATCAAGGACATGATCATTTCCGGGGGTGAGAACATTTACCCCGCCGAAGTGGAGAACGTGCTCCTTGGCGCCCCCGGGGTGGCCGATGCGGCGGTGATTGGGATGACCTCGGCGCGCTGGGGCGAGTCGCCCCTGGCCATCCTCGTTCGCGACGATCCCGAGCTCACGGAAGCGGCGGTGCTGGCCCATTGCCAGAGCCGCTTGGCGCGTTTTAAGCAGCCCCGGGCTGTGCGCTTTGTCGACAGCATCCCGAGGAATCCCTCGGGGAAAATTTTGAAACGCGTGCTGCGGGACCAGTTCCCCGAGCCCGCACCGGAATAGAAGAGGTAAGGGGGGAGCATGGAACTTGACGAGCTGGAGCAGCGGCTGCAGCCCTTCGTGCAGCATTGCTACAACGATCCGACGGCTAGGGCCTTTGCGGTCAAAAAGATGCCCGGGCATGCGGGCTTCGCCTATGGCTATCGCGTGGCCCTGGGGGAGGGCGCCGAGGCGCGGGAAGAGGCCTGGTTCCTGCGCCTGCCCCCGCCCAACGTCAATTGGCGGGGCACGGCGGATGTGCTGCGCCAGGTAACGGTCCTTAACGCCCTCGATCAGACTTCCGTGCCCCACTGCAGCGTGCGCTGGAGCGGTGGGGACGGGGACGATCTCCGCTTCTTTGAGCGGCCCTTTTTCGTGGTGCCCCAGCTTGAGGGCGACGTGCTGCGCCTGGGCGCAGAAGAGTGGGGGGCGCAGCTTTCCCGGCCCCAGCTCGAGACCCTCGGCCAGGAAGTCATGACGGCCCTTGCCGGCATCCATCGCGTGCCCTGGGAGCCCCTGACCTACCTGGGCGCGCCGGTGCCCTTTGAAGAGGACGTGGCGCGTTGGGACCCGCTGTTCGAGCGGGCCGCCGACCCGGAGGCCCTTAAGCGGGCCCCGGAGGTGCGCAAGGCCCTGCTCGATCGCATTCCCGAGGCGGCGCCCCTTGGGGTGTTTCACGGTGATTTCCAGACGGCCAATCTGTTCTGTGGCTTTGATGGTCATCTGAAGGCGGTCATTGACTTCGAGCTGACGGGTATCGGTGCCACCCTGAACGATCTGGGGTGGATCTGCACCTTCAGCGACCGGGCCGCCTGGGCCGACGGCAGCGAGCGCACCTTCTTCCTCGAGCCGGAAACCTTGATCGGCTATTACGAGGCTGCCTGGGGCGAGCCCGTGGCCGATCTGGCTTGGTACCGAGCCCTGGCGGCTTACAAGTTCGCCCTCATTACGGGTTTCAATCTCATGCTGCATCGCCGGGGCAAGCGCGATGATCCCCTCTGGGAAGTCACGCGCCATTCCATGACCCCGCTTATCGATCGAGCCCTCGCCCTCCTCGCGGGCGAGGCCTAAAACCAGGAGCTTTGCCCTATGTCTCAATTCACCATGACCATCAACGGCGCTGCCGTGGGCAGCGCTCAGCAGCTGTCCGTACTCGATCCGGCCACGGGCCGGCCCTTCGCCGAATGTCCGGACTGCAGCGAAGCTCAGCTTGATCAAGCCGTTCGCGCCGCCAAGGCGGCTTTGCCGGGCTGGCAGGGGGACGCCGAAGCCCGCCGGGCGGCGCTGCTGAAGTGCGCCGATGCCATTGAGGCCCAGGCCCAAGCCATCGCTCCCGTGCTCACCCAGGAACAGGGCAAGCCCCTGGGCAAAGCCCTTGAGGAGCTCTATGGGGCGGCTCTTTGGTTTCGCTCCACGGCGGCCCTCCCCTTAGAGGATCAGCTGCTTCGGGAGGATGAGCAGTTCCGCGTGGAGCTCCGTCGCCGGCCCCTGGGGGTGGTGGCGGGGATTACGCCCTGGAATTTCCCCGTGCTGCTGGCGGTGTGGAAAATTGCTCCGGCGCTCCTCGCCGGTAACACCTTCATCCTGAAGCCCTCGCCCTACACGCCCCTGTCGAGCCTGGCCCTGGGGGAGGCGCTTCGGGAAGCGCTGCCGCCGGGGGTCTTTAATGTCGTATCCGGGGGGGATCAGCTGGGGCGTTGGCTCACGGCCCACCCCGAGGTGCGGAAGATTTCCTTCACGGGCTCCGTGGCCACGGGCAAGCACATCGCCGCCGCCGCAGCGCCGGATCTGAAGCGCGTCACCCTTGAGCTCGGGGGCAACGATCCGGCGATTGTGCTGGCCGATAACAATCCCGAGAAGATCGCGGAAAAGCTGTTCTGGAGCGCCTTCGCCAACAGCGGCCAGGTGTGCGTGGCGGTGAAGCGCCTTTACGTCGAGGAGCCGATCTTCCCGGCGGTGGTGGAGGCCCTGGGCGCAATCGCCGAGCGGGTGAAGGTGGGTCCAGGCTCCGCCGCCGACAGCGAGTTGGGGCCCCTGAACAACCGGGCTCAGTTTGATCGGGTGAGCGAGCTGGTGGAGGACGCTCGGAGCCACGGCGCGAAGGTCGTCGCCGGCGGCAAGCCCCTGGCCAATGAGGGCTATTTCTACGCGCCGACCATCCTCACGGACGTTGCCGAGGGCGTGCGCCTCGTGGACGAGGAGCAATTCGGTCCGGCGCTGCCGGTCATGTCCTTCAAGAGCGTGGACGAAGTGCTGGGACGGGCCAATGGCACGCACTTTGGCCTTGGGGGCTCAATCTGGACGGAAGATCTTGATCGGGGCGCGGCCCTCGCCCGGGATCTCGACTGCGGCACGGCCTGGGTGAATCAACATATGAACCTGGCCCCCGACGTGCCCTTTGGCGGGGTCAAGTGGTCGGGCATTGGCTACGAAAACGGCCCCTGGGGCCTCGCGGCCTTTACCGAGTACCAGGTCATAAACGTCGCCAAGCAGTAAGGCCTTTTCGTGCTCACCCTCGCCGCCGTGGCTGCTCTGGCCTTCGCGGCGGCGACGGTGCTCCCCCTCCCTTCCGAGGCCGCACTGCTGGCGGCCTGGCACGGGGGCAGTGCTCTTCTTCCGCTCTGGGCGGCAGCGACGGTTGGTAACACGGTAGGGGCTCTGCTCATGATGGCGCTCGGGGCCGGTGCCCTTCGCTGGCCCTGGCTGTCCACGCGCATGGCCGCGCCCCGGGCGCGATTCCAACTATGGGTGCAGCGCTTCGGCGCCCCGAGCCTGGTGCTCGCCTGGGTGCCCGCGGTCGGGGATGCGCTGCCGGTGCTGGCAGGGCTAATGGGCGTGCCCTGGCGCCGGGCGGTGCTCTGGCTGGCCCTTGGCAAGGGAGGGCGCTACGCCGTGGTGCTGGCTACGGCGGAGCGCCTGGCAGGGGGCTAGAAGGGGCCGCCGAGGGGCAGGCCGAGCCGTCCCCGGCCCGCCAGTTCAAAGGTCGGCTCCCCCACCATGATGTGCTGGGTGGTGACGTTCACATCCCGAAAGCAGCGCTGGAGACGGCTTCGGGCGTAGATCGCCGAGCCGCCACCGCCGTGATAGGCCGCCCCCGTGGCTTCCGCGGCGGCCCAGGTGCCGTGGCTCGCCGCGAGGCGCAGGCGTCGTCGATGCTCGGCGCTCAGCTTCTCCCCGGCGGCCGCGCAGGTCCAGGCCTCGTCCGCGGCCTGTTCCATGAAGGCCCGGGCGGACCCCAGCTGGGCTTCCGCCTTGGCGATGGCGAGCTGCACCGGCGCTCGCTCCGCGAGGCGGCGCCGGCTGCCCGCGGGCGCCTTTTTCTGCGCCAGCTCGGCCCATTCATCGAGGGCGCGCTCCCCAAGACCAATGGCGACGCTGGCTACTCCCAGGGCCAGGAGGCCGAAGGTGGGGAAGCGATAAAGCGGAGTGCGCACTCGGGGCGCCGCGCCCAGGGGCACGCTAAAGGCCTCTTCAAGCCGAAGCCCCTCTACGGACATATCCCCGGAGCCTGTGCCGCAGAGGCCGCTCACGTGCCAGGTGTCGTGGCGGGTCACCTGATCCTGGCGAAAGAAAAAGAGCCGCTGCTCCGGCGCGCCGCGCTCATCAAGGAGCGGTTCCCCGGCCTCGTCAAGCAGGCGGCAGCCCCCGGCCAGCCAGTGGGCGTTGGGGCTCGCGCTCGCAAAGCTCCAGCGCCCGGAAACGATCCAACCATTGCCACTGCGCTGCGCCGTGCCCATGGGGGCGGTAACGCCGCAGGGAATGACGCCGGGATTGGCAAAGATAGTGTTGGCGGTTTCTTCGGGCAGGGACGCCGCGAGGAGCCCTGTGGTGGCGCCAATCATCGCGCACCAGCCCGCAGCGCCATCGCCATAGGCCAAGCGCCGAAGCGCATCCATCATGATTTTTGGCGTGACCTCGAGGCCCCCATGAGCCTCCGGTACGAGCATACGATAGGCCCCGGCGTCGGCCATGGCCGCCGCGAGGCCCGGGCTTAGGCTCCGCGCCGCCTCGCTTTGATCGCTCTCCCGATCGGCCTGCGCGGCCGCCGCGTCGATGCGAGCGAGGAAGGGGGCCGGGTCGGGAGTGGCCAAGGCGTTCAGGGTCATGAAGACCTCCGGGTGAGGGGGCGAAGGAAAAGGATTGGATCGGGCCCCGCGGCTTCGGGAAAGCGTGGACGAAAGCCGCGGCGGGAGAAATAACCGCTGCGCTCGAGGGGGCAGGCGACGGAGCTATGGGTCAGGCTCAGGAGCTCCGCCGGGGCCTCAAGCCAGGCCAAAAGCCCCTGGCCTAAGCCTCGGCGCTGCCAAAGGGGCGCGACGGCAAGCAGCGTGAGCGTCGCCGCCTGCTGCCCGTAGCGCATGGCGGCCACCCCCACGAGGGTATGTCCCGCTCGAGCGACGCAGAGGTTTTGCTCGGGGTCAGCGAGTGCGCTTTGCAGGGCGCTGGGGGTCCAGGGGCGGAGGAGGGGATCGTCCAGGAAATGGGTCAGCAAGCGCGCCATGGCCAACAGGTCAACGCGGGTCGCAAGGCTATAGGTCAGTGCAGTCGTTCCCCCCATGGGGTAGCTATAGCGCACCCGCCGGTCTGGCTCAAGGGTTTAGCTTTGGCGTGAAGGGTCGCCCCGGAGGCGTATGATGCGCCCTTAGAAATGGAGCGCTCTATGATTACCGACCCCTTCTTTTACGCGCTGGCCATCCCTGCGCTCCTGATTGTGGGCGTGGCCAAGGGTGGCCTGGGCGGGGGTATCGGCATTCTCGGTGTGCCCCTCATGGCGCTGGCCATCGGGCCCGTGCAGGCGGCGGCGATCATGCTGCCCATCCTCATGCTCATGGATGCCTTTGCGGTGCGCCAGTGGTGGGGGCGCTGGGACCTCGCCAATCTCCGGGTGATCGTGCCCGGGGCCGTGGCGGGCATCGTGCTTGGGACCTTTACCTTTCGCTATCTGTCCGAGGATGCGATCCGGGTGCTCATCGGCGTCATTGCCGTGGGCTTTGTGGCCAATCATTTCCTCGGCCTTTTACGTCGCACGCCGCCGCCGGAAAGGCGGGCGCCCCGCCCCTTGGCGGGCACCTTTTGGGGCGCTATGGCCGGCTTCACGAGCTTTGGAGTCCATGCCGGGGGGCCGCCGATCAACGTGTACCTGCTGCGCCAGGGCCTGGATAAAGGCACCTTTCAGGCCACGGCGGTGCTGTTTTTCATGATTGTGAACTGGGTGAAGGTTCCGCCCTATGCCCTACTGGGGCAGTTCGACTTTGCCAACCTCACCACCTCCTTGGTGCTTGCGCCCTTGGCCCCCCTGGGCATCCGGCTGGGCCATTGGCTGCATCATCAGGTCGATGAAACCTGGTTCTTTCGCTTCATTTACGCCTCGCTTCTGATCGTCGGCGTGCGTCTGATCTGGCTAGGCCTCGCCTAGGCCCCTTCCTCCGCCAGAAAGGCCGGTAGCTCGGCCCGCCGATCTTCGAAGGCCAGCCCATCCTCCTGTAGCAGATAGCCAGCCCCCTGAGTGAGGCCAGGCTGGGGCGCCAGGGGGTGTAGGGAGAGGCGCCGGGTCAGGCCCCAAAGAATGCCTTCGGGGCCCAGCACCATAGGTTCCCCCTCCTTTGCGAGGGCCGGGCCCGTCAAGCGGTGGCGCGGGTAGGGAAGGGCCGCTTCTGCCGCCTCGGCGGTGAGGGCGTAGCCTCCGGCAAAGCGCAGGGGCGTCAGCGGCGCGGGCGCCGAGCGGGGCGCTGGGGACAGGGCCGCGGCGCCGAGGCGACAATGGGCCTCTGCCTCCTCCCACTGCTCTGACGGAGACAACTTACCGGCGTTGAGAAGAAGGCGGGGGTGCTGTGCATCGGCAAAGGCGTGGCTCACTGCGGGCTCCCCTTCCCCAGGCCCGGCGCTTAGCCAGAGAAAATCCACGGCCCCTTCGCTGGCCGCGCCGTCGAGCAGAGCGAGGAGGAGGGCCCCGAGCCGAGCGGGGGAGGCGGTGGGGTCTAGGCTTCGGGCCAGCGCTGCCACGGTGCTGAGCCCTTCCGCGACCACGAGGGTTCGGTCCTCCGCCGTGGCCCGTAGGGCTTCGTTGCTCCATTGCCGGGCAAGGGCTGCCTCGAGGCTTTCGAGGTCTGCAAAGGGCGTGTTCGGCGCGGGGAGCAAGGGATGGCCTCGGCAGGGGGCGGGCCAGTAGTCTCCCGCGGGAACCTTCCCGTCTCCCAGGGACAGGCATCGGGCGAGGAGGGCGCTTCCGAGCCCTTCGAGGCATAACAGCACAATCGTCTCCTTTTGGCTCGCGGTGCCCCGGAGGGGTTCGCTAGCATAGGGTTTTTGCCGGGATAGCGGGCCCATGGAACAGGCTGCAGTAGGCGGGGCCGAGGCCCTTGCGAATTTTCTGAAGCAGTGGCCAGAGTATAGGGAAGTGTTGGCCCCTGCGGGCAGGCCCGAGGGGCAGGCTGCGGTGCACCGCACCTATGTGCTGGGTACGATCAAGTCGGGAAAGTCGACCCTGATCAACGCGCTGCTGGGCCGCGAGGTCATGACCCGGGGCGCCGGGGTGAAAACCTTCAATCAGATCCATAGCACTCACGGCGACGCCCTGGCTGCGGAGGTGCAGCTGTGGCCGTCCTCCGTGCTGGAGGCGCGCCTGGCCTTCGACTTTCGCATTCTCGGGGCCCCCCTGGAGGTGCCTGAAGACGTCTATGGCGCGGACGCCCTGGCCGCCCTTGAGGCCGCCCGGGACGCCTTTGAAGCGGACAGCGAGGCCGATGGGCGCCTGGCGAATCTCGAGGCCGGTAGTGCCTACGGCCTTCTTAACCACGCACTCACCCGGCTGCGCCTCACCCTCGCGGGCCTCGCGTTTCTCCAACGGAAAAGCTTCCACCCGGAGCCCCCGGAAGCGCCCCGCCTGTCCTTTCAGGAGGGGGCGTTTTCTGAGTTTCTCAGCTGGACCGATGAGGCGTCCCTGGCCCCCCTCATTGCCCACCTATCCCTGCGCGTGCCCTTTCCTGAGGGGCTCCCGCGTAGCCTGAGCCTGATCGACTGCCAGGGTAGCGACAGCCTAAATCCGTTAGACGCTGCCGATGTGCAGGCCATCGGCCAGCGGGCCGATACGGTGCTCTACGTCGTGCAAAGCCGCCTGGGCCTTCGGGAAGGGGATCGGGTGCTGCTGCGCCAGCTGGCGGCCCAGGGCCTCGCCGATCGGCTCCTGGCCGTGCTCAACGTGGAAGCCTTTGAGCCGCTGGAGGAGGAGGCCTTCGGGACGCTTTGCGCCCAGGTGGAAGGGGATCTGGAGAGCTGCCTAAGGCAGCCCATTCCCCTTTTTACGGTGGATGCGCTCCGGGGGCTTGAAGGCCCGGAGACGGCGGCCCTGGTGGAGGCGCACTGGGCGCGCCGGGGCGCTGAGGCCGTGGCCCAGCGGGTGGGGGAGGGGCTTGGGGCGCTCCAGGCCACCCTCGCCCAACGCTGCGAGGCGACCCAACCCCCGATCACGGCGCGCCGCTTTGAGGTCGAGCGCGCGGTGCTGCGGGCGCTCCTTGCCCGGGATGAGGCGGTGCTGGGCCTCTCCGCCGAAGGCCTCGGGGCTGAGCAGCAGCGCCGGGGGCTGAAGCGGGCCCTGGACGGTGCCCGGCGCGAGCTTCGCGCGACCCTCGCCCAGCGCATCGAAGACACCTTTTCTCCCCAGGGGCCCATGGCCCAGGAGCTCGACGCGTTCCTGCGCGGGGGGCTCGAGCGCTATCTGGCGGAGCGCCCCATGCCCGAGGCATTGGCGGAAGCAGAGCTGGGGGCGGCGCTCATCGACCATGCCCTTGAGCGCTTCAATCAAGATTGGCTTCAGGAGCGCGCGACGGTGCGGGAGCAGGAACTGGGGCGGCTTCGGGCCGACCTCGGGGAGACCCTCGCGGCGGCCACCGTAGCCCTTGGGCAGGAACTGCAATCGCTGCTGCCCCGGGCCCTGCGCACTACGCTCGATCAGCTTTTCGATGCCGCCGCGCTTCGGGAGCGGCTCGGGGAAGCCCGGGACCTTACCCCCGCCCCGGTGGTGCTTGAGCCCCTCACCTTAAGCCGCGCCCGGCGCTTTACGCTGATGGCGGCGGATCAGAGCCGGGGCTTCTGGCACCGCCTTCGGCGCCAATCCCTAAGCCCCGAGGAACGGCAGCGCGCCCTTTGGCGCCTCACCCTGAAGGCGGCCCTAACCGATGGGCAGGAAGCGCGGCGCCATGGGCTGCTCAACGCCCGGGAAAACTACAAGCATCGCTATGCCTTTGTGCTCCTTGGGCACCTTTACGACGGTCTTGAGCGGGCCCTCGTCGACGCCCTCGCGGGCCATCAGGCTCAGCTAGAGGCCCTGGAAGACGCGCAGCGCCTATTGCTGGGCATTGATGCGCGGCAGGCGGCGGAGGCGGTGCTGGAGGCGCTTGAAGCGCCCGGTGGCGTCTAATCACATTGCATTATTGAGCCGTCCTCGGGCCCTGAGGTATGGTCCAGGGCAGTGAATCAACAGGGGGAGTACGCAGCATGGATTTCGAGATTCCAGCAGACCTTAAGGCCTATTTAAAAACCCTCGATGAGTTCATCGAGGCGGAGATTAAGCCGCTGCAGGCGCAGGACGATAACGAGCGCTTCTTCGATCACCGGCGTGAATGGGCCCGGACCGATTTCGAGAACGGCGGTCTGCCCCGGCATGAGTGGGAACAGCTGCTCGGGGAGATGCGCCGCCGCGCCGATGCGGCTGGTCACTATCGTTATGCCCTGCCCAAGGAGTTCGGCGGCCAGGATGGCACCAACTTCGGCATGGCGGTGATTCGCGAGCACCTTGCTGCGAAGGGCCTTGGGCTCCACAACGACCTTCAGAATGAAGCGTCCATCGTGGCCAACAATCCCTTCGTACTCATGATGCGTGATTTCGGCACGGAAGCGCAGAAGGAGGAGTTCATCGAGAACTCCATCACCGGGAAGCGCCGCGTGGCCTTCGGCCTGACGGAGCCGCGGCATGGCTCCGACGCCACCTGGATGGATACGCACGCCGTGCCGGAAATCCGCGATGGGGTGCCCGGCTACCTCATCAACGGCGAGAAAATGTGGAACACGGGCATGCACGTGGCCACCCACGATATGGTCTTTGCCCGCACCGGGGGCAAGGACGGCGATGCGCGGGGCATTACCTGCTTCATCGTTCCCACGGACGATCCGGGGGTGAAGATCGAGGAGTACCTCTGGACCTTCAATATGCCCACGGATCACCCCCGGGTGTCCTTCACGAACGTCTGGGTGCCGGAAACGGCGATCTTCGGCGAGCCCGGCAGTGGCCTCTCCGTGGCGCAGCACTTCGTGCATGAGAACCGCATTCGCCAGGCTGCTTCCGGCGTTGGCGCGGCGCAGTTCTGCATTAACGAGTCCGTGAAATATGCCCAGGAGCGGGCGCCCTTCGGCAAGCCCCTCGCATCTAATCAGGCGATCCAGTTCCCCCTCGTGGAGCTGCATACGGAATGCGAAATGATCCGGAACCTGGTCTACAAGACCGCTTGGCAGATGGATCAGATGTCGAAGAAGGAAGTGGCCATTTATCTGTCCGATAAGGTCTCCATGTGTAACTACCGCGCCAACCGGTTGGTGTGCGATGCGGCGGACCGGGCCATGCAGGTGCACGGCGGCATCGGCTACAGCCGGCACAAGCCCTTCGAGCACATCTATCGCCATCACCGTCGCTATCGGATCACGGAAGGGTCCGAGGAAATTCAAATTCGGAAGGTCGCCGGGGTGCTCTTCGGCTTCATCAATCCCAACAAAGCGGGCTAGGCGCCCCGGGGCGCTCGGCGAAAGGAGAGCAGTGTGAGCTACGAACGCATTAAGCTGGATTACGAAGGCAACATCGCGGTGCTGAAGTTCAATCACCCCGAGGTTATGAACGCCGTGGGCGCCCGCATGCTGACCGAGCTGCAAGAGGCGGTACGGGAAGTGCGTGATCGGGGCCCGGAGGTGCGGTGCCTGCTGATCACGGGGGAAGGACGAGGCTTCTGCGCCGGAGCCAATTTGGCCGACGAAGAGCGCAACGCCCAGCGGGAGAAGCAGGGTGCGGGGGATGGGCTCCGCACCGGCTACCACCCGCTGCTCCTCGGCATGCGCGATCTTGAGCTCCCCATCGTCACCGCCGTGAATGGGGCCGCGGCGGGGGTGGGCATGAGCTTTGCCCTCATGGGGGACATGATCTGCGCCGGTCGCAGCGCCTTCTTTCTTCAGGCCTTTGCGCGCATCGGCCTCATTCCCGATGGCGGAGCCACCTACCTCCTGCCCCGCCTCGTGGGCTGGGCCCGGGCCAAGGAGCTGTCCCTCATGGCCGACCGCCTCCCGGCGGAGCAGGCCCTCGAATGGGGACTGATCAACCGGGTCTTTGACGATGAGGCCCTCTTGCCCGAGGCCATGAAGATCGCCGAGCGGCTGGCAAAGGGGCCCCGGTCCCTGGGCCTGATTCGTAAGGCCTACTGGCAGAGCGCCGTGAACAGCTACGAAGCGCAGCTCGATCTTGAAGCCCAGCTTCAGAACGAGGCGGGGCGCAGCCACGACTTCAAGGAAGGGGTCTCGGCCTTCCTGGGTAAGCGCGACGCCGCGTTTACGGGGCAATAGCCATGGGGAAAAGCCTAAGCGGGCGCGTGGCCCTGGTGACCGGCGGGAGCCGGGGGGTGGGGCGCTCCATTGCCCTGGCCCTTGCGGAAGCTGGGGCCGATGTGGCCATCAACTACCGGCGCGATGAGGCCTCGGCGGAGGAGGCCCTCGAGGCGCTTCGGGCCACGGGCGTGCGGGCCATGGCCGTGGCCGGCTCCGTCGCTGACCCCGACGCCTGCGACGCCATGGTGAGCCAGGTGGAGGCGGAGCTGGGCCCCGTGTCCATTCTGGTGAACAACGCCGGCATCGCCAGCCGGGGCCTTGCCGTCGCCGATACCTCGGCGGAGGAAGTGGCCCGGGTGATGGGAACCCACGCCTTTGCGGCGCACGCCCTTTCAAAGCGCGTGGTGCCGGCCATGCGTAGCCAGGCGCGGGGGGACATCATCATGATTTCCTCCGTGGCCACCCGAGGCCTGGGGGCCAACGGTGCCCCCTACAACATGGCGAAGGCCGCCCTGGAGGCCCTGGCCATGACCCTGGCTAAGGAAGAGCGGGCCCACGGCATTCGGGTGAACGTGGTGGCACCGGGGCTAGTGGACACGGACATGGGGCGGCGCCTCGTCGCCGCGACCCAGGGGGTGGAGGATGTCCGCACCCTGGATTCCACCATGCCCTTTGGCCGCGTGTGCCAACCCGAGGATGTGGCGAACGTCGTTCGCTTTTTGGTCTCGCCTGACAACAGCTACCTCACGGGGGAGCGGATCTACTGCGATGGCGGTGGCCCCCTCGCCGGGCGCCGCGTCGCCGAGTAGCGCTGTTTCCTAGCGTCGCCGATGCACCCGCGCCCGGATTTCCTCCCGGGGGCGGGTGGTTAGGCGCGCCATCGGACGCACCGTTTCTGGCGCCAGCATTTCAAAGTCAAAGCTGCGCAATAGCTCCGCCATGATGAGGCTCGCCTCGATGGTGGCGAAGTCCGCCCCCACGCACACCCGCGGGCCGAGGCCAAAGGGCAGGTAGGTGCCCGGGCGGTGGCTTTTCTCTCCATCGCCGGTAAAGCGTCCCGGCTCGAAGACGTGGGGCTGAGGCCAGTGCGCCTCGTGGCGGTGAATCACCCAGGGGGAGATCATGAGCATGGCACCGCGTTTGACGCGGTACCCACCTAGGCGCGTCGGTTCCGTGGCCACCCGAGGAATAAAGGTGATCGGGGGATAGAGGCGCATGGCCTCGCGAAAGACGGCGCGGGTGTAGCTCAGGCTGCGGAGCTTATGGAAGGTGATGGGGCCGGCACCGTAGGTGCGCGTGACCTCCTCCCGCAGGGGCCGCAGGAACTCGGGCCGCTGGCTCAGAATGAAAAACACCCAGATCAGCGCGCTCGCCGTGGTTTCGTGGCCGGCGAGGAAAAACACCCCCAGCTGATCGATCAGTTCCTTTCGCGTAAAGCGGGCGCCGCTGTCCGGGTCTTCGCCGCGCATGACGGCGCTGGCGATGTCGTCGGGCCACTGAGCTTCCGGGAGCGCGAGGCGCGTATCCACTAGGGTTCCCAGGGCGTCCCGGATGTCTTCGCAGGCGGCCAGCACCGCGTCGTGCTGCGGGATGGCACTAAAGGCCTTGGAGAAGATCAGCCGGGGAAGTTCGATATGGGCGGCTGAGCGCTCGAAAATCGCAAAGGCGGAGAACACCTTTTGCGCCGTTTCGGAGGCCAGGGAGGTGGAAAAGATTGTGCGGCAGATGACGTCGGCGGTGAGCTCGCTCATGGCGAAATCGAGGGAGAAGGGCGTCCCCGCCTCGGCGCGGCGGGCAAGTTTATCCACATAGGCGGCCACCGCCGCCTGCATGCCCCCGAAGGCCTGGGTGACCCGCAGCTGGGAGAAGGCCGGGTCGATCATGGCGCGCTGCCGGCGCCAAAGGGGGCCGGAGGAGACAAAGAGCGAGTCCCCCACCAGCGGTTCCAGGGCACCGGTCATGAGGTCGTTTTTCGGGTAGATGTCCAGGGGGTCGGTGAGCACGGAGCGGAACAGGGCCGGATCGTTCAGGATTAGAATCGAGCGCCGGGAGTAGCCCAGGGGGCCGATGGGCACGCGGTAGGCCGTGGCCGGCATCAGGCTCAGGAGATCGCCGTCGCCGCGCCATAGCGTACGGAGGAGCCCGCCGAGGGGGCTCAGGGGCGGCGTGCGGGGCGGCTCGTAGCGGTTTTCAAGCATGGGCGCTGGGCGTTCTCCTAGGGCGGCGCTGCCTTGCGCGAGATCAAGGGGCCGCGGGTCAGTCCTTGCTCGAGCATAAGCGCCAAGGCACACTGACGTCATCTTTAGTTGACAGGCCATGGGGATGGATGCGTTTCACGGATTTCTTGCCGGGCACATCACCACCGGGGCCGTGGGGCTTGTGGCCTTCTGGGTGCCCGTGCTCAGCAAGAAGGGCGGGGCGCTGCATCTTCGTTGGGGTCGCATCTTCAACATCGCGATGATCGCCACCGGGGCCTTCGCCACGGGCACGACCTCGGCGTAGCGCCAGGATGCGACGGGATAGGCCAGCTCGGGGAGGAGCCCCGCAGACAGGAGCATGGGCTGGTTAAGGTAGAGTTCAGCAAAGCGCTTCAGCAATGACATGGGGGATTACTCCGAAGTGGGGGTTCGGGACGCGCGGCACCATACTCCTTTTATCTCCCGTGGCAAGGAGTAGTTGACGAACGGTCAAAAAACCCCTAATCCGCCCACAGCGCCTGCAACACGGCCTCTTGCAGGGAGGGGCCGAGGCCCCGCTCCACCCCCTCCGCCGCCAGCATCAGCACCACCGCAAGGCGCCGCCCCTGCCGCGTACGCAAGTACCCAGCGACATTGGATACCCCAGCCAGGGTGCCCGTTTTCAAGTGGGCCTGAGCAGCCACGGGCGTATCCTCGAAGCGGCTCCGGAGCGTGCCGTCGACCCCGGCAATGGGCAGCGCGTGCAAAAACTCCGGCATGCGCGGGGACCGCCACAGAAGGCGGAGCACGGCCCCCAGCTGCGCCGGGCGCAGCCGATCTTCCCGCGCCAACCCCGCGGGATGGGTGAGCACCGCATCGCCGAGATCGACCCCTTCCGCCCCGTAGATTTCCCGAAGGACCTCCCACCCGGCCCCCTCCGACCCCTCGCCCCCATAGGCACGCCCGAGCGTCAGCAGGAGCTGAGTGGTCATCACGTTGTTGCTGTACTTCCCCAGGCGCCAAACAATTTCATCAAGGGGCGGGGAAGGCTGGCGCAAAAGGCGCGCCGCGGGCTCCGGCGTTTGCTCCCGGGCGCGGGGAGGAAGACCATCGAAGGCGTCGGCCTCGGCCCGGGCCTCCGCCGCCAAGGTGCCCGGCGCTAGGGCCCCCTCCCACTCCCCCCCGAGGGCTTCAAAGAGCACGCGGAAGCGATCCCCAAGGTAGCGCTCTGGGGTGAGCACGCTGCGCGTGAGAGCATAGCGCTGGCAGCCCTCAGGAAAGGTGCCCTCAAGGCGGAGGGCATCGCGAGCCGGGCCCAGCACGTTAATCGCCACGCCGCGCTGGTACCCCCGGCAGGGGCCGGGGACGAGTTTCAGGCGATTTTCGATACGGAGGGACGGGAGCACGGGAGACACCTGCGCCTCTACGGCGCCCGCCCCGGGGCGAAGGGCAACGGTGGCGGCAGTGAAATTCGGCAGCAGGGCATGGGCGGGCAAGTTATACAGCCGATCCCCCTGCCCATCGAAGGCATCCCGGGGCCGGGCCGTGGGGGACAGGGCCGTGCCATCCACCCGCAGGGCCCCCTCGATGCGAGACACCCCGGCGTCGCGCAGCGCGGAGACAAAGCGATAGAGTGCTTCGTCATTGAAAAAAGGATCGCCTTCGCCCCACAGCAAGAGATCCCCTTGAAGGACCCCATCGCGCAGCGGCCCTTCGGCCCAGGCCTCCGTGTGCCAACGGAACGCCGGGCCCAGGGACAGCAGAGCCGCACCCATGGGGAGGAGCTTCACAAGGGAGGCCGGGGGGCGCGGTCGCTCCGCAGCCTCCGCGGTCAGCACCTCGTCCCGGTCAAGATCGAGGACCCACAGGGACGCGCTGCCCTCGGGCAGGCGCAGGCTCTTCAGGGCTCGCTGGAGCGCATCGACGCCCGGTGCTGCGGCCACCGGTGCTGCGGCCGCCGGCGCTTCAAGAGGCGCAGCCCCTTGAAATTCAGCGGCGAAAACGCCACCTACGAGGGAACTTTGGAGCGCAAGGAGCGTCCCTAGGATGCGCCCCCCCCACCACCCCGGGCGGAAGAGAGCCATGCTAGACTTTTGTTCCCGAACGGCCATCGTTCGACGCTCCTTCCATCATCGCAGAGCGCCCTCGCGCCTCGCGTCGGCGCCCCTGGTGGCGCGCAGCACACAAACACGGGGCCCCCGCGTCACTTCGCCCCCCATCCCATGGGTAGCCGCCGGAAGCGGCGCCCTGTAAGGAGTGATCATGGCACGGCAAGCGCCCTCCCTGCTGAGCGCCCTTCGCCTCGTTCTAGGCGGCGAAACCGCCTTTTTTAACATGGCGATCCTTTTTGGCGTGGTCCTGAGCGCCCTCACCCTCGGCGTCCCCGTGGCGGTGCAGTTGCTCATCGATTCCATTGCCAACCTTGGGGCGCTCCAGCCCGTATTGATTTTGTCCACCATCCTCTTCGCCGTGCTGCTCACCGCCGGCGTCCTCGTGGCCCTGCAGAACTTTGTGCTCGAGCGCTTCGAGCGCCGCTTCTATGCGCGCACGGCGCAGGAGATCACCCTCCGGACCCGCTACGCAGACACGGAGGCCCTAGAAGCCAGCCACCGGGAAGACCTCTACAACCGCTTCTTCGAGATCGACACCATCAAGAGCCAGGTCCCGGTACTGCTCACCACGGGCCTAAATCTCGTGCTTCAGGCCCTCGTGGGCTACGTGGTGGTGGCCTTCTACCACCCCTACTTCCTCATCGTCGGGGTGGTCCACGCAGCCCTAATCTATCTGATTTGGCGAAGCACAGATGCGGGCGCGGTGCGCGGGGTGAAGGGCCTTTCCAATACGAAATACCGCATGGGCGCTTGGCTCGAGTCCCTTGCCCTGCGCCATCGCCTTTTTAAATCCGAGCGGGGCCTGGGCTGGGCGACGGCGCGCACCAACGCCCTCACGGAAGACTACCTCGCCGCGCACCGGGAGCACTTTCGCTACAGCTTCACCCAGGTGCTTGCCTACCAATTCCTCATGGCGGCGGGCAGCGCCCTGCTCCTGGGTATTGGGGGCTGGCTGGTGGTCCGGGGCCAGCTCACCGTGGGCCAGCTGGTGGCCGCGGAGCTGATCCTGGGGACCATCTTCTTAAATATGGGCGGCTTCGCCACGGTGCTGGAAGGGTGGTACAGCCTGCGCCCCGCGGTGGAAAAGCTTTCCCAGCTTTACCTCCTGCCCCCGGAGGAGCCCCACGGGAGCGATGAGGGGGCGATCCCAACTTGGCGCCCCTCTCTGACCTTTGAGGGGGCCAAGCTTCGCCATCGAAACCGCACGCTGACCCTATCCGCCCATTTTCCCGAGGGCAGCGCTACCCTGGTCGCACCGGAAACGGTGAGCGTGACGGAGACCTTCTGTTCCGGCGCCACGGAGCTGCAGCTACCCATTGGGGGCACGCTGCGCTTCGGGGACGTCGACGGAGAGCGCCTGCCCTCCAGCCGGCTCCGCGACGATGTCCTCGTGGTCAGCGATACCCTACTCCTAGCCTGCTCCATCGCGGACTTCCTCCGCATTGGCAATCCCGACCTTCCCCGCAGCGAAATGATGAAAGCGCTGGCCGTGGTCGGCCTCGCGGACATCGTCGAAGCGTTGCCGGAGGGGCTCGATACCGTTCTCACCCCCAGTGGCGGGCCCTTCACCACCAGCGAAGCGCTCCGCCTGAAGATCGCCCGGGCGATCGCTTACGACCCAAAGATCCTCATTCTAACGCCCACCTGCGACCTGCTCCGGGTGGAGCGCCGCCGGGCCATCCTGAAGGCCTTCAAGGAACGGAGCCGCACCCTCATCGTGCTTTCCAACCGCCTAGACCTTGAGGGCTTCGATCACTACCTACGCCTCGGGGATGGCTACGGACTGCGCTACGACACCCTGGAGGACCTGCTCACTGCGGAGCACGCCGCCCACCCCGCTGGAGCCCTGCTATGAAGCGCAACGCGCAAACGGAAACCCTAAGCGGCGCGCCCCTCGAGCGCTTCGTCGCGCCCGCCCACCGGGAGGCCTTCACCGCGCTGGCCGGCCAACGCCTGCCAAGGGTGCTGAAAACGCTGCGGCTCGTGATCCTCGGGGCGCTGCTGCTGCTGGTAGCCTTTCTGGCCTACACCCCCTGGGTGCAAAACGCCGCCGGGGACGGCCGGGTCACCACCCTAAACCCTGCGGAGCGTAGCCAAACCCTGACCAGCCTCGCCTCCGGGCGCCTTGCGCGCTGGCACGTCCGGGACGGCAGCTACGTCAGCCAGGGCGACCCCATTGTGGACATCGTGGATATCGACCCCCAGCTGGTGGAGCGCCTTACGGCGGAGCAGCGCGCGGTCCAAGCCGCCTTTGAAGCGGCCCAGGAAGCCACGCGCACGGCGCGCCTGAACCTGGAGCGGCAGCGACGCCTGCTCGAGCAGGGGCTCACCTCCCAGGTCGCCTTCGAGCGCGCACAAATTCGCGTCAACGAGTTAAGCGCGAAGGAAAGCGAAGCGGAAGCCGCCTTAAATCAGGCGCGGGTCGCCGTGACCCGGCAAACCACGCAGCAGGTCGTCGCCCCCCGGGATGGCACCATCCTCGGCATTCGCGCCGGGGACATGGGCACGCTCGTGCGCGCTGGAGACGTGATCGCCGAGTTTGTACCCAAGGTCGCCAACCCCGCCGTGGAGCTCTACATTTCCGGCCTTGACGCCTCCCTCGTGACCCCGGGGCGGAAGGCCCGGGTGATGTTCGAGGGCTGGCCCGCGGTGCAGTTCGGGGGATGGCCGGAGGTCGCCGTGGGCACCTTCGGCGCCGTAGTCAATACGGTCGATCCCGTGGTCTCACCCAATGGCCGCTTCCGCGTGCTCCTGGTCCCGGACCCCGACGACGCCCCCTGGCCCTCCAACGCCTACCTGCGCTTCGGGGCCCAGGCCCGGGGTTGGATCCTGCTTGATACGGTGTCCGTGGGCTACGAGCTGTGGCGACGGCTGAACGGCTTCCCCCCGGAGAACAGCGTCGGGGCAACGCCCCGTGCTTAGACCCCTGCTGTTGGCCTTGAGCCTAGCCTTTGCCACGAGCGGCTCGGCGGCAGCGGCGCAGGCCGCCGCCGCGCAGACCGCCGTCGCGATGACCACAGGGGCCCTTACCGCCGAGGCCGTGCTGGCGGCGTCGGCCCGGGCCGTCCCGACCATCCTTGAGGCCCGATCCCAGCGCGCCGCCGTGGTGGCCCAGCGCTTGGCGGCGGAGGGGGGCTTCGACCGCACCCTCTCCCAGGGTACGCGGCAATGGGTACTCGGGGACTACGACGGCTTCGACGCCGATCTTAAGCTGACCCAACCCCTCGCCACCCTGGGCGGCGATTTCACCGCGGCCTATCGCATCAGCGACGGCAGCTTCCCCCGCTACGAAACGGAGCGACAAACCCTGGGGGGCGGGGAACTGAGCCTGGGGCTCACCCTTCCCCTACTCCAGGATCGCACCTTAGATGACCGGCGCTTCGCCCGGCAGGACGCCACCCTGGCCATTGCCGAGGCCGACGCCTCCCTATTTCAAACCCAGCTCGACGTGCAGCACGACGCCCTCGTCGCCTACTGGCGCTGGGTGGCCGCGGGGCGAAAGCTCGCCATCTTCGACACGCTCCTGGCCATTGCCGAGGAACGGGACCAGGCCTTCCGGGCCCAGTCCGCGGTGGGGGACATCGCCGAAATCGCCGTGGTGGAGAACCAGCAAAACCTGCTGAAGCGGCGCCAGCTGGCCCGCCGCGCAGCCCGGGATTTCACCCTGGCCGCCACGGATTTGAGCTTCTTCCTCCGGGACGAGGGCGGCGCCATGCAGATTGTGGACGCCAACGCTTTGCCCCCGGCCTTCCCGCCCATTGCGGAAACGGAGGCAAAGCTCGCCCCGGCGCGTCTTAGCGCCATCATCGAGGCGACGCCCACGCTCCAGGCCCTGGCGCAGAAGGCCCAGCGCCTGCGTCTTAAGCGCAACCTTGCGCAGAACGATCTGCGCCCGGAGCTCGATTTTTCCCTCAAGCTTGCGAAGGATCTGGGCCAGGGGCCCCGAACCCTGAACGGCAATGACGTGATCACGGGCTTCGAGTTCTCCCTGCCCCTGCAGCGGCGCAAGGCCCGGGGCGCGCAGGAGGAAGCGGAGGCCGCGCTCCAAGCCGTCACCTACCGGCAGGCCCGGGAAACGGATGCGCTCCGCCTGGCGACCCTTCGGCTTCAGGAAACGGTCGCCGCCGCAGCGGACTTTGCGGCCCTCGCCGATCAGGAGGCCGCTGCCGCGGAAACCCTCGAGGCGGCGGAGTGGGTGAAGTTTCGCGAGGGCGCAAGCAGCTTTTTTATCCTGAACGCCCGGGAAGAAAACACCGCCGATGCCCGGGTACGAGCGCTCGATGCCCAGCTGGCCTTCCAACAGGCCGTCGCCGACTTTGCCCTGGTCACGGCAGATCGAGCCCGCCTGGGCCTTGCGCCCACCCCACCCCTGGAGGCGCCCTCACCATGACCCTACTGAGCCCGGAAGCCCTGAGCAGCGCCCTCGCCGAACTCCCAGCCTGGTCTCTGGAGGCGGAGGGCACGGTGCTCGCCCGGACCTTCCGGTTCCCGGATTTCCCCAGCGCCCTGGCGGCCATGACCCGGGTCGCCTTTGAGGCGGAAGCCCTGGGCCACCATCCGGACTGGGCGAACAGCTATAACCGCTTGGAGGTGCGTCTCACCACGCACGACGCTGGGGGGCTGACGGAGAAGGACCTCGCCCTGGCCCGAGCCTTCGATCGGCTTTGCGCCCCCTAGGGGCGTATACTGGCGGCTCGCTTTAAGGGAGTCGCTATGAGTTCTCAAGCCGTTACCGCCTGCGTCCTTTTGATCGGCAACGAACTGCTGTCCGGCCGGACTCAGGACGCCAACCTCGCCCATCTAGCCACGACCCTCAACGAGGTCGGCGTTTCCGTGCGGGAAGCCCGGGTTATCCCCGACGATCCCACGGTCATCATCGAGACCCTTAACAGCGTTCGCGCGCGCTTTGACTACGTCTTTACCACCGGAGGCATCGGGCCCACCCACGACGACATCACGGCGGAATGCGTCGCCGAGGCCTTTGCCGTCCCCCTGGTGATGAACGAAGAGATTGCGGAAACCATCCGCGGCTACGCCAAGGTGCGGGGCATGAGCGATACGGTGCTCGCCGCCAGCCTGCGCATGGCGCGCGTACCCGAGGGCGCCCGGCTCCTGCCCACGGACGTCGGCGCCCCGGGCTTCGCCATCGACAACGTTCACGTCATGGCGGGCATTCCCGCGGTCATGCAGTCCATGATCGGCAAGCTCGCCCCTACTCTGAAGGGTGCCCGCCCGGTGCGTAGCCGCAGCGTCGGCGCCTACCTTGGGGAAAGCACCATCGCCGATGCGCTCACGGCGCTTCAGGATCAGTTCGAGAATGTCGATCTAGGGTCCTACCCCTTTAACGAGGACGGCCGCTACGGCACCACCCTCGTCGCCCGGGGCACGGATGAAGCGCGTCTAGACGCCGTGCTCGAGGCCCTCCGGCAGCTCATCATCGATCACGGGGCCGAGCCCCTGACGCGAAGCTAGCGATCCTCAAAGGCCGGCAAGCCGTCGAGGCTTCGCCGGTTGTTCTTCTTCCGATAGGCCGCCATCCCCTCCGGCCCCCGTTTCTCCGCCCAGCGATCCAGTACGTCCCGCTCCTCGAGCAGCGCCATCTTCGGCACGGAGTAGCCGCAAGAATCGTTGATGCGGGAGATCTTCAAGGTCATGACGGCCCGGGCTCCGGGGCCCGGGGTGACGGCCAGCCGGGCGATATCCTCGTCGAAGGCCGCCGTCCCCACCTGCGTCGCCGTGCCCTTGCCATAGAGCCGCAGAATGCGCGGCGGCCCTTCGAAGGCGCAGAACATGATGGTCATGCGCCCATTTTCCCCGAGGTGCGCCAGGGTTTCCGCGCCGCTGCCGGTGTAATCGAGGTAGGCCACGGTCAGGGGGTCGAGGACGCGAAAGCTATCGAGCCCCTTGGGTGAAAGATTGACGTGTCCCTCAGCGGCGAGGGGCGCCGTGGCGACGAAAAATAGGGGCTGCTTTTCGATCCAGCGCGCAAGCTCCGGGGTCAGCTCGGGGATGCTTTTGGCCATGGGCCCTCCGCAGGGGACGATGGAGAACGATTGGGCTACTCTGGCCCTCCTGTCTTGGGGGATGCAAGACCTCGCTTGCTTTGGGAGACGCGCAGCATGAAAGATCACTTCGACTTAACGGGAAAGGTGGCCCTGATCACCGGCGGCAGCCGGGGCCTCGGGCGCGCCATGGCCTTCGCCTTTGCCGAGCGCGGGGCGCGCTTGGTGATCGCCAGCCGAAAGCTTGAGCAGGTGGAGGAAACGGCGGAGGCACTCCGGGCCACCGGCGCCGAAGTGCTTGGCCTCGCCTGCCATGTCGCCGACTGGGATCAATGCGATGCCCTCTTCGATGCCGCCATCGCCCACTATGGCCGGGTCGACATCCTGGTGAACAACGCGGGCATGTCCCCCCTCTACCCCGATTTAGAGTCCGTTTCCGAGGCGCTGTTTGACAAGGTGATCGGAGTGAACTTGAAGGGGCCCTTCCGCCTCATGGCCCGAGCCGGTACGCACATGGCTGCCGGGGACGGGGGCAGCATTATCAACATCTCGTCCATTGCGTCCCTTCAGCCGTCGCCCCACGCCGAGCCCTACGGCGCGGCGAAGGCCGGGCTGAATGCCCTTACCGAGTCCTTCGCCTGGGCCTTCGGGCCGAAGGTGCGGGTGAACGCCATTGCCGCCGGGCCCTTCCTCACGGATATCTCCAAGGCCTGGGATATGGAAGCCTTCGCGGCCCGGGCAGCCAGCACCATCCCCCTTCAGCGCGGCGGGGAGCCCGAGGAAATCGTGGGCGCAGCGCTCTACTTTGCCTCCGCCGCCTCCAGCTACACCACGGGGACGGTGCTCCGGGTCGACGGCGGCTCGCGCACGGGCTAAGGGCGTGTGTCCTAGGGGCTCGGGCGCAGCACCCGGCCCCCGGTGGCGCCAGTGAAGGCGCCGCCGCTTCGCAGCTGCACCCCGTTCACCCACAGCGCATCGAAGCCCTCGGCGAGGCGGTGGGGCTCCGCGTAGGTGGCGCGGGCCCGCACGACGGCGGGATCAAACACCACGATATCCGCCGCCAGGCCCGGGGCCAGCTGGCCCCGATCCCGGATGCCCAGCTGCGCCGCCGGCAGCGTGGTCATCTGGCGCACCGCCTCCGGCAGGGTCAGGGACCCTTCCTCCTGAACGTATTGCTCAATGATCTTGGCAAAGGTCCCGTGGCCCCGGGGGTGGAAGCCCGTGGGGCTCCCATCGGAGGAAATAGCTACCCGGGGGTCCTGGATAAAGCGGCGCTGCAGATCCTCATCCATGATGAAGTAGGCCGCCGAGCCCCCCTGGGGGCCAAGGTCCTCTACAAGCACCCTTTCGAAGGGCTTTTCGAGGCGCTCGGCGAGCTCTGCGAGGGTGAGGCCGGCATGGGGCGCCGAGCCCAGGAGCGTGGCCTCCGGGCCATTCCGGGAAAGCACCCGGGCCTTGAGATAGGCCTCGAGCTCAGCGCGCCGCGTAGCCTTCGCTTCCACGAACTGCTCCGGAGCCTTGGCCCAGGAGGGAAAGAGCAAGGCCAGGCCCGTGTAGCTCGCGCTGTAGGGATAGACGTCGGCGCTCACCCTAAGGCCCGAGCGCTGCGCTGCCGTCAGCTTGTCGAGGATCGCATCGCCCCGAGCCGCCCCGCGGCCATAAACGGACTTCAGATGGGCGATGTGCACGCGCGCATGCTGACCCTGAGCGAGCAGCTCATCAATCGCTTCGAAGAGCGCATCGTCATCCTCCGAGCGCAGGTGGCTCATGATCACCCGCTCCCGGCGCCCCACCACCTCGGCCAAGGCCAGGAGCTCAGGCTCCGGCGCCCAGAGCCCCGGGTTGTATTCCAAACCGGAGCTAAGCCCAAAGGTGTGATCGAGGGCGTCATCAAGCAGGGCCTGCATGCGCCCGATGGCCTCCGGGCTCGGGGCCGGATCGCGGCCAATGCCCGCCAGGGTCCGCAGCGTCCCATGGCCCACAAAGAGCGCAAGGTTCGGGCCCAGGGGCAGCGCATCAAGCTCCGCCAGCAGCGGTGCCAAGGGCGCTACCTCGGGGCTCGAGCCGTCCTGACCGAGGGTGATGGTGGTCACCCCCATGGCCAAAAAGTTTTCAAAGGCCGGCGTTTCCTGGGGGTCGCCGTGGCTGTGGGGGTCAATGAAGCCCGGCGCCACCACACGCCCCGCGGCGTCAAAGCGCCGCGCCGCTTTAAAGGGCGCGGCCCCGGCTTCCGTGATGGCGTGGATACGCCCGTCCTTGAGCCACAGCGTCCCGGAGCGCGGTGGCGTCCCCGTGCCATCGATGAGCTGACCACCGTAGATTTCCCAATCCACGGTGGGCCGCTCTGGCGGGGCGCCGCAGCCGAGGAGCGCCCCCAGCAGGCCCAGAAGCCCCAGGGCGCCCAGGCACCGTCGCCCCAGGTCCATCAGCGGGGCCCCTGGCCGTCGTCGATCTTGATGACCGTGCCCGTGACCGCTTCCGACGCCGGACTCACAAGATAAAGCAGGGTCGAATCCATGAGCGGCGAGGGGCACACCCGGCCCCGGGGGAAGTACTTAGCAATGTCCCCCATGCGCTCGAGCATGCCGTCCATCATTTCCGACTCAAAGGCGCCGGGGGCGATGCCATTCACGTTGATGCCGAACTTCGCCCACTCCACGGCCAGGGCTTCGGTCATGCGCACCACCGCGGCCTTGGTCACGGAGTAGAGGGCCGCGCCATTGCCGCTGTAGTTGTAGGCGGCCACGGAGGCGATGTTCACCATGCGGCCCTTCTCCCCAGCATCGATGAGGCGGCGGGCCACTTCACAGGACAGCACCCAGGGGGCAATGAGGTTCGTGTTGAAGACCCGATCGATCAGCTCATCGCTCATCTTGTGGGCCCGCTGCGCATCGGGGATCCCGGCGTTGTTGACCAGAATCTGCACCCGCCCCAGGGCCGCTTCGGCCTGATCGAGCCCGGCCCGCAGGCTGGCCCGGTCGGTCATATCCATGGCCACGGGAAGCACTTCCGCGCCCTGACCCCGAAGCTGCTCGGCGAGGGCTTCGAGGCGCTCCACGCGCCGGCCGGAAATCACCACGCGAGCCCCAGCGGCCGCCAGCACCTCGGCAAAGCGCCAGCCCAGGCCCGACGTCGCGCCGGTCACCAAAGCGACCTGGCCGCCCAGATCGTACCCCGCGTTGGGTAACGGATATTCGCTCATACTCCCCTCCTGTGACATGGAATTTCCCGCGCTATGCTAGCGAGCTTTACCGCCGCCGTCCCGCGCCCAAAAAGAAGAGCCTCCCATGCGACAACGCCTCCTCCTTCTAACCATTGTTTTGGGCTTTAGCCTCATCGCCCTGGACCTCGCGGTGCAGGCCCAGCAGCGCGCCGCCTTCAATCCGGCCGCCTTTGAAGCCGCAGCCAAGGGCTATGAAGCGGAGATCCTCCGCGACGCCCTCGGCGTTCCCCACATCTTTGGGGCGCGGGATCGGGAC